>CAYUIS010000009.1:57128-59852 GCA_964444825.1 uncultured Anaerolineales bacterium | reverse complement strand
TGGATGGAGGCCGCCTTCTGGGACATCAAGGGCCAGGTTGAGGGCAAGCCGGTCTGGGCCCTTCTTTCCCCGCCCTCTGTCCCCCCCGCAAGTGAGGAGGATAAAACGGGCGGAGGGCGCGCCGAGGTATACGCCTCTACCGGCGAGGTCCATTCCCCGGAGCAGCGTGCCGAGGAGGTGCTCCACCTGCGCGACATGGGCTTCCGGACCGTCAAGCTCCGGGTCCACAGCTTTGACCCAGCCGAGGACGTGGCCCAGGTCGAGGCCGTGCGTCGCGCCGTGGGCGACGATATGGAGATCGGCGTGGACGCCAACCAGGGCTGGCCGGTGACCATCGTGGAGGACGTGCCCATCTGGACACTGGAGCGGGCAACAGAATTCGCCCAGGCTTGCGCAGACCTGGGGGTGGGATGGATCGAGGAACCCCTCGATATGTACGCCTGGGACGAGTTGGCGGAGCTGCGGCGCCGCTCCGACGTGCCTATCGCCGGAGCTGAGTTGAACGGCGGCTGGCAAGAGTTCAAGGTGATGCTGGATAAGGGCAGCTTTGACATCTACCAGCCCGATGCGACGATGGGCGGCGGCATTGGCGATGCGATGAAGGTGCTCGACGCGTGTCGCGAGCAGGGTCTGGGCTTTACGCCTCATACCTGGACAAACGGTCTGGGCTTCCTGGTCAACCTGCATGTCCACGCCGCCGGGCCGCGAGATCACCCCATTGAGTACCCCTACGAGCCGCCAGCCTGGGCGCCCGAGACCCGCGATGGTATCCTGGCCGAGCCGATCCACATCGCTTCCGATTCCACCGTCGCCATCCCCGATGTGCCCGGCCTGGGCATCGAGATCGACGAGGACAAGCTGGCCCACTATGGCGAAAAGTATTTCGAGATCACCTCGCGCGGCATCGCGATAAAGACCGTCCGCGAGAAGGGGTTGATCACCGCGTTGCGCCTGGCTCGCAAGCGGAAGCGATGAGCCGAAGAAACCTAATCTCTTGCCTGGGGAGGAACATGGTCTACTCCGAAAAGTATGAGGCGGCGCTCGTGCTGGCCTCCAGGGAACACCGCGAGCAGAACCGCAAGGGGACCGATATCCCCTACATCACCCATCCGGTGCACGTTTCAGTCATTCTGGCCCGTCACGGGTTTCCCGAACCGGTGGTCGTTGCCGGGCTCCTGCACGACGTGGTGGAGGATCAGGATTACCCCCTGGACCGGATCGAGGAGGAATTTGGGCCGGACGTCGCAGAGATGGTGGACGCGCTGTCCGAGCAGAAACGAGATGCCCAGGGACACGGGCACCCCTGGGAGGCTCGCAAGCGGGAAAGCCTGAAAAAGCTGCGCCAGGCCAGCGATGGGGCGATCGCCATCAAGGCCGCAGACGTATTACATAATGCCCGGACGCTGGCCGCCGATCTACGTCGCGCCGGGTCCGGGGTGTGGGATCGATTTAACCGCGGACCGGACCAGACACTCTGGTACTATACGAAGGTCAACGATTTGGTCCGTGAGCGCCTGGGCGATCATCCATTGGTGACACAGGTCGAGGATGCCGTGACCCGCCTGTCCATCTTGGTTGAAAACGACGCTGGTAGTTTTTCACAGGCTTGATGAGCCGCGCAGGAGACCCGTTCAGCAGGCGCTATTTTGGCTTCCCGCCCTGATAAACGACCCCCATCCTTTCTTCGCTCCGGTCGGTCGCCAGGGGTGGCTCGATCGATAGCGCCGCGATCTCGGCCCGCCATTCGGGCGTCATCTCCACATCGAGCGCAGCCAGCGAAGCCTCCAGTTGTCCCACGTTGCGCGCGCCGATGATGGGCGCGGTGACCGCCGGGTGTGACATCGCCCAGGCCACCGCCAGCGACGCCGGATGCACTCCCCGCTCCTCCGCGTGCGCGCTGAACCGTTCCGCGATCTCATAGTAGGCCGAGTCGCCGTAACGGGACATATACATGGTGTTCTCAACCAGTCGCCCGCTTTCCGGCCTGCTCGTCTTGCCGTACTTCCCGCTCAACAGACCCCCTCCCAGGGGACTGTACGAGATCACGCCCACCTGTTCCGCCTGCGCCAGGGGCAGGATCTCCACCTCGGCCTGGCGCTTGACCAGGTTGTACATAGGCTGGATGCATTCGAATCGTGACAACCCCTCGCGGGCCGAGATGCCCAGCGCCGTGGCGATCTGCCACGCGGCCCAGTTGCTGACCCCCAGGTAGAGGACTTTGCCCTGACGGACCAGCTCATCCAGCCCACGCAGCGTCTCCTCCATCGGTGTGTGGGGGTCAAATGTGTGCAAAAAATACAGATCCAGGCGGTCGGTCTGCAGGCGTCGTAGGCTATCCTCCACCGCAAGCGCGATGTGGCGGCGCGATAGCCCACCGGCGTTCACGTCCTTGCCCGTGGTGACCCCTACCTTGGAGGTGAGGATGAGTTCGTCCCGGCAACCGGCGATCAACTGGCCCAGGATCTCTTCAGAACGGCCGCCCGCGTACACGTTGGCCGTGTCGACGAAATTGATGCCGGCCTCGCGGCAGCGGTGAAACATGGCCGCGGCGGTCCTTTCGTCGGCGATCCCGCCGAACGACATCGTGCCAAAACATAGGCTGGACACCTTCACGCCCGTCCGCCCCAAGACTCGATATTCCATGACAAATCCCCTTTGCGGTATTCAGGTGACGAAAGACAGTGGACGGTGGACGAATTCGTCGTTGGTCACCCGTCATTCGTC
>CAYUIS010000009.1:0-57028 GCA_964444825.1 uncultured Anaerolineales bacterium | reverse complement strand
CTCCTCCGGCACGACGTCCGCGACCATCGCCTTGGTCGTGCCGTAGGCCAGGCCGTAGTAGACGCCGTAGACCGCGTACAGCACCCACACGTGCCAGCCCGCACCGGCCAGCGCGAATCCCAGGTAGATCGCTGCATAGACCAGCCAGCCGCCGACGATGAGCCGCCGCCGTCCGACACGGTCGGAGAGGGAGCCCGCAGGCGTGCTGACCAGCGTGTAGACGAGGTTAAAGGTCACCAGCATCCCCAGCACGCCGACGACGCTTAGCCCTCGCTCCTGGGCTCGCAACACCAGGAAGGCATCGGAAGAGTTGCCCAGGTCAAAAATCCCGACGATGAGCATAAACATGGCAAAGCGCCTGCCTAGGCTGCGGAAGGCGAACCGGGGCATCGCCCGCTGGGCGGTCACCGGCACGTCCTTCGCCCCTAGCGCCAGCGACAGGACCGCCAGGAAAGCCGGCACCAGGCTAATCAACACCACCGTCTGGAACGTGGGGCGATTCAGCTCCGTACTTCTGGCTTGGGCCATCCAAACCACGCCCAAGGCGATCAGCAACCCCAGCACGGCCCCGCCGGTATCGGCGGCCCGGTGGAAGCCAAAGGCCAGCCCTCGGTGGCGTTCGTCGATGCTGTCAGCGACGAGTGCGTCACGGGGGGCGGTGCGGATGCCTTTGCCCACCCGGTCGGCCCAGCGGACGCCGGCCACTGCACCCCAGGAGTTGGCAAAGTAGAAGAATGGCTTCGATAGCGCGGACAGAGCGTAGCCGCCCACCGCCAACCACTTGCGGGCCCGCATTCTATCGGAAAGCCATCCCGAAAAGAGCTTGAGCAGGCTGGCTGTCGCCTCGGCCACGCCTTCGATCAAACCGATCACATTCGTCCTCACCCCCAGCACGTTGGCGAGGAACAGCGGTAAGATGTTGATCACCATCTCGCTGGAGACGTCCATAAAAAAGCTGGTCAGGCTGACGGCCCACACGTTGCGGGGCAGTTGGGCTAGTCCGGCTCTGTGTGAGGTGGTTGGTTTGTCTCGTGGCATACAGCGTATTGTAGTCGGATGGTGGCAGTAGTCAAGTCACGGTTGACCTTCACTCGTCTACCAGCCTGCCAACTACAATTGACATGCTTGCCCGCCCCAGTTATACTGAGGACAAGGAGGCGGGTGATGAGGTGGACAACAAGGCACACTTTGGTTTTCCTGCTGACTCTGACCCTCGCACTGGGGTTAGGGCTCCTTCTCTTCTGGCCTCAGCGCGCCGAGGCCGAGCCGGTTGGCGTCACCCCGCTGCCGCCGGTGGAGGAGACCGACGGACGGGCAGGGGCCTGTTACTCCTTCTATTACGACCCGCCCGAGGGGCCTAATCGCCCCTTCATCCCCTTGGCGCTCGATGCTGGGTCCCGCTGGGACCGGTTTGACTTTGTCTGGCCGAACATTGAGCCTGCCGACAACGCCTGGAGTTTTGGCGCTTACGATGCGCTGGTGAACGACATGGACGCGGCGGGGATGGACATGATCGGCATTCTCCTCTGGACACCGGACTGGGCTGCCACCAGCGGCGCGACCGGTCGCCCGGTGCCCAGTCTCGACCAGCGCCCGCCAGGTTGGTACGCGCCGACTGCCCGCCAGGTTCTCGCTCCTGTGGAGGCAAGCGCCTGGTCATCGCCACCGCAGGGTCTGTACCTGGCCTGGGACGATCCCAACAACCATTGGGGTGATTTTTGCTACACCGTCGTGGATCGGTTCAAGGACCGGGTCCAGCATTGGGAGATCTGGAACGAGCCGGAGTGGACCCATTTCTGGACTGGTACGTCCGCCGACTATGCGCAACTGGTCAAGGTCGGCTACCAGGCGACAAAGGCCGCCTGCCCCGACTGCACCGTCCTCTTCGGCGGACTGCACTACTGGAAGAACCCCGGCTACTACCGGTCGGTGCTGAGCACGCTCGACGGCGATCCTGACGCGTCGCAGAACAATCACTTTTTTGACGTGATGTCCGTCCATTTCTACAGCAGTGTGTCCAACACCTATGACAAGATCAACGAGATCAGGGACGGGATGAACATCCATAACGTCGGCGATCACCCCATCTGGCTCACCGAGACGGGGGTGCCGGTGTGGGACGACGGTCTGGTTGACCCGGATGCCACCAAGTACGACTATGCCGGCACGCAGGAGGAAGCCGCCGCCTACGTGATCCAATCCTACGCCAACGCCTGGGCCTCCGATGTAGGTAGATATCTCTTCTTCCGCACGCACGACGCCGACATGAGCGAGTACTTTGGCCTGATCCGCAACGACCATTCCCTGCGACCGGCGTACGTCGCCTACCAGGTGGCCGCCACCCACCTGGTTTCGCCCACCTTTGTCACCCGCGAACTCACCGGCTCTCACCGGAACGTCACGCTGTGGGGCACGCCTCGGGGCAAGGTCAGCGTGCTGTGGAACGAGGGGCCCACCACCAGCGTCTACACCCTCCCAGCGGCGATACCGACAGCCACATTCGTCGATCGTTGGGGCATGACGCGCACCGTCACGGCTACCGACTTGCTCGTCGGCACACCGGCCTATTGGATCTACACCGCCACGCTGCCGGGTGCCACGGCCAACTTGGCCTCCAGCCCCAACGACTACTTTATCGGCGGTGAGCCATTGATCGTGATCGAGACCGAGACGCCCGCCCAGTCGCCTACCTCCACCGTGCATCCGCTGCCGGAGGTAACGTTTACGTCGGCGTTCACCGTCACCTGGGAGGGGAAGGACAACCAGGCAGGCATCCGTTTCTTTGACATCCAGGTGCGCGATGGGGCTGGCGGAGAATGGGTTGACTGGCAGCCTATGACGGTCGATACGTCCGGTCAGTTTGTGGGCGAACATAACCATACCTACTATTTCCGTTCGCGGGCCACCGACCAGGTTGGGAACCGCACGCCCTGGCCCGAGCAACCCCAGGCGCGCACGAGGGTCGATTTCCTCAGCGAACTTTGGTTCGAGATCGGCAGCTTGTTTGCCGACGAGAACCGCAACGGGGTCCGGGACAAGACGATCACAGGGACCGGCACGATGACGCCCGCCGGGGAGATCACCCTCACCAATGTCGCGCTCCGTTTTGTCGACGGGTCCGGTGCCGACGTGGTGACCCCTACCGTGGGCGGCGCGTGGGCCTTTACCACCACCGTTAGCGCTGAACAGACGTACGTGCTGCGGGCCATCAGTGCGGACCACATGCGCCTGTTGTGGTTCCGCTGGCCCTCCGGCGAGCGGATGGTCACCGTTACGTATCCAGCCCTGGGCTTGTGGCGCGTAAGCCGGGTGTATCTACCGCTTATCCTCCGCCTCGCGAGCTGAGGCTCCAGATGGAGACTTGACGTCGGCGGCAGGGACAGGTAGAATCGGGTTGGGAGTGGAGGCATGGGCAAACGCCAGGCCAAGTACCAGTGGGATAGTGAGTCCATTCGCGAGCTACGGGCGCACATGGGCATGACACAGCAACAGATGGCGGACGAACTGGGCACCCGCCAGCAGACGATCAGCGAGTGGGAGACAGGGATGTATCGTCCACGGGGGGGAATGAACCGCCTGCTCACCCTCGTCGCCGAGGGGGCAGGATTCGGGTACAAGGCGACGACGAAAGAGAGCGAGGAGTCGCAGCCCTAGAGTCTGTTTGTTCTTTGACCTTGACATCCAACACGTTTCCGTGTATAATAGGGCATAGGTGGGGGAGCGTTGGCTCCCCTAGTCTTTCATCTGCTCAACACGCTAACGTGTAAAGGGAGGAGATGCCATGGGCACTTATGGTATGGAGGGTGTCATTAGGGCCTGGGGGGGCGGGGAGCTGACGACTGAACAGGCCATCGGCCAGATTCTACTGCTGCTCCAGGAGCTTGAGGAACGGTTGCGCAGCATAGAGCGCCGCCTGGAACAACACAGGGAGACCGTGCGCCGATGGGGATAGTCGTCGAGGAAATAAAAAAGAGCCCCGGCTGCGGCGGGGCTCTTGCTCACTGACGTGTGGGAGTCGGCGTATTGTGCATCTAGCCCGTCGGGGCCTGGGCGGTCTGTGCCTGCGCCCGCTCGCGCCACCGTACGATGATAAATGCTATCGCCCCGATCAGGGACGCGATAGATAGCAGTGATCCAACGGCGGCTGCACCGATCCACACGCCTCTCCTCAGCCGTCTAGCCAGCGTGACCTGGTGCCTGGCGCTTTCCACCAGCTCCTGACCCAGGCTACGGACAAAGTCGGCCGAAGGCTGTATAGGTTGCATAGCCTGGTGTAACCGCTCGGCGAGTTGAAACAGAGGTGTAAGCTGGCGACGCTCTGCGTCCGTCAGGGTGATCTGTTGCATAACCTCCGACTGTCCCCTCAGCCCATCGGCGTGGGCCGTCAGCACTTGGGCTGCACGTCCATCATCCATCGTTCGTCCTCCCTGGGATCCCACCTGCCCGCCCCAGTCCTGCCTTTGGCGACTGGAATCGCTCTCACTCCGGTGCGCCTTGTTCCGCCAACTCCTCGCGCAACACCACCAACGTGCGATGGTAGAGCGATTTGATAGCGCCCTCGGTCCGCTTCATCACCTCGGCGATCTCGGCGTTGCTCATCTGCTCGACCAGCTTGAGTATGAGCAACTGTTGTCGATCCGGTGGCAAGCGGTAAACTGCTTGCAGCAGTATGTCCTGTTCTTCGACCCGCTCCGCCACGGCGGCCGGCTCGTCCCGGTCCCGCGCCGTGAGCACTAGGTCATCGAGGCCGATCATCTGCCGCCGCCCTGTGTCCCGGTACCAGTTGGCCACGATGTTGTGCGCAATACGATAAAGATACGCGGAGAAGGGCGCTCCCCGGTCTACGTAGCGCGGCAAATGCTTCAGCGCCTTGTAAAACGTGCGCGACGTTAGGTCCTCTGCCTCGTGATGATTGCTCGTGCGGTAATAGATATAGTTGTAGATTCGGCCCACGTATCGCTCATACAGCAGACCAAAGGCCTCCGGGTCGTTCTTTGCACGGGCAATGAGCGTCGAATCACTTTCTTCTGACACACCGTCACTCCCGTCACCAGTCTGGAAAGAGCGACGATGTCATCTAGAATAACACCGTGGCTGATCTTCCGTTGCGCTGCCTGCTGGTGATGCGGGCTGAGTATAACAGAGGAACGACCGCTGGTCAATCTGTGGACTCTGGTCAAGGCAACGCCGATTTCCCCAACATTCGAGCCACAGTCCTTGTCATTCTGGGCCTTTTATGCTACACTTTCTGTCTGTCTGTGCTCCACCGGAAGTGAAACTTCACCGGCGGAGCATAGCACATTTCTGAAAAGCTTGGTATGAGCTTATCGCAGGGGAGGCATATGCACAAGCGTATACTGATCGTGGGGACGGCACTGGTGATGATCCTGTTCACCACGAGTTCACCGGGGTGGGCCGCGCCACACCTTCAGGCCCGATCAATCATCACTTATCCGAGTGATGGTGTGACCGTGGGCGGGGCAGTGGATGTGACGGGCATCGCCACTCACCCCAATATGAGGTTCTACCAGTTGCGCTTCGCCGCCGGACCACGTCCCACTGGCGATTCGCAGTGGGTGGACTTTGCTATCGTCGAGGCAACACAGGTGGAGAATGGCGTGCTGGCCACGTGGGATACCAGCGTCATACCCGATGGTGAATACACGCTGGCACTGGCCGTATGGGGCGTGGATGATGCCGCCAGCCCCTATGTCTTTTTTGTCAACAATCTCAGGGTGAACAACGCCGCAGCCCCCGCGACACCGACGACTGAGCCTCCCACGCCAGAGTCGCTGCCTACCGAAGTGGTTGGCCCGACGGCCACCCCTGTTTCCGTCGAGCAGCCCCCGACGCCGACGCCCCTTCCCTCGCCCACGCCTGAGATCGAGGAAGTCGAAGAGTCTCCTACTCTCACCGAGGATGGTGGCGGCTTTAGCCTCCCGATCGACTTTGCTGCCCTGCGCGCTGCTTTTGTCAACGGTGGTAGGGTCACATTTGTCCTGTTCCTATTGTGGGCCCTGTATGTATTCATAAAAGCCCTGGTACGTTGGATCCTGCGCCAAGGTATAAAAATGCCCTGGCAGTGACAGCCAGCCAACATATCACCTCACAGGTACAACATAGGACGCGTTGGTGACAATCCACCTCATCGCGGGACTAGGCAACCCTGGTCCCAAGCACACCTCGAACCGGCACAATGTCGGGTTTCGCTGCCTCGAGTATCTGGCTGTACAGCACGGTCTAGCGTTCGACAGACAGCAGAAGCGGGCTCTAGTTGCCACAGGCTGCATCCGGGGACAGCGGGTTGTCCTGGCAAAGCCACAGACCTATATGAACGACAGCGGGCGCGCGGTGGTGCCCCTGGCCCGCTTCTACAAGGTGGAGTCCAAGCACATGATGGTCGTGTACGACGATCTGGATTTGCCTCCAGGTGCGGTGCGCTTGCGGCCGGAGGGTGGAAGCGGTGGACACAAGGGGATGCGCTCCATTATCGAGCATTTGGGAGCACAGGAATTTCCCCGGCTGCGCATTGGCATCGGACGCCCTCCGGGGCGAATGGACCCGGCTGCCTACGTGTTGCAGGATCTCTCGATCGAAGAGGAGCCCTTGCTGCAGGAGGTACTGGCGCATGCAGCGGCTGCTATTGAGATATGGCTGCAGCAAGGGATCGAGATAGCGATGAATCAGTATAACCGAGGTGTGGAAACGTGAACATCTCCGGGCTTTTGGCATCATTTGGCCTGCTGGAGCCCTATCGTTCCCTGCGAGACGATCTGAAAAGTGGGGCGTCACCACCGCCAGTAGGCCTGCTGCGCGCGGTCCGTGCTCCTCTGCTGGCTGCACTCGCCGGTGATCTCCGGCGTCCTATGTTGGTCGTCGTTGGCACCGTAGAGAGGGCCAAGGCCATAGCCCAATCCTTGCGCGACTGGTCACCCGATCCGGAGCGCGTCGTGAGTTTCCCCGAGGCGCTGGCCTTGTTCTATGAGCGTGTGCCCTGGACCGACGAAGTCGTCGCCGGCCGGTTGCAGGTCATCTCAGCTCTGATGTCTTTGCCGACCTCCTACCCATTGATCGTCGTCTCCTCGGCGCGGGCGCTTATGCAGCGCACGCTACCTGTGCAGCAGTTTCGCACCTCGGTGCGAGAGTTTCACGCCGGACAGACGCTCGATCTGGAACAGGCCCTGGGGCATTGGGCAGGGCTAGGATATGAGCCGGTCAGCGTGGTGGAAGCTCCCGGACAGTTCAGTCACCGAGGGGGCATTCTCGACATTTTTCCACCGTCCGACTCCCTGCCGGTACGTATCGAGCTCTTTGGCAGCCAGATCGAGTCGCTGCGCCGGTTTGACCCGGCCACCCAGCGCTCTCGAGAGCGTGAGGAACGTGTAATCGTCACCCCAGCTCGGGAGGCGCTCCCTCGACACGGGCCCCGTGTCGTCGGTCACGTAGCCGCTCAACTCGCCGGGGTATCAATGGGGGTGGACGACCTGCCGGCCGACGAGCGTATTGAACTGGAAGCCCACCAGCAGGGCCTGGCATCGGCCATGCCATTTCCCGGGATAGAGTTCTACCTACCCTACTTTTACACCCAGTCCGCCACACTGCTGGACTACTTCCCGTCTGAGGGTCTATTGGTGGTGGATGACCCCGTGGAACTGGCCGACACTTGGGCCGATATGGAGGAGGATGGCGTAGCCCTGCGAGCTGCTGCAGAAGAGACAGGAATGCTCCCGAGGGACTTTCCACTTCCGTATGTCACCTGGAGCGAGTGGTCCGAGCAACTGATCGATCGCCCCACGCTCACGCTGGGGCATGGGGATGGAACCTCTGCATCTCACCTGGCCGATTCCTTCATTCCGGGCCCTCGTTTTGGCGGACAACTGAAGGTCTTGCTGGAGCACATCCGCACCGTACAAACCACCAATGGCCAGGTGGTGGTCGTCAGTCAGCAGGCCCGTCGCCTGGCCGAGTTATGGGGAGTAGATCACGAATACACTCCTCCAGTCGAGGCGCTACGGCAGCAACCTGCCGGCAGCCTGAGCTTTGTGCAAGGTTCGCTTGGAGAGGGTTGGATACTGCGGGGCATCGATTTGGGGCAACCCTTTGCCGCAGTTCACCTTCTTAGCGATGCAGAGATATTCGGCTGGCGTCGACCAGAGCCCCGACGCGCCGTGCGCCGTCGTAAAGTGGCCCCGGAGGCTTTCTTCGCTGATCTGACTCCCGGCGATTTTGTCGTTCACGTCGAGTACGGCATTGGTGTCTTCCGCGGACTGGTCATGCGGGCTATGGAGGGTGTCGAGCGCGAGTACCTGTTGGTAGAGTACGAGGAGAACGATCGCCTCTACGTTCCGATCCATCAGGCGGACCGTCTCAGCCGCTATATTGGCGCTGACGACCGCCCACCGCACCTCAACCGTCTGGGCACAGCCTACTGGCAGACCGCCAGGACTCGGGCCAAGCAGGCGGCTGAGGAGGTCGCTCGCGAACTGTTGGAGGTGTTCGCCGCCCGCGAGCTGGCCGAGGGTCACGCTTTCAGTCCAGACGAGCCATGGCAGGCGGAGTTGGAGGCCAGCTTTCCATACATGGAGACTGAGGATCAGCTCCGGGCCCTTGCCGACGTCAAGACCGACATGGAAAAGTCTAAACCGATGGACCGGTTGATATGTGGTGACGTCGGATATGGCAAGACCGAGGTCGCCCTGAGGGCGGCTTTCAAAGCGGTGTTGGATGGCAAACAGGTGGCGGTATTGGTGCCGACTACCGTCCTAGCCCAACAACACTATGCTACCTTCCGCCAACGACTGGCTCCCTTCCCAGTGAAGATAGAAATGCTCTCCCGCTTCCGGTCCCGGTCCGAACAGGCCAAGATCCTGGAAGGATTGCTCAGCGAGCAGGTGGACATTGTCATCGGTACCCACCGCTTGTTGCAGAAGGATGTCGCCTTTGCAGATCTGGGCTTACTGATTATCGACGAGGAGCAGCGCTTCGGCGTCACTCACAAAGAGATGCTCAAGCGCATGCGCACCGAGGTGGACGTGCTGACGATGACGGCTACCCCTATCCCGCGTACGCTCTACATGGCGCTCACGGGGGTCCGCGACATTAGCACCATCGAGACCCCACCTGAGGAGCGGCTGCCGGTCACCACCTACGTGGGTGAGTATGATGCCGACCTAGTACGAAGGGCCATCCTGCGCGAGCTTGAGCGAGGCGGACAGGTCTTCTATGTGCATAACCGCGTACAGACGATCAGGTCGGCTAGCCGTCGGCTGGAGAGACTGGTGCCAGAAGCAACTTTTGGGGTGGGCCACGGCCAGATGCGGGAGGCCGATCTGGAGCGGGCGATGCTTCGTTTCGTCGATGGAGAGATCGACGTGCTGGTCTGCACCAGCATCATCGAGAGTGGCCTGGATATTCCCAACGCCAACACACTTGTCATTGAGCGCGCCGACCGCTTTGGACTGGCACAGCTCTACCAGTTGCGGGGACGTGTGGGCCGGGGCGCTCAGCGGGCCTATGCCTATCTCTTCCACGATCGGCTGACCCGTTTGTCTATCGAGGCGCGGCAACGCCTGGAGACGATGCGTGAGGCCACAGAGCTGGGCGCTGGATACACTATCGCCATGCGAGACCTGGAGATTCGCGGTGCGGGCGAACTGCTGGGCACCAGACAGTCCGGGCAGATCGCCGCAGTAGGTTTCGATCTCTACACCCGGCTTCTGAGACGCGCGGTGCAGGAGCTAAAAGCCCAACGGGATGGTCAGCCCCCGCCTCCGGAGCCGCTGGCAAGCATCCGGATCGATCTGCCCATCTCTGTCCGGTTGCCCGAAGGCTATATCCCGGATGTGGGCTTGCGCCTTCAGATATACCGTCGTATGGCAGACCTGGGCTCTCTGTCACAGATCGACGAGATGGAACAGGAGCTGATCGACCGTTTTGGGCCACTGCCCCAGGATGTGCAGAATCTGATGTACCAGCTCAGATTGAAGGCACTTGCGCGCGAGGCCAGAGTGGATAGTGTTGGTATGGACAATGGCCGTCTGGTGCTGCGATCCAGCAGCAGACACCATCCCGACCGCGAGGAACTCAGACGCGTGCTAGGCGAACAGGCCGCCGTCGGTCGCCAAGACGTCTGGTTGCCCCAGGATCCTGGCTGGCAGGGGGAACTGGTGGCCGTGTTGAAAAAGATGGCGCGCCTGCGCGATTGACGGATGACGCGGGAACAGGTATACTGGGTATATGGGTTTACGATCGGTTGAGGAGCGAGTTTTATGAACTGGATACGTAATCTGGCCGTTGTTCTCCTCGCTGGCGAGGCGTTCTTCATTGCCCTCGTGCCACTGGCACTGCTCGGTGGGTTGGTCTACGGCCTGTGGTGGCTTCTGCGGCACGAGAATCTACCCAGTTGGCTCAGGGTAGTTCACGCATACCTATCACTGGCTCAGGCATACATCGAACTGGCAATGCAGACCCTGACCAGCCCGATCCTGAGAGTGCACGCTACTCTGGCGACAGTCCGGGGTTGGCTGGGAGGAAAACGGTCCACAGGGGGAGGCAATAGATGAATCTGCGCACGCGGGTGATGATCATCGGTGGCATTGTTGGGGCGCTGGTGGGTGTAGGGGCCGCTTACCTGTATCTGCAATCGACTCCTGTCGAAATGGATCAGAAAGGACAGGATCGGCTGCCTTCCGTTCAGCCAGGTAAGGCGATCACGGCAACCCTCGGAATATTAACTGCGATCAGGCAGATCGTCGGTCTGGGGCAACCTTCCTAGATCACCAGTCGCTGCGCCCGATTGGTGTGACATCCGCACAGACCCAAGGTTGGGAGCCTCTCTGGGCCACATCCGGCTCTCTGTCCAACTACTGGCGGGTGCCAGAGCCAAGCGTCGTAGCTTGGGCAGAGGGGCTGTGGCAGGCGGGGGGACGCCGGGTGCTCGACCTGGGATGTGGAATTGGTCGACACACGGTCGCCTTTGCCCGTATGGGCCTATCCGTCACCGCAACCGACGTTTCGGCCTCGGGCCTGACGATCTGCACCGCGTGGCTAGATCGGGAGGGACTGTCCGCATCACGGGTGCGCCACCAGATGGGCTTTATCCCCTTCCCCAACTGCACCTTCGATGGCCTGGTCGCCTATAACGTTATCTACCACACGACGGCTGCTGGAATGAACCAAGTGCTGGCCGAAGTGAGCCGTGTTATCCGCCCCAAAGGCCGGCTTTACGCCACGATTATCGCTCGTCGGGATAGTAGGGTCGCCAGCTACCAGACCGGCGTGGCGATGGGGAAATGCGTAGAGATCGAGCCGTTCACATTTATCTATCCGCGCGACGCACCCGGTGACAAGTATCTGCCCCATCACTATTCCGATGAGACGGAGGTGCGGGGCTTTGTCGCTGGTTTTGTTGTTGATGACCTGCGTCTCGTGCGTGTGGAGTACGCCGACGAGGATGGTGTCGTCCAAACCGGCGCGCACTACCACATCCAGGCTCGCCGGTCATAGTTTGCACAAGCTTTTGATCCGGTGTATCATACCTTTAGCACATGCGCAACGTTCCAATACACGAAAGGAGTAGGAGATATGGCGCTCAAGTTCCCGTCGGATGAATGGATCAAGGCACTGAGTAGTCAGCTTAATGCAAGTGAGGCATACGAAAAGTCAGCCAAGGACTGGGAAGGGGACTTTATCTTTATCGTAGAACCTGACGACGCCTACGCGAACACTGACTATCTGTATCTGGGCCTCTACCATGGCAAGAGCCCTGATGCCGCGATGATCGACAGCGAGGACGCTCGCGAAGCGGAGTTTGTTCTCAGAGCACCCTACACCAACTGGCGCAAGGTGATTGAGGGCGAGATGGATCCGATTCAGGGTATGATGACGCGCAAATTGAAGGTCCAAGGCAACATGATGAAGATCATGCGCTATCCGAAGGCGGCCAAGGAGATCGTGTCCTGTTGTGCACTCGTACCCACCGACTTTGGCAACTGACGCAAAAGGGCACTGATCACAAAAAGTGCCTGGGGCTACAGAGAAACTAAGGAGGCGAAAGTATGTGGTACTTTGTGTCCCCGGAGATTGTTTTTGGTGAGGGGGCTCTAGATGCGCTCGATGAGTTGGAAGGGCATCGAGCGCTCATTGTGACTGATGCTATGCTGGTCGAATTGGGACTGGTGGCTCAAGTCAAGTCCCATCTCGACAAGGCAGGCATAGAGACACACATCTTTGACGCTGTGGAGCCCGACCCTAGCGTGCAGACGGTGCGCCGGGGAGTAGAGGTGGCGCGGGAATACGAGCCGGATTGGATAGTTGGCCTGGGCGGTGGTTCACCGATGGATGCCGCCAAGGCCATATGGGTACTCTACGAACGGCCCGATCTAGATCCGGCCGAAATCAATCCGTTCATCACCCTCGGCTTAAGACAAAAGGCCCGCCTGATCACCATTCCTACGACCAGCGGGACTGGCGCTGAGGTCACGTGGGGAATCGTATTGACGGATACCGAGGAACAGCGCAAAATGGGGGTGGGCAATCGGGAAAACGTCGCTGACATGGCGATTGTTGACCCATGCCTGACGGTTGGAATGCCGCCTGCACTGACTGCCGATACGGGCCTAGATGCACTAACTCACGCTGTTGAGGGCTATACCTGCGCCTGGCACACCGACATGACGGATGGCCTGTGCATCAGCGCCATTCGTCTCGTCTTTGAGTTTCTGCCCCGTGCGGTGGCCGACGGTTCCGACATTGAGGCGCGTGAGAGGATGCACAATGCTGCCACATGCGCCGGGTTGGGCTTTGGCAACGCGATGGCATCCATGGCCCACGCGATGGGGCACACATTGGGTGCGATCTTTCATATTCCTCACGGCCGCACCGTGGGCATCTTTTTACCCTACACCATTGAGTTTGCCGCCTGTGCAGCACCGGACCGGTATGCGGAATTGGCTGAGAGCGTCGGCTGCCACAGTGACGCCGGTGAAGGAAAAACAGAGGTGGCACTGGCACTGGCCAAGTGCATTCGCGACTTGTGCCGGGAGATCAACAGCCCCACAAGCATCGCCGAATTGGGCATATACCGCACGGCCTTTGAATCAGCGTTGGACAAGCTGGTGGATGATGCCTTCAACGACACATCGATGGTCACCGCGTGTCGAGGGCCTTCCTACGATGAATTACGCCAGCTCTTCCTTTACGCCTACGAAGGTAGGCCCGTGGACTTTTGATGCCGGACACCGGCGCGAACGGCCCAGCACGATGAGCCCGACAAGGAGTAGTTGATGAGCGGCTATATGGGAAAAACCCTGCGAGTGGACCTCGGGGCCGGCGAGCTTTGGGACGAGCCGCTCAACGAGGGCTATGCACGAGCTTTCGTCGGGGGTAGCGGATTGGCTGCCCGAATCATCTATGATATGGTCGATGGTGACACTGATCCGCTGGGACCGGGTAACCCCTTGGTCTTTATGACAGGCCCTCTGGTCGGCACAGCGATGCCATCAGCGGGGCGATGCAGCGTGAGTGCACTATCACCCCTGACCCAGATCTGGGGTGAAGCAAACACAGGCGGCTTCTGGGGTCCTGAACTTCGATTTGCTGGCTACGATGGACTTGTGATCACCGGCAGAGCCGAGAAACCCGTGTGGCTCTCTATCGTCGAGGGCCAAGCTGAGTTGCGTGACGCTGCTGACCTGTGGGGCGCCGATTCGTACGAGACGCAGAGGCAGGTGCGCGAGGTGTTGGCCGAGCCCAGAGCGCGCGTCGCCTGCATCGGCGAAGCTGGTGAGAATCAGGCCTTGATGGCTGCTGTGATGAACGACCACGGGCGCGCCGCCGGACGAACCGGGATGGGCGCGGTAATGGGGTCGAAAAACCTCAAGGCCATCGGCGTACGCGGTGCCGCCAAGGTCCCTGTGGCTGAGCCCGAGGTGTTCAAAAACGCAGTTCGGGAGGTCTTTGCCTGTCAAGACGAGGACATGATGGCTATGGCCTTCAAGCTGGCGGGCACTGCCGGTGGCGTGGACATGCTGCTGATGTACGGTGATATGCCCATCCGCTATTACCAGCAGGGAGAGTGGGAGAAGGCAAGCAACCTCTCCGGCGTGCTGATGGCCGATCAGTACCTGAACAAGGGCGTCGCCTGTTATCGTTGTCCCATCGCTTGCGGTCGGGAAACCCGTGCGCCTAGCTACGGGCTGGACAAGGTCGATGGCCCCGAGTACGAGACTCTAGGCGCACTGGGCTCGCTGGCGATGGTAGACGATCTAGAAGCAGTGATATACGCCGGGCATCTTTGTAACGTCTATGGTCTAGATACGATCAGCACCGGTGGCACGATCTCGTTGGCCTGCGAGATGTTCGAGCGGGGCATTCTCACACCGGCGGACACAGATGGCCTGGAGATTCGCTACGGAGACGTCCAAATGATCCACCAGTTGATACACATGATGGCACGCCGCGAGGGCTTTGGTGATGTACTGGCTGATGGGAATGCCGCGCTGGCCGAGAGGTTCGACGTCCCAGAGTTAGCGGTGACCGTCAATCGGCTGGAGGTGCCGATGCACGATCCACGCGCCTTTGCCGGCATGGCCGCGATATACGCCCTATCCCCCCGTGGGGCCTGTCACGTACAGGGCGATATGTACGGCGCAGATATGGGCTCGAGACCACCGCTCGAACTGGGCGTCTCTCCCGGCGACCGCTTCGAGACGAGCGAGGAAAAAGGTCGCATCTCGGCAAGGCAGCAGGCGTGGCGCAATCTATACAACGCGATGATCCTGTGTCAGTTTCAGAACCCGGGTGTCGAGCGGGTGCTGGGGGTTTTGAACGGCGCTACGGGATGGGACTTGAAAGCAGACGATCTACTGACACTGGGAAAACGAATCGTGACCCTGAAACGATTGCTCAACCTGCGCCGGGGACTGACTCGGGCCGACGACCGATTGCCGCAGCTACTGACTCAGCCGCTAGCAGAAGGCGGAACCGAGGGAGCTGTGCCGGATCTCGACACACTCCTTGCTGGCGCCTACGCCGAGTACGGCTGGGATTGGGAGACGGGTGTGCCCAGCGAGCAGACACTGGATGGGCTAGGATTGGGCTTTGCCACAGGCGTGATAAAAGATGCTGGCGAATAGGGGAGCATGATAGGGTTAGCAGAGCGAGAACGAGAACTAGAAGTCCTGATCCGGGCTAAGTATCCGCTGATTTATGTTCTCTCCTGGGAGGAGCGCCGGATCGAGACTATGCTGGTCCGCGTCGCTGACCGACTGAACAAGAGACTGTATGCTTGGACGGTGACTTCAGGTGTGATGGCTGTTGACACCGTACGTCCGACCGAGATCGATCCCGGGGCGCGGTCGGCGCTACAGGCGCTCGACCACATAGAAGGCTCTCGGGACGCGGCATTCTACCTGTTGAAGGACTTTCATCCTTTCCTTGGATCCCAGCAGATCGCCCCAGATCCGGCAGTGATACGCAAGGTCCGTGATCTTGTGCAGCCGCTGAAGGAAAGCGAAAAGACGGTGCTGTTCCTTTCTCCCGTGTTGAGGTTGCCGTTTGAGTTGGAGAAAGAGGTCACACTGGTAGATTTCTCACTTCCCGCTCCGGAGGAGTTGGAGGAAGCTCTGGATAGGGTCATCCGTTCCGTTCGGAGCCAGGGCAGATTGCGCTTAAAGCCGAGCACAGAGGCTCGCGAACAGATTTTGGGGGCGGCGCAGGGTCTGACCGTGAGCGAGGCGGAAAACGTGTTCGCCAAGTCGGTGGTAGTGGCGCGCGATTTTGTTCCCGAGATCATCATTGCCGAGAAACGACAGCTCATCCGGAAATCGAACGTCCTCGAGTACTATGAGACGGCGGAGGAGATGTCCTACGTCGGCGGGATGACCGATCTGAAGGTGTGGCTTAACAAACGACGGCTTGCCTTCACCGAACAGGCACGGGCCTTTGGGCTTCCAGAGCCACGGGGCTTGCTACTTCTCGGCGTTCAAGGTGGCGGCAAGTCCCTGCTCGCCAAGGCTGTCGCGACGATGTGGAAACTCCCCTTGCTGCGCCTGGATATTGGACGGGTCTTTAGTGAGCTGGTTGGATCATCTGAGGAGAACATGCGCAACGCCTTGCGCCTGGCCGAGACCGTATCTCCAGCGATTCTGTGGATCGACGAGATCGAAAAAGGCCTCTCCGGCATAGCCAGCTCTGGCCGTTCTGATGCGGGCACCGCAGCACGGGTTTTCGGTAGTTTCCTGGTATGGATGCAGGAAAAGACGGCCCCCGTATTTGTCATTGCCACCAGCAATGACATATCATTGTTGCCGCCAGAACTCTTGCGCAAAGGGCGCTTTGACGAGATATTCTTCATCGATCTGCCGGATTTTGAGGAGCGACAGGACGTCTTTGTCATTCACCTGCTCAAACGGCGTCGCAACCCGGAGCAGTTCGATCTCGTGCGCTTGGCCAGAGAGACGGAGGGGTTCAGTGGAGCAGAGATCGAACAGGCCGTGATCGACGGTCTTTACGATGCGTTCGAGGCTGGACGCGATCTGGAGGAATCTGATTTGGTTCGCAATGTTGCCCAGTCCATCCCATTATCCCAGACTATGCGTGAGCAGGTGACAGCATTGCGAAACTGGGCCCGCACCCATGCCCGGTCGGCCTCTTCTAACGTTTCCGCCCGGCGGATAATGGACTCGAGCGGCACAACACCAGTGACCATCGAGCCGCTCGGAGCGGAAGCTCGGTCAGAGGGCAGGTAACGTGCAGAGATTGGGCGCTATACCATCGTGGCTTTACCAGCGCTACCGTGTTTTCTTTGACCGGCTTGTTCCCGCGTTTGTTATGGCGTTTCTTTTTGTGCTCACCGATCAAACGACCGGCACGTTCTCGCGCGAGTGGCATTGGTCCATCGCCGGGGGGATCTTGGGTGCTGGTCTCGCCGCACCAATCGCGGGATATGTCGTCTTTATCCTGGCCCTGGCCTATCCGCTGTATTCGATCTCGATCTATATTGCTGCCCTGGCGCTGTCAATCCTGATCCTTATGGCATTCTTGGCGCCCCGCCATCTCACGCCACTGATTTTTACCCTGACGGTTCCGCTCTTGGCGAGCTGTCGGATCGCCGTAATGGTGCCACTCTTGGCCGGTCTGTGGTGGGCTGAGTGGGGAGGGGTTCTCATAGGCGTAGGAAGTGCTCTCTGGCTAAAGGTGTTTGCTGGCATGTGTGGAATCACGCCGGATCTGACTCAACTAGGAGGACAGACACTGGCGACCCACCACCTGATTGACCGTTTTCACGCTGCCAATTCGCTTCAAACCCTGCTGTGGCTGGCAGAGCCTCTAGCGCCTGATTCTCGAACACTATTGCTCAACGTTCTTGAGGTTATCGGGTGGGGGTTGGCAGGATATGGGGTAGGGCTGGTGGGGCGACGGTTGAATGGCAAGTCCCGACCGGGACTTGGTCTCTTTGCTAGTGTGAGCGCCGGTCTCTTGGGGATCGGCTTGGGGAGCCTGGCCCTACCGGTTATTCTTGATCTACGGGCGAGATCGGCCCTGTCAATTTCCCATCTGTCTGGTTTTCTGCTAGAATGTGTTGCGGGCAGCACGATCGCTGTGGCGTTGTGGGCTGTGTCCAGCCACCTAACGCGGCCAGCAGTGATGCATACCCGCTCTCAGACTGAGCTGTATCGTCCCAAAAGGACACCGACGCTCTCTCCGCGACCATTGGGGCGTCCTCAAGCCCGTGAGGACGAACCAACGGACATCATCATGATAGACTTGGATTGATGTGAGGTGAAGACAGAACTCACCCAGTCCAGCCAACGCCGATCTGTCCCGGTTCGGCGCATCAACGTTCTACCGCTTCTTGCCATCCTGGTAGTGGTCGCTATTGGGGCCACGCTGGTTATGCTGTTCCCTATGGACTGGGTCCGCGTGCCCAAGGTGACAGTCAATGCCGAAAGCGCCGCCATCTCACCGAATGGCGATGGCAATCTCGACGTGGTACCGGTGATCTATTCCCTTTCTGAAGACGCCCTGGTCACAGTGGAGGTACTGGACGAGAGTCGCGCCATTGTACGCACGGTGTTGGAGGAGGAACCTCACGCCACAGGCCAACACACGATTGTCTGGGATGGATTAGATCGGCTGGGGCAAGTGCTACCGGACGGCAAGTACTTTGTGCGGGTCGGGGCGCAGGCAACTATGCAGCGCTCGGCCTCGACCATCCAGGTTGATATCGACACTGAGCCTCCTATCATCCGCTTGGCCAACCTTCCAGAGGACACGCAGGTTGGAGGCGATGTTAAGGAACTGTCTGTCGAGGGTGTGACAGACCCGGATGCAACGGTGTGGCTGAATGATTGGTTCCAACCATTGGAGGTCACCGAAAGCGGCAGCTTTGACGTTGTCTATACCTTGCGAGAGGGGGCGAATCGCATCGAACTGGTGGCCGTGGACGAAGCTGGGAATCAGGCATCCATCGTGCGGGAGATCACTCTGCTCACCGAACCCCCAAGCATCGTGGTACTGAATCCACCGGACGGTCTCTGGATTAACGAGCGTATGTTAAGTGTGCAGGGCACGGTTCCACCAGGGATTCGAGTGCAGGTTAACGGTTCCGGAGCCGAGGTAGATGAGGAGGGAGACTTTGACGTAGACATAGTGCTGGACGAAGGCGAGAACATGGTACGCATCGAGGCCATCGACGCCGTGGAGAACGTTGCAGTAGAGGAGCGACGAGTCTTTTTGCATACCCAACCACCGGCGCTCTCGTTGACTACGGTACGAGAGGGGATGACAGTGCGAGAGCCTTCGCTCTTGGTTGTGGGGCAGACCACACCCCAGACCAATGTCTGGCTTAATGGACGCGAGTTGGTGGTAGACAGCCAGGGCGGATTTCAGGGCCTGGTGGAGCTGATCGAGGGAGACAACGTCGTCAGGGTGGAGGCAATAGACCGAGCGGGCAACAATTCGGTACTGGTGCGAGAGGTAACCTACTCATCCGAGCCCGCCTCGACGTCGCTTCCACCTGCAGTGCGGGGCGTGCTCGCAGTCACTGGGGCAGGCATTGCAGGCGTCCTCGTCCTATGGTTGGTCAGCGGCATCTGGCAACGCCCTCTTTCCTTGGTGCTGCGGGCTACCCGTCCCACACTCTATCCTGGTTCCGATGGGCTATTGGAGCCTGCCGTCGTTGTTTTTGAGATCTCTCGCCCGGCAACGGTGACAGCAGAGGTGTGGGACACGTCAAACCATCACGTGGCCACCGTGTTCCACAGTCAACGGCGTGCCCAGGGGGAGCATCTCTTGATCTGGGATGGCAGGAACTTGGCCGGTGAGCTCTCTCGTCCGGGGTCCTACGATGTCGAGGTGGGGGCTAGCACCCTATTCACCACCGTGAGCAGCAGTACCCGTCTCTCGATAGAAGGGAGAGTGATACACCCGGCTCGAGGCCAGGTCAGCCAGAACACCAGACAATCCCATCGCGAACGGTCTGAGCAATAGCAACGACCTGCAAGTGTCCATGACACAACCCAAGGCTGCCGGACTGCCGGCGGCCTTGTTTGTTGTGTGGAGGCTGGACGCTTTTGGAGAATCTTAAAATTGTCTCAGAAGCCCCCCAAGTACTAGCCAAAATCACAGGAATGGTGTATAATGTGGGATAAACTGGGATAAACTGGGATAACTTGGGATATCGCGTGGGGGAAATGGCACGTTCTGGTGCCAGCATGGGAAAGCATTGGTATGTTTCTGGGAGAGTACGTCCACACCACAGATGATGGCGGGCGGCTGACAATTCCCGCCAAGTATCGATCCGATCTGGAGAATGGTCTGGTCATTACTCGCTGGCTTGATCGCTGTCTGGTGATATACCCCATGGAGGAGTGGGAGCGCTTGGCGGCACGGGTGAGTGGTTTGCCGGCTGCAGACGAGCATGCTCGTGCCCTGCGTCGACTGGTCTTTGCCAATGCCTCTGATGTAGAACTTGATAAGCAGGGGCGTGTGCTCATTCCCCCGCGCCTGCGCAAATATGCGGGCCTCAACGGTGAGGTCCTCATCGCTGGGCTCAATACCTTTATCGAGCTGTGGAATCCGGACATCTGGACTGAAGAGCGCGAGCGCATTGAGGGTGACAGCACGACTTGGGCGGAATGGAAGGCTCTTGGTATCTGATGGTCTCAATTTGCACCGTACAAGCAACGGCTGACAGCCCGTTCCAAGCTTATGAGGAGTAACCATATCCCGGTTCTTTTTCAACAAATACTTGAAGGCCTGGAGGTCCAATCCGGAGGTCGATATATCGACGCGACGGTGGGGGGCGGGGGACATGCAGGCGGGATTCTGAGAGAGTCATCCCCGGACGGGCGTCTATTGGGGCTGGATCGAGATCCAGCCGCGATAGAGATCGCCCATACCCATCTCGCCCGCTATGGCGAGCGGGTCAAGCTCGTACACCGTCCCTTCAATTGCCTGGCAGAGGTTGCGCAGACTCACCATCATGTTCCTGCCAATGGCATTCTTTTCGACCTGGGGCTTTCCTCGCTTCAACTGGCCGATGCTATGCGTGGTTTTGCTTTTATGACCGATGGACCGTTAGATATGCGATTCG
Source organism: uncultured Anaerolineales bacterium (assembly GCA_964444825.1). GTDB lineage: Bacteria > Chloroflexota > Anaerolineae > B4-G1 > B4-G1 > CAYUIS01. The sequence continues at coordinate 36,432 of CAYUIS010000009.1, read as the reverse complement.
ATCCAACGAAAAACAGCCTCACCGCGGCAACGCTTGTTAATGAACTGTCGCTAGAAGAGCTAGCGGACGTATTATACCGCTATGGTGAGATAGAGCAAGCACGTCGCATCGCGGAGGCAATAGTTGATGCCCGCCCGCTTCAAACGACAAAAGATCTGGCCTCCACCGTCGAGCGGGTCGTCAGGCGAGGTAGGAAAATCCACCCGGCCACGCGTGTGTTCCAGGCACTTCGCATCGCCGTCAACGATGAACTGGCCGTGCTGGAGGAGGCACTACCGCAAGCCGCAGGCTTGCTTGCATCTAATGGCCGGCTGGCGGTGATCAGTTTTCACTCCCTGGAGGATCGACTGGTGAAGCGCTTTTTGCGCCGGGAGAGCCAGGATTGCATCTGCCCGCCAGAGTTGCCCGTATGCCGGTGTGATCATCAGGCCACTTTGCGGCTGGTCACACGCAAGCCTATTCGACCGACGATGGATGAGATCGCTGCAAACCCCCGAGCGCGCTCAGCACGTTTGAGAGTGGCCGAACGGATCTAGCGGTGTTCCGCTGGTTGTGCTGTGGGTGAGGTATTATGTCCAACTTTATGAAGTGGGTGACACACGGAATCAAGCGCGGTCGCTTTGAAATAGATCGACAGGGAGCTCTCTACCTGTTCACATCTGTTGCACTACTGACCCTCGTGGCGGCCCTATACCTGATGTTGGTCAGTCACACGGCAGCTCGAGGTCGTCACATCCAGCAACTGCAGGTCGAAATATCTCAGCTCGACCGGGAAATCGAGCAACTGGAGGTGGATATCGCCCGTGAAGCCGCGGTGTCTCGCTTGCAAGAACGGGCAACAGGGCTAGGATTTGAACCGGCCGTCCAGGTAGAGTATCTCTCCCTGGCCCCGCAATGATCTGGGAACTCTTGTCTTGATGAACTAGTCCGAGGACAGACCAATGGCAGAAGGACCACGGCGTCGTCTCAAACTGGTAGGGGCATTGCTGGTTGGCCTCGTAGTCGTGCTCGTAGTCCAGTTAGTAAAGGTACAGATAGTGGATCACGGCTTCTATATGGACTGGGCCAGGGAGCAACGTGAGAGGCCTATTGTGATGGCTGAGCCCTCGCGCGGCGTGATCCGCGACAGGAACGGTCACGTACTGGCAGGCAATGAAGTGATGTATTCCATCGAGGCAGACACGGCCTTTGTAATGGAACCTACTGGGATAGCGATGACACTAGGGCCACTGCTGCACGTTCCTGCCGCCCAGATCGAGGGACGGCTGAGCAGTGATGATCTATGGGTTCAGCTCGCATCTCCGATTTCGAAAGAGATCGGAGAACAGATCGCGGCTTTGGGCCTTCGTGGTATCACAGTCAGACCTCTGTGGGCACGGGCATATCCAGAGAGCTGGTTGGCCTCGCACGCGCTCGGCTTTTGCAACGCCGAAGGCAAGGGCTTTTATGGCGTTGAGGGATTTCACGACTCGGCGCTGAGGCCAAAACAGATAGAACAAAGAGGACCTGTAGACTTGGCCAGTGAACGAGTCCCTTGGACCTTGGTTCCAGCCATACTACCCGAGTCAGGAGAGGAACTGATCCTGACACTCGACCGGACCGTGCAGGCCGTGGTCGAGGATGAACTAGAGCGCTCGGTCCAGGAATACGGTGCAGAAGGGGGAACCATCATTGTGATGGATCCCCGCACCTTTGAGATTCTGGCAATGGCCAGTGTGCCCACCTATAGCCCGGATCGATACAACGACTTTTATGTCTTTGACCCGCTCCCCTTTGAGGATCCAGCCGTCAGCCAACAATACGAACCGGGCTCTGTGTTCAAGGTTCTGACGGTAGCTGCTGCTCTTGATTCAGGACTGGTCACACCGGAAACGACCTATCATGACCCAGGCTGGATCGAGGTGGGAGGGGCTACCATCACAAACTCCTCCTACAATAGAACTGGAGACCATTTCATAAGCGATATCCTCATCTATTCACTGAACGTAGGGGCTGCCTGGCTAAGCACTGGCATGGGAGCTGACGTTTTCTATGGCTACCTAACAACGTTTGGGATTGGCCAGCATTCTGGAGTTGATCTGGCTGGGGAGGCAGCCGGTCAGTTGTGGCTCCCCAATGATTATGAACGCTGGCACGACTCCAACCTGGGGACGAACGCGTTCGGACAGGGGATCGCGACCACTCCGCTCCAGGTGATTGCAGCGATCGCGACGGTGGCCAATAACGGTGCGCGGCTGCGACCACACATCGTAGCTCGGCGGGTCTCTCCTGATGGCACGGCCTCTACTTTTCGGCCCACGGTGGAGGCACAGGTAATCTCTCCACAGACAGCACACACGGTCTCCGAGATGATGGTGAGGACCGTCGAAGAGGGTGTGCCTCGCGCCAAGGTGGAGGGATACCGGGTCGCTGGTAAGACTGGTACAGCTCAGATACCTGTTCCTGGCGGGTACGACAGAGAAAGGACCATCACCTCCTTCGTCGGATTTGGACCGGTGCCCGATCCACAGGTCATCATCCTGGTGAAGCTGGACCGTCCCCAGACATCGACTTGGGCTTCCGATACGGCAGTGCCGACGTTTCAGCGTCTGGCAACCCGGCTGTTTGTAATCTTGGGTATTCCACCCAGCGGTGTGGAGATAGCGCAGGCGGCGACGAGGTAAGCGGACAGATGTTGACACTGGCGGACGTAGTCGAAGGGCTGGCAGGGCATCGGCCTCAATCGCTGGAAGAGCACCATCTGCATATCACCCAGACGGTGGCCGATTCGCGATTGGCCGAATCTGGCGCTCTCTTTGTGGCGATGAGGGGAGAGCACGCGGACGGCCACGACTATGTCCCCGACGCCTTCTCTCGGGGAGCAATAGCGGCAATTGTGGAACGGGACGTAGAGTTCGATGGATTGACCATAGATCTAACCAACCCACACCCGATACTGCCTGACATATGGTCGCAACCTCTAGCAATCAAAGTAGCCGACAGTCTCCAGGCACTCCAGGGATTGGCAGCGTTTTGGCGGCAAAGGCATAGCCTGCGCGTCGTCGGTATCACGGGCAGTGTGGGGAAGACGACAACAAAGGAGTTGGCAGCCGCAGTGTTGGCGCGCCGCTACGTCACACTCAAGACCGAGGCCAGTTACAACAACGAAATCGGCGTACCGCTCACACTGATGCACCTGACGGACGAACACGAACGTGTTGTGCTCGAGATGGGGATGTACGACGTGGGCGAGATCGCTGATCTGACCCGGATCGCACAACCACATGTGGGGGTGGTGACCATCATAGGACCGGTGCATCTGGAGCGGGCTGGAACGATTGAGCGGATTGTGAAGGCCAAGACAGAGTTGGTGGAAGCGCTGCCTCCAGCGCCAGAGGGGGTTGCGATCCTCAACTACGACGATGAGCGCGTGCGAGGTATGGCACAGGCGACTCGGGCGCGGGTGTTCTATTACGGTCTCTCTCCTGAGGCGGATCTGTGGGCCGATCACATAGAGGGATTGGGCCTGGAAGGCATCCGATTCCAACTGCACTATGGCGACGAAACACTCCACGTCAAGATTCCGCTGCTGGGACGGCATTCGGTCCACACCGCACTACGGGCAGCCGCCGTAGGGTTGACCGAGGGGTTGACCTGGCAGGAGATCATCGAAGGGCTACGCGGACCTTCTGCGCAATTGCGCCTGGTAGCGGTGCCAGGTCCAAAAGGGGCGATCATCCTGGACGACACCTACAACGCCAGCCCAGCATCGACGATCGCGGCGCTGAACCTGCTACAAGAGCTGGACGGGCGAAAGATCGCTGTACTGGGCGATATGTTGGAGTTGGGCAACTATGTGCAGGAAGGGCACGAAAAAGTCGGAATGCGGGCTCTGGATGTGGCCGATGTGCTCATAACGGTTGGAGACCTGGGGCGAATCATCGGCGAAACAGCTCTCCGCTGGGGAATGTCGTCCGATCACGTTCACATTGTTGAGCGTAATGAAGAAGCCATCGCTCTGTTGGAACACATGGTGGAGGGCGGTGACGTGATCCTGGTCAAGGGTTCGCGGGCCATGGAGATGGAAGAGATCGTCAACGCACTGGGGAGAAATCAATGGACTTTGCGTTGATTCTGGCGAGCATTTCGTTTCTACTAGCAGTGGTGTGGGGGCCATTCCTTATCCGTATTCTGCGCCGCTACAAGATTGGCAAGCGTATCCGCATTGATGGCCCTCGTGGTCATCAGACCAAGTTGGGAACGCCCACCATGGGCGGACTGATGATCGTCGTGCCGGTAGTGTTGACCACGGTAGCGCTCAACATATACAATCTGGCAGGGCGGACGTCAGTTGGACGCTCAATCCTGGTGCCGCTAGGCGTGATGCTAGTATACGCGCTTATTGGTGCGGTAGACGACATAGCCGGGGTGCGCGGGATGCGACGGGGCGAAGGACTCTCGGCTCAGCGCAAGCTGTTGTGGGAGGTACCACTGACACTGGGCATAGGCGTGCTCATGTACTTGCTGCCGATGCAGTTTGCGGGGAAGGTAGGCATCCCAGGAGTGCATCGAGCGGTTGAGATCGGCTGGGCATGGGTGCCTATCTCAGCCTTCATAATCCTGGCTTTTGCAAACGCCGTCAACCTGACCGATGGTCTAGATGGACTGGCGGGAACAGTTGTCGCCGCGGCCTTTGTAGGCTACGGTGTGATCGCGTTGCTTCAAGGACAGGAATACCTGGTCCATTTCTCTTTTATCATCGTGGGAGCGTGTTTTGCCTTCCTGTGGTATAACGCCCATCCGGCCCAGATGTTTATGGGGGACACAGGCAGCCTGGCTCTGGGAGCAACCCTGGGTACGGTAGCGCTGATGACAGGACAGTGGTTATTGCTACCAATCGTAGCGCTCATACCAGTGGCTGAGACAACCGCAGTTGTTCTGCAGGTGCTTTATTTCAAGTACACCAAACGCAGGTTTGGGAGAGGGCGGCGTTTGTTCAAAATGAGCCCGCTACATCACCATTTCGAGCTACTGGGCTGGTCGGAGACGCAGGTTGTGCAACGCTTTTGGCTGGTCGAGCTCTTGGCAGTGATGGCTGGCGTAGCCCTGGCACTGTGGGAGTAAGTGCAAAGCAGGTGCACGCGACGAGATACCGAACAGCGAACACAGGATTTGTTGAAAATGTGCGATTCTCTTGGAGGTAAACGATGAAAACAGGGTTGCTCTGGTTTGACGACGACCCAGGTAGGCAGCTAGAGGAGAAGGTGCTGCGAGCGGCGATGCACTACGAACGCAAGCATGGACAAGCGCCCTCGTTGTGCTACGTCCACTCTAGCGCTCTTAATGGCAACGGAAAGCATGCAGTCAAAAAGGCCGGAGAGGTCGAGATCCGCATAGGGAGGTCAGTGCTCCCGAACCACTTTTGGCTGGGGGTCGCCGAGGATCAGCCGCAGAAAGCAGGACCCAGGAGAGGTAAACCACAAGTTGTCAAAAGATAAACTCGCTGGCAAGCGGGCATTAGTCCTGGGCCTGGCGCGGCAAGGAACAGCCCTGGTACGATTCCTGGTCAAGGTCGGGGCCGACGTGACGGTCTCTGACCTGAGGGAAAAAACAGCCTTGGCCGATCAAGTAGCCGAATTGGCAGATCTACCGGTGCGTTATGTGCTGGGTGAACACCCGCTCGGCTTGCTAGATGGAGCCGATCTATTGTATCTGAGCGGCGGGGTTCCGGTGGATATTCCTATCGTTGTGGAAGCCCAGCGACGTTCGATACCCGTGAGCAACGATGCCCAGCTTTTTTTGGAGCGCTGTCCTGCTCCCGTCATCGGTATCACCGGCTCAGCCGGCAAGACGACGACGACGGCATTAGTGGGGGAGATGTGCCGGACAGCAGGACTGCGAACTTGGGTAGGGGGCAACATTGGCAATCCGCTCATCACCGATCTAGATCAGATCAAGCCTGACGATTGGGTGGTGATGGAACTATCCAGTTTCCAGCTAGAGGTGATGACCATCAGTCCACACGTGGCTGCGATACTCAACATCACACCCAACCATCTGGATCGGCACAAGACGATGGAGAGCTATATAGCTGCCAAACGGAATATCCTGGCCCACCAGAAACCGGAGGATTTCGCTCTCCTGGGTTACGACGATGCCAATGCACGCTCTCTGGCAATCGAGACGGCGGTGCAGTTGCTTTGGTTCAGTGGTGGCGCCGAAGTAGACGTGGGAGCATTCAGAACAAACGGCGAGCTGACGCTGCGGATGGGGTCCAGTGACCGTGTCATCTGTCTGGCCTCGGAGGTAAAGCTGCGAGGGCGCCACAATCTGCTGAACATACTGGCATCGAGCGTGTTGGCCAGAGTTGCTGGCGTGCCGGTAGAGGCGATACAGCAGGTCGCCAAGACATTCACAGGTGTCGAGCACCGTCTGGAATGGGTGCGGGAATTGGGTGGTGTACACTGGTATGATGATTCGATTGCCACAGCGCCTGAGCGTTCGTTAGCGGCATTGCGCTCATTTGACGAGCCTATCGTACTACTCGCAGGCGGGCGGGATAAAGCCCTGCCGTGGGAAAAGTTTGCCGACGAGGCCGTCCAGAGAGTACGGCAGTTAGTGACGTTTGGAGAAGCAGGCCCCATGATCGCTCGGATGGTCAAGCGTGAGGCGAAGCGCAAGAAGGGAAAAGTGGGTCTAGAGGGGATTGCACAGGCAGAGACCCTGGAGGAGGCAGTGGAGACAGCCTCCCGGGTGGCCCGATCGGGCGAAGTAGTGCTCCTTTCCCCCGGGGGCACCAGTTTCGACGCCTTCCGCGATTTTGCCGAGCGCGGTGACAGATTCAAGGAACTCGTGCGGCAGCTATAGGTTGTGGTTAGCGAGCATTAGCTGAGGGAGAAGGAATCGGTGGTAGCAGAAGCGAGATCTCGACGCGAGACACAACCTGCTAGAAGGTCGAAGCGAGGTCGGGCCAATCCTGACTACACACTGCTGCTGGCAGTTGTCGGACTGGTGATCATCGGGCTGATGATGGTCTATAGCGCGACTTTCGACTGGTCCTACCAAGCGTATGGAAGTAGCTTCCGGATTGCGTCTCGGCAGTTCATGTGGGTGGGCGCGGGCCTGGTCGTTATGGGACTGGTCGCGAGCGTTCCCTACGATGAGTGGCGGCAGTGGGCAGTGCCCATAATGGGCGGCACCCTGTTGCTTCTGATCCTGGTATTGCTGATAGGGGAGGATCGCTTTGGCGCGCGACGGTCGTTCTTCAACGGTTCGGTTCAACCCAGCGAACTGGTGAAACCCGTCATGGTAATCTACGTGGCGGCTTGGTTGGCTTCCAGAGGTGAGCAGATTCGCGATGTGACCTATGGCCTGATTCCATTCGCCGTGCTCATTGGCGTGATCGCTAGTCTGATTGTGCTCCAGCCAGATGTGAGCGTAGCCGTGTTGCTTGTACTCACGGCATTGGCGATGTTTTTCTTTGCTGGAGCCGACGTCTTGCAGTTGACGGTTGGTGGAACCGCCAGCAGCATCACGTTCCTGGTGCTGATCAACCGACTGCCTCACGCCCGGCAACGCGTTGACGACTATCTAATTGCGTGGAACAATCCCACCCGTTTCAGCCATCACATTCAACAGGCATTGATCGCCCTGGGTAGTGGAGGGTTGTTTGGAGTGGGTCTGGGACAAGGTGAGCAGAAGCTAGGCTACTTGCCCGCTCCGCACACCGACAGCATATTTGCAGTGCTGGGCGAGGAATTGGGCTTTGTCGGGTGTTTGTTCGTGATCAGCCTATTCGTCCTGCTTACCTACCGAGGGTTCAAGATTGCGATGGAAGCCTCAGATGCTTTCGCAGCCCTTGTAGCATGTGGCATCACCTGTTGGCTGGCTTTCCAGGCGTTGATCAATATGGCAGTAATGACGGGACTGATCCCCTCTACCGGAATGGCGTTGCCCTTTGTCAGCGCCGGAGGCTCGGCGATGATTGCATCGCTGGCCGGGGTAGGACTGCTGCTAAGCGTCTCTCGTGGCAAGCGAGCAAGCAGGCGGAGCAGTCAGTCCACCAAAAAACAAGGGGGGACAGGGAAAGGAAAATACCAGCGTGCAAATCTGGATCGCAGGTGGAGGAACCGGGGGGCACGTCTATCCCGGCCTAGCCGTCGTACAAGCACTAGGCGCTGAGTTGGAAACCAGGTCTCTCGACACAGATTGTGCGAATGATATAGTTGAAATCCTTTACGTTGGCGGAGAAGGAGGAGCGGAAGAAAAACTAGTCAAACAGGCAGGCTTGCGGTTCGTGGGAATCCCAGCGGGCGGCGTGCATGGACTGGCCCTTCGGCAGGCGATATCAAACCTGGTCAAGTTGACGTGGGGAAGCTGGAGAGCCTACCAACTGGGCTGGCGAGAGCGACCAAGTGCGCTTTTTGCGACAGGCGGATATGCCAGTGTGCCCGTGGCGCTGGCAGCCTGGGCATTGGGAGCTCCTATCCTGGTCTACCTGCCGGACATCGAACCTGGCTTGGCGGTGCGCGCGATTGCCCGTTTGGCAAAACGAATAGCAGTGACAGTGGAGGACTCGCGCGCCTACTTCCCGGCTCATAAGGTGGCAGTGACCGGCTATCCGGTGCGAGCCGAGTTCCACGGCCTTGATCGGGAGGACGCCCGAACCTCGCTGGGACTGGCGCCCAGCAGGGAGGAGCCAGTGGTTTTGGTGCTTGGGGGAAGTCGGGGGGCGCGCAGCATTAACCAGGCACTTGATGGTGTATTGGAACAGGTGTTGGAATTGGCACAGGTAGTGCACGTAAGCGGAGAGCTGGACTGGCCAGAGGTCGCAAAGAGACGTGAGAGGTTGCCACTGGCGCTAAAGGCTCGCTACCACGCCGTTCCCTATCTCCACGAGATGGGGGCCGCGTTGGCCGTGGCGGATTTGGCGGTGTGTCGGGCTGGGGCATCGACGCTGGGAGAGCTGCCCTTCTTTGGTCTGCCCGCGGTCCTGGTACCGTACCCACATGCCTGGCGCTACCAACGAATCAACGCCGAATGGTTGACCACGCGAGGGGCAGCGATCGAGGTAGCAGATGAGCAACTGTCTCAAGAGTTGCTTCCTACAGTCCGTCGCCTGCTAGAGGACGGATCAGAGTTAGCGGATATGTCGGAGCGAATGCAGGCGCTGGCTTGCACAGATGCAGCGACCGAGTTGGCGGGGGAATTGCTGTCGTTAGCGACGGCATAATGGGGAGGTAGAGGATGATACCGATACACACGGTCTTTGGAGGTTTGCTGATTCTGTTTGCACTGATCGGCAGCCTTCGCGGCTGGGCCAAGGAGGTCATCGTGTCCTTCAGCGTGATTCTGGCGCTGTTCGTAGAGCACGTCCTGGTGACTTTTGTGCCGCCAATCACCGCGCTGTTCGCCAACTTGCCTTTGGAAAGCCAGTTCTATACCCGGGCTGTCCTGTTCATCCTTATCACGATATTTGGATACGCCAGTCCGACGATTGCCTCACAACTGGGGGCAAAGATAGCTCGCGAACGTCTGCAAGACCTTTTGCTGGGCTTCTTCCTGGGAGTAATCAATGGCTTTCTCGTCGTCGGCACGCTACTTTCGTTCCTGAGCGCTGCGAACTTTGGCGCGCCCGTTGGCCAACCAGGGGTCCCGGGAATCGGTGGAATCGTGCCCCCGACGCCAGAGTCTCCTTCGGCCGATTTGATTGGTTTTCTGCCGCCACAGCTAATAGAGCAGTCAAACGCCTTCCTGTACATCGCGGTGGCGGCGGCCTTTGTGTTCGTGATCGTCGTGTTCATATGAGCCATGGGGCATTCAACGTCGCCAACAACTCTGTACAGAAGCAACTCTCTGTGGATCAAAGGTCTTCTGATCGGAGTTTTGTCTTCCGGCCTTCGCTGGGATGGAGGTGAGTATGGAATTCCGTGGCAGGCACATTCATTTTGTAGGTATCGGGGGAGCAGGGCTTTCAGCCATCGCCCGCGTTTTGATGGAGCAGGGAGCAGAGATCTCCGGTTCTGACCTGGTGGTCTCTCCAGTGGCAGAGGCATTGGCAAGGGATGGCGCTCACGTTTTTGCTGGGCACGAGGCCAAGCACGTTGCTGGCGCTGAGCTGGTCGTCGTTTCATCGGCAGTGCCTGCTGGCAACATAGAGGTGCAGACGGCCCAGGCGAGTGGCATCCCAGTATTGAAGAGACCAGAGTTTCTCAGCCAGATGATGAACGGACAGATGGGAATAGCGGTAGCCGGCACACATGGCAAGACGACGACGACGGCTATGATCGCCTCCATTCTGATGAAGGATGGGCGTGATCCTACCTTTATCGTCGGTGGAGTGATCGAGGGGTTGCAGACGAACGCCCGCGCCGGTCGGGGAACGCTTTTCGTCATCGAGGCAGATGAATATGACCACACCTTCCTAAGCCTAAAGCCTCGGGTGGCCGTGGTAACCAATGTCGAGCACGATCATCCCGACTGTTACCCAACCTTTGACGATTTCCGGGCCGCGTTCGAAGACTTTGTGGCATCCGTGCCTCAGGATGGTATGCTGGTTGTCTGTTGGGATGACCCAATCGTGCAGGAATTGGGCAAGAGACGGCGGGCAGCCGGTGGCGGGGTGAGGTTCTTTGGACTGGGAGAAGGAGCGGAATGGCGGGCAGAGGAGATCAGACCCAACTTTGCCGGAGGTGTGGATTTCTTGGTCACACGTCAGGATGATGACACTCAACCGGTACTGGGATTGGTGCGCCTTAGGATGCCCGGTGTTCACAACGCTTCTAATGCAGTAGCGGCCTTGGCAGTGGCCGACTATGTCGGCGTACCCTTCCACGTGGCAAGGGAGGCGCTGACAGAGTTTCGAGGCGTGGGACGGCGGTTTGAGGTGAAGGGCGAAGCCGAAGGCGTAATCGTGGTAGATGACTATGCACATCACCCGACAGAGATTCGAGCCACGCTATCAGCGGCACGACAGCGGTTCCCAGACCAGCCACTTTGGGCGGTGTGGCAACCTCATACCTACAGCCGTACCAAGACGCTGTTTAGAGATTTCGCGCGGGCGTTTGACGAGGCTGACCACGTGATTGTGCTGCCCGTCTATGCCGCCCGGGAATTGGACACACAGGGGGTTTCTGGCATCGATGTTGCGGCCGCAATGGAGCATCCTGATAGCCGCTATGCACCATCCCTGGATGAAGCCGTGGTATGGTTGGGGACCGAGGTACAGCCCAGCGACGTCGTCTTGACGCTGGGGGCAGGAGACGGACACAGGGTTGGAGAATGGCTGCTGGAGGCACTGGCGTTTGCTCAGGCCTCCGTTGAAGGATAGATGGATCAGACAAAGGTACCCGCGAGCTCTAGTCTAGATGCACTGGCCCAAGCGCTGGGGTCAGGGGTCGTGCGCGACGCACCCTTGGCAAACTACACTGCCATACGCGTCGGCGGCCCGGGGGATTTGCTGGTCGTCTGCGAAACCACCGACAAGGTGGTCAGAGCGGTGGAGATGGCACGTTCATTTGACGTGGGTTGGCGGCTACTGGGCGGTGGATGTAATGTTCTCGTCGCGGACAGCGGGATACGTGGGTTGGTGATCGTCAATCGGGCAGCACACATACGGTTCGACCTTGCCAAAGATGATGGAAGGGGAAAACAGGCGGCGTGGGTCGAGGCGGGTGCGCAGTTGGCCGCGTTAGCCCGAGCGGCGGTTGGGCGCGGACTGGCGGGACTCGAGTGGGCAGCAGGGCTGCCGGGGACGGTGGGAGGGGCAGTAATCGGTAATGCGGGGGCTTTCGAGGGTGACATCGCCAATGTCCTGAGTACGGCGACGGTGCTAGGACCAGATGGCAAGACTGTCGAGAGACCCGCTGATTGGTTCGAGTTCGCCTATCGGTCGAGCCGGATCAAACGGGAGACCACTAGCAGTCGAAGTGGGACAGAAAAAGGAGGACATGTCGTATTGGCAGCGACGTTTGAGCTGCAGCAGGGCATCCCGAAGGCGCTGACGGAGCGGGCAGACGAGATACTGGATTGGCGCAAGACACGTCACCCTGTTGGTGCAACGATGGGTTCGACCTTCAAGAACCCACCCGGCAGCCACGCAGGTTATCTCATCGAACAGGCCGGTCTGCGAGGATACTGTATTGGTGGTGCCCAGATCTCTGAGTTGCACGGCAACTTTTTTATGAACGCCGGCGACGCGACAGCAACGGACGTGCTCGCGCTGATCGATCACGCGCGAGAGGAGGTCAGGCGACAGTTTGGCGTCGAATTGGAGTTAGAGATCGAATTGGTGGGCTGGTAGATATGACAAAGACGCGTGTTGGGGTGATCTTTGGTGGCCGATCTGGGGAGCACGAAGTGTCATTAGCATCCGCACGCTCCGTGATGGATGCAATTGACAAGCAAAAGTACGAGGTTGTGCCGATTGGTATCACCAAGGATGGACGCTGGATTGCCTCGGGCGATCCGATGAGGGCGCTGACAGCGGGCGACACAAGTGCCAGCCGGCCTGCCGCGTTGCTGGGCGATCCCTCGCGGCGTGGACTGATGCAGCTAGCGGATACCGAGCGGGCTGTCGAGGCGACACGGCTGGCTGAGCTTGACGTCGTCTTTCCCGTTTTGCACGGAACCTATGGCGAGGACGGCACGGTTCAGGGGCTTTTGGAATTGGCCGGTATACCGTATGTCGGCGCTGGGGTGGGCGGTTCTGTGCTAGGGTTGGACAAGGCCGTGTTTAAGGATGTGATGCGGGCACACGGGCTACCTATCGTAGAGAGCATAGTCCTCAAGCGGAAGGATTGGGATGCGAATCCAGAGGAAGTGATAGATCAGATCGAAGGGCAGTTGGACTATCCGGTCTTTACCAAGCCAGCTAACCTGGGCTCCAGTGTTGGCATCAGCAAGTGCGACAACCGCACAGAACTGGCGCTTGGCTTGGCTGATGCCGCCCGATATGATCGCAAGTTGGTCGTCGAGGTGGCGGTCCCTGCAGCCAGGGAGATCGAGGTCAGCGTGCTGGGAAACGATGACCCTATCGCTTCGGTGCCCGGTGAGATTATCCCCAGCCGCGAGTTCTACAGCTACGAGGCCAAGTACATCGACGATGGGGATCAAGCATCGCGGTTGCTGATACCCGCCCCTCTGTCTCAGGAAATGGCAGGGGAAGTGAGTGACCTGGCAGTGCGAGTCTACAAGGCAATAGATTGCGCTGGAATGGCACGGGTGGACTTTTTGCTCTCTGGAGTGACAGATGATCTGTATGTGAACGAGGTCAATACTATTCCGGGGTTTACCGCGATCAGCATGTATCCCAAATTGTGGAAAGCTAGCGGTATCTCTTACCCAGAGTTGATCGAGCGGCTGATTGACTTGGCGTTCGAGCGACATCGGGACAGAGAGCGTTCGGAGACCTCGTATCAACTACCCAAGGACAACTGATGACGGCTGGTGACTAGTGGCGAAAGCTAAAAAAGGGCGGCGAAGGCGAAAGCAGAGGTTCGAGGCGACAGATGTGCTGGCCTGGGGGTCTTCACGGATAAGGCGGCGACCAGCGGCATCGCGAGTGGTGTGGATTCGATTGCGTGGGCTGTTGCTGGTAACCCTGATCGCCGTGGCAGCGGTGGGCGTGTGGCTCGGGCTGGATGATCGTTTCTACATTCAACGTGCCGATGTGACCGGAGCGGTTCGCGTATCACCGGGCGAGGTCTTTCGGGCCAGCGGCCTACCCGGCCTGCACATTCTGTGGGCCCGTCCATCTGAGATTGAGAAGCGCATCCTGGAGGCGCTGCCGACCCTGGAAAGCGTACGCGTCAAGTGTACTCTACCAGCAAGGTGTGGAATCTCTGTCATAGAACGGCAACCGAGGGTGATCTGGGAAGAGAATGGGGTGGTATGGTGGATCGATGCCGATGGCATGATCTTTCAGCCTTCAATGCCTCTGCCCTCTGGGGCCGACGACACGATGGGCGAAGCGCAGCGATGGGTAGTACGGGGTCCATTGCCGAGGGACGAGGAAGGCCAGTTGAACGACCGTGTGTGTGTCGGACTGAGCGAGTTGTGGGCAACGGGAGCGGACGTGGCACTGGCGTATGAATATGTGCCGGGACGGGGATTGATGTTCACCGATGAACGCGGCTGGCCCGTATTCCTGGGGCAGGGACCTGGGATGGCCGAACGGCTGAGCGTGTTGGAGCGGCTGATGGCTGATCTGGAAATGCGTGGTCTCACCCCCCTGTTCGTGGATGTGCGTTTCCCTGACACGCCCTATTACTCGCTGACGAACAATTGGTGGGACTAGATCCCGGGGTTCAACATCAGGGCGTATGCCAGGGTCGACATAACCTACCATTCAAGGAGCATTGGAACCAATACTATGGGACGCACGATCGTTGGCATCGACGTAGGCAGTAGCAAGATATGCACCCTGGTAGGCGAGGTGGACGAAGAGGGCCAGGTCCGTGTGATCGGCGTGGGCCTGGTGCCCGCTCGGGGCATTCGCAGAGGGGTGGTGATCAATGTAATGGAGGCCACGACCGCGATCGCCGCATCGGTCGAAAGGGCCGAGCGTACGTCGGGGTACAAGATCGAGCGGGCATACGTGGGACTTAGTGGCACACATGTATCATCGTTGAACAGTCGCGGAGTGGTGGGAATTTCCCGCCGCGAGCAGGGAATCTCGGATGAGGACGTAGACCGGGCGCTAGATGCAGCCCGTGCCATTGCCGTACCGCACAATCAAGAGGTCGTACACGTTATCCCTCGGGGATATATCGTAGATGGTCAAGATGGCGTCCACGATCCGGTGGGCATGCACGGCTTCCGGTTGGAGGTGGAGGCCCACATTGTTATCGCCTCCACAACCTCGATTCAGAATCTGATCAAGTGTGTGGAAGGGGCTGAGCTTGGGATAGACGAACTGGTGCTGGCCAGCATAGCCGCTGGCGATGCCGTCCTGACGAGTACCGAGCGAGAGATGGGGGTTGTGTTGGCCGATATTGGTGCAGGAACCACCGATCTGGCGATCTTTATTGATGGTAATGTGTGGCACACGGTCACATTGGGAGTAGGCGGTGAGTATATCACAGGGGATGTCGCCATTGGCCTTCGGCTGCCCCCCGAGGTTGCTGAACAGGTAAAGATCGAACACGGGCATGCCTGGGCGTCGCAGGTGTCGCCAGAGGAGCGATTCACCGTATCCAGCTTTGGAGGAGATAGCCGCCAGGCCGTGTTGCGCTGGAAGCTTGCCGAAATCATTGAGGCACGCACGGAAGAGATTCTTTTGATGATCAAACAGGAGGTGAAACGATCGGGATATGATGGGTTGTTGCCTGCCGGTGTTGTGTTGTGCGGTGGCACGGCACAGCTATCTGGCATCCAGGAATATGGTCGGGATATCCTTGATCTACCAGTGCGAATAGGCACGCCTCAGGCAATCCATGGTCTGGTAGACAAGGTGTCCAATCCAGCTCACGCCGTAGGGGCGGGGCTGATGCGCTGGGGACTGACGGTGGATTCGCGACCGCAGTTGCGCAGCTTCGAACCTGGTGTGGGGCAGCGAGTGCTCAACTGGCTGCGGGTCCTTTTACCAGGCTAACTATGGACTATGCTTTTCATAGCGGTGCATATTGGAGTATAACTACAGGACGAAGATGATAGAGGGAGGAGGCAAATGCAGATATCACCCCCAACCGAGAGTTTTGCACAGATTCGAGTCGTTGGTGTAGGCGGCGGCGGCAGCAATGCCGTCAATCGTATGATTGCCGAAGGACTGACCGGTGTTGACTTTATCGCTGTTAACACAGACGCTCAGGCGCTTATGCTATCTGATGCCCCCAAGCGAGTGCGCATCGGCGACAAGCTGACGCGGGGACTGGGAGTCGGCGGTGACGCGGAGATGGGACAGAAAGCGGCCGAGGAGTCGGCTGATGAGCTGTACGAGGTACTGCGTGGCTCTGACATGGTCTTTATCACCGCTGGTATGGGAGGCGGTACCGGCACAGGGGCTGCCCCCGTCGTCGCTCGCATCGCAAGAGAGATGGACGCACTGACAATCGGAGTTGTCACACGGCCGTTTGCATGGGAGGGTTCGGTCCGCACGGAGAGCGCCAAAACTGGGATCGATAATCTCAAGGAAGCGGTAGACACGCTGATCGTGATCCCCAATGACCGTTTGCTGGAGATCACTGACAAGCGGGTCAGCCTCCAGGCCGCGTTCACCCTGGCTGACGACGTGTTGCGTCAAGGCGTACAGGGGATCTCGGAACTGATCACGGTGCCCGGCCTGATCAACCTGGACTTTGCCGACGTACGGACGATCATGTCACAGGGCGGCGCAGCGCTGATGGCGGTCGGACGGGCTAGCGGTGAAAACCGAGCGGTGGAGGCCGCCCAGCAGGCCATCTCCAGCCGACTGCTGGATATCACGATTGACGGCGCCCGTGGCATTCTCTTTAACGTCACCGGTGGATCGGATCTGAGCCTGTTCGAGGTCAACGAAGCGGCATCCATCGTCAAGCAGACCGCGCATCCGAACGTGAACCTCATCTTTGGGGCCGTTATCGACGAGAGGATGGACGACGAGATCCGCATCATCGTGATTGCGACCGGGTTTGATCAGACAGAACACCGGCCACGTATGGTGCAGACGATGCGCCAGACGCTCAGGGAACCAGTGGAAGTCCCGGTTCCCACGTTCGACAAGGATGACCTAGAGATCCCAGCATTCTTGCGCCGTCGCAACTAGATCCGACCTTGGGTCAGGATGACGATCATAGGTCAAGCTAACTTGACGCTGCCGTGGACCCATCACGGTACAGCGGGGTAGGACGTTGTCTTTTTGACAGGCTCTTTTGCGCTGCGAATTCTTAGGTGGCTGTGTCTCTGCCATTGAATTCCAGCCCGCTGATAGTCCATTGGGCGAGATGATGTCTGCACATTAGGAGTCGAAGACTCCTGTCTAGATAGAGTCCCCCATCGCCGTTGTGCGATGGGGGATTTTGTGTCGGGTCATAATCGAGACTCTGCTCCACAAAGTAGATCCTGCTGGATTTGCGAACAGTCAACCTGCCGGTTTTTAAGGTAACAGGCCAGAAACCACTTGTGGGGTGAATGGGTGTGTGGTATAATCTACACGCACCAAGGACGCCCCCCTAGATGTGGGGTTTTTGTTTACCCCAACCCCTATATCTGGGGCCTCGTAATCTCTACCGTGAAGGGAGGCCAGAACCATGAAGTGTCCCTATTGCGGCAGCAAGCGTACGCGGGTCATCGATACGACACGTAGTGAACAGAGTATCCGCCGCCG
The DNA here is from genome assembly GCA_964444825.1 of uncultured Anaerolineales bacterium. Classification (GTDB taxonomy): domain Bacteria; phylum Chloroflexota; class Anaerolineae; order B4-G1; family B4-G1; genus CAYUIS01. Next base: position 19,151 of record CAYUIS010000009.1, on the reverse strand, counting down.
CCGTGTGTGCCAGGGATGTGAACGTCGATTCAGTACTATAGAGAGAGCCATCCTGACCACCCCTCTGTTGGTCAAGCGGGACGGACGGCGTGAGGCCTTTGATCGGGAGAAACTGCTCTCTGGCCTGCGCACTGCGTGTGCTCGTCGACCGGTCTCGGCCGACGAGTTGGAGCGACTAGTAGACCGGGTTGAGGATCACATTCGCCAGATGGGAAAGGCAGAGATCCCCAGCCGCTTGGTCGGCGATCGAGTGATCGACGAACTCAAGGCACTGGACCCGGTCTCTTACGTTCGTTATGCGATCGTCTACCTCGGGCTGGAAGACCTGGAAGCAGTAAGGGCCGAGATTGATCGTCTCCTGGAGGAGCGAGAATAGATTGAGTGGGGGCGGGTGAGCTGTAAGAGGAGTGAGGGCAGATTGAGTGGGGATGATAGCATAGACTTGACGAGTAGGGGCGAGGTTTCACAAGCATCTCAAACGACAGGACCATCGACATCAAGAGCAGGGAACGAAGCGGGACTTGAGCTAACCGAAAACGCGTTGGCAGTTCTGGAGCGTCGCTATTTGCGCAAGGGACCTGACGGTCGGCCGGCGGAGACGGTCGAGCAGATGTTCCACCGGGTGACCTCTCACATCGCCGCTGTCGAAGAAAAGTGGAATGGCGATGGTGGGGCGACGGAGAAGGCGTTCTACGACCTGCTGGCCGAACTCCGTTTCACGCCAAACTCACCCACCTTCACAGGCGCAGGCACACCATTGGGGCAGCTCGCGGCCTGCTTTGTGTTGCCCATATCCGACGATATGGGGCGCCACAGCGATGGGATTTTCCAGACGCTGCGTAACGCGGCGCTGATTCAGCAGACCGGCGGGGGAACGGGTTTTTCGTTCTCGCGTCTTCGTCCCAGGGGAGCGGTGGTACGCAGCAGCGCCGGACAGGCGACGGGGCCAGTCGGCTTTATGCACGTCTATGACGTGGCCTCCGGGATCGTCAGCCAGGGAGGAGCCCGGCGAGGCGCCAACATGGCCGTGCTCCAGGTCGACCACCCAGATATCCACGAATTCATCGGCTGCAAGGGGAACGAACAGGCGATTACGAACTTTAACATCTCTGTTGGTGTGACCGATGCCTTTATGATGGCGGTGGCAGAGGATACCACCATTGACCTGGTCAACCCCCAAGATGCTCAAGTCTGGAAGACGGTGCGCGCGCGGGAGGTGTTTGACGCCATCGTCGCCGGAGCGCATCGGAATGGGGAGCCTGGGGTGCTCTTCCTAGACACCGCCAATCGGGAACACCCCTGCCCGCACCTGGGGGATTACGAAGCGACGAACCCCTGTGGGGAACAGTTCTTGCTGCCCTACGAAAACTGCTGCCTAGGTTCGGTCAACCTGGCACGGCACGTAAGCTATGGGGGCAACGGCCGGCCAGGGATAGATTGGCAAAAGCTGGAAGAGACCGTCATGCTGGCGACCCGCTTCTTGGACGATGTCATCCAGGCCAACGCCTACGTGCCAGCGGTACCCAAGCTGAAGGAGGCAGCCTTGCGGACCCGCCGCATCGGGCTAGGCATTATGGGATTGGGGGATCTGTTCTACAATCTGAGGGTGCGCTATGGCAGCGCAGAGGCTCAGGAACTGGCGGCCCAGGTGATGGAGTTTATCCGCTATCACACGATGCGAGCCAGCATTGAGCTGGCACGGGAGCGTGGGCCATTCCCCGCGATCCACGGCAGTATCTACGATCCGGACAACTTGTGCTGGACACCTCCGCAACCGCTGACCCCATACTCGCGGCTGGATCAGTGGAACCGCCCATTGCTGGAATGGGAGACCGTTCTGGAGGGCATCCGACGGCACGGCATCCGCAACGCTGCCCAGACGACAGTGGCGCCTACCGGTACGGTTGCCACAGTGGCTGGGTGCGAGGCGTACGGATGCGAGCCAGTGTTTGCGTTGGCCTACGTACGCCACGTGAACGACAATGGCCGGGATATGGAGCTCCGGTACATCAGCCCGCTCTTTTTGCGAGCGCTTGAGGAGTCTGGTCTATCTGAGGAAACCCGTCAGCAGATCGTGGCCCAAGTCGGTGAGACAGGGAGCTGTCAGAATACGAAGGTCCCTGAACCCCTACGGGACGTGTTCGTCGTGGCAGGAGAGATCTCTGCGACGGAGCACGTAGAGATGCAGGCGGCGCTGCAGGCATTTGTGGACTCGAGCATTTCAAAGACGATCAACTTTCCCGCCACAGCCACCACCGAGGACGTGGCGGAGGCATTCCAACTGGCGTGGCGGCTGGGCTGCAAGGGGCTAACCATCTATGTGACCGGTTCGCGAGAGAGGGCGGTGCTAGAGACTGAGGCCACCCGGCAGGCGAACCAGCGGCCTCAGACAACCTCGGCCATATCCACCACCGTGCGTCCTCGTCCGCACCGGCTTGAGGGCGCTACTTACCGTTCGAATACGCCGCTTGGGACCGCTTATATAACGATCAACGCCAACGGTGACGGGGAGCCGTTCGAGGTCTTTCTTAACGTGGGCAAGGCAGGGTCAGATACAGCAGCGGTAGCGGAGGCAGTCGGACGACTGATCTCTTTGATTCTGCGCATTCCTTCGTCTCTCTCGGCGACACGCCGGCTCAAGCAGGTGGTCAGACAACTGAAGGGCATCGGGGGCGGGCGGGCGTTGGGATTTGGCCGTGATCAAGTCCGGAGTCTCCCGGATGGCGTAGCGCAGGTTATGGCTGAACACCTGGGGCTGGCGGAGCCGATCTCCCGGGGTGCGCACAGCGAACAGCTTTCCTTCTTCTTGGCGGGCGATCTGTGCCCCGAGTGTGGTCACGCAACGCTGGCGAATATGGAAGGGTGCCGGCGCTGTTATTCGTGTGGCTACAGCGAGTGTTGAGGCCGTTGGTGGGAACATCGGGTCGAATATCGGGCCACCCCGCTCTCGCTGAGTGGAACGTCGGTCGAGCAGATTGAGGAGCAATACCGAGGTCACGCTACCTGACGCGATTGGTGTTTTGGGGCATAGGAACAGCCCTTTTGATTTGGGCAAGTGAGGTGACGGTGACGGGCATAGACCAGGTCGTCAAACGGGATGGGACGCGAGCCGCTTTCGATCGCAGGCGCATCGAAAGGGCCATCTATGCGGCCGCACGGGAGGTGGGAAATGGCGAAGGACGCCAGTGGGCCGAGATGCTCTCCTGGGCTGTGACGGGATTATTGACAGAGCGTTTTGATGAAAACGGCCATTCGCCTCACGTTGAGGAGGTCCAGGACACCGTCGAGGAGGTGTTGATCAAATCAGGCAGTCCACAGATCGCCAAAGCGTACATCCTCTATCGTCAGAGCCAGGCAGATGCACGCGCGGCTCAGGAGATGCTCCTGGACACAGAGAAACTGGTGGATAGTTATCTCCAGCGTTCCGATTGGCGGGTCAACGAGAACAGCAATATGAACTACTCGCTTCAGGGGCTCAATTTCTATGTAGCCTCCTCTATTGCCGCCCGCTATTGGCTGCACAGAATCTATCCGCCGGAGGTGCAGCGAGCACACGTCGAGGGCAGCCTGCATCTGCATGACTTGGGGATGCTATCGGTCTATTGTTGTGGTTGGGATCTGCAAGATCTGTTGATGTGGGGGTTTGGTGGCGTGTTGGCCAAAGTCCAGAGCAAGCCCCCACGCCACTTGCGTACAGCGCTGGGGCAACTGATCAACTTTTTCTATACGGTCCAGGGCGAATCTGCTGGCGCGGTGGCGGTCTCTAACTTTGACACCCTGTTAGCGCCTTTTGTTCACTACGATGGATTGAACTACTCCCAGGTAAAGCAAGCTCTGCAAGAGTTTGTGTTTAACATAAACGTGCCTACGCGGGTGGGCTTCCAGACGCCCTTCACAAACATCACCCTGGACCTCAGCCCTGCATCTACCTTGCGAGAGCAACCGGTGATCATCGGTGGGGAGTTGAAACAAAAGACCTATGGGGAATTTCAACACGAGATGGATATGCTCAACCGCGCTTTCGCCGAGGTGATGCTTGAGGGCGATGCGCAGGGGCGCGTGTTCACCTTCCCCATCCCGACATACAACATCACACGCGATTTCGATTGGCAGAACGCTGGCCTGGAACCGGTGTGGGCTATGACCGGTCGTTATGGCATTCCATATTTCGCCAATTTCATCAACAGCGATATGGACCCCGATGACACACGTAGCATGTGCTGTCGATTGCGACTGGACAATCGCGAACTGCGCAAGCGTATCGGCGGGCTCTTTGCCGCCGCTCCTCTGACGGGGTCGGTGGGGGTTGTGACAATCAATATGGCGCGGCTGGGCTATCAAAGCTGCGACGAGACCGAGTTCCTGGATCGGCTTGAGAGCCTAATGGAGATCGCTCGCACCAGCCTGGAGATCAAGCGCAGGGTTCTGGAGCACTTGACGAAACAAGGACTCTATCCCTACAGTCGTTTTTATCTGCAGAGAATCGCACAACGCTTTGGAAGCTATTGGAGCAATCATTTTTCCACTATCGGCCTGATTGGGATGAATGAGGCCTGTCTTAATTTACTCGGAGGCGGCATTGCCCAGCCAGAGGGAAGGGCGTTCGGCGTTCGCGTATTGGAGTTTATGCGTGAGACATTAGCCCGTTTTCAATTAGAGACCGGCAATCTATACAACCTGGAGGCAACGCCTGCCGAAGGGGCCTCCTTTCGCCTGGCCCGTGCCGATAAGCAGCAGTTCCCAGGTGTTATCACCGCCGGAACGGAGCAGGCGCCATACTATACGAATTCCACCCATCTCCCCGTCGGCTATAGCGACGATCTCTTCGAGGTGTTGGAGCATCAGGACGATTTGCAGGCCCTCTACACCGGCGGCACAGTACAGCACATCTTTCTGGGCGAGCAGTTGAGTGACTGGCGGCAGGCTCGTCGATTGGTGCGGACGGTCGCTGAGCGCTTTCGCCTGCCCTACTACACACTGACGCCAACATTCAGCATTTGCCCTGTGCATGGGTACATTCCGGGGCAGCACCCATTCTGTCCATATGATCACACGACAGAGGAACTGGAACAATTCGGACAAGCGGTGAAACGACATCCCCAGGAGTCAGAAAGGTCAGAAGGTTAGCTGGGACGCGCGTCGAACTCGGAGCAAGGAGTACACAAGGTGAGTATCAAAAATAGGGACCCGGAAGTGACCCAAGCCGATACGGAAGTGAGGATTCCCTGTGAGGTTTATTCTCGCATCGTAGGGTACCTGCGTCCGGTGCAAAACTGGCACCAGGGGAAACAGCAGGAGTTTAGGGAGCGCAAGACGTTCCAGGTGACCAAGCAATCGCCCCGGCGGGAGTCGCCCCACGAGACGTGCGACTGAAGGGTTGGGTAAGGACATCGTTAATAGAATACCCCGCCCACATCGCCACTGTTCTATTCTGTGGCGGATGTAATTTCCGTTGCCCAGCGTGTCACAATGCCCATTTGGTCCTGCGCCCTGAAGAGGTGCCTGACCTGGCCCCTGAGGAGGTATGGGCTTTTCTGTCTCGGCGCGCCGGACTCGTAGATGGCGTGGTGATCACTGGGGGGGAACCTACGCTCCAGGATGATCTGATTCCCTTTCTGCACAAGGTCAGGGAACAAGGCGTCGACATAAAACTTGACACCAACGGCTACCGTCCCAATGTTTTGACTGCGTTGTTGGAAAGGGAGTTGGTGGACTATGTGGCTATGGACGTCAAGGCTCCGGTTGAAAAGTACCATGTGTTGGCAGGGCGCGATGATCTGGACATCGCTCTCCTGGAGCATAGTATCGCGCTGCTACGCGAAAGTGGACTGCCCTACGAATTCCGCACCACAATAGTCCCAGGGCTACTGGATGAAGACGACGTGGAGGAGATCGCCCGTTGGATTGCTGGGGCGGCACATTACGTATTGCAGCAGTTCCGCCCACTGAATACATTGGATCCAACCTTCGAGATGATCTCCCCCTACTCGGTAGAGAGACTGAGGGCGATGGCTAGACGTGCCAGTCGGTGGGTGACTCACACAAGCGTGCGAGAGGGAGGATAATCGGATTGCAGCAAGTCTGTGAACAGACAGGTAGGGTGGTCGCACAGTGCTCGTCGATCTTGGCGTCAGCTCAGGGACTGACTTTGAGATACGCTAGCCTGGACACCCAACCCACTGACTCGACTTCTGGTTCAAGTGTGTTACAATCCCTCTTCGTTGCCAGATTCTTGGAGAAAGGACAGAGATTGTGAAACAAACACTGTTTTTGATAACGCTGCTGACGGTGATGGCTCTCGCTGCCTGCGGTCCACTTCCAGAGCCTACCCCGTCTCCTCCCCCGCCGACAAACACACCACAGCCCACGTCCATCCCAACCCCAACTCCAGCACCGGCGGTGGCGGGCGCCGCCGAGCCCGGTGGTATCGAACTAGCCCTGACGTTGGTCAGCATTCCCGACCAGGAGACCATCGCGCTGGTCAATGAGGAAAAAGTACCCACCGCCGCCTATCAGGAGGAGTTGAAGCGGGCCCTTGCCTCCGTCACTGACAGCTATGGGGTGGACTGGAACGACCCGGAGAGTCAGGCCCTCCTTCCGACACTCCAGGAGCAGGTCCTCGATCAAATCATCGGTCGCGTCCTGCTACGCCAGTTGGCGCGTCAAGAAGAGATCACCATTGACCCTGCAGAGATCGAAGCCGAGATCGTATCGATTCAGGATCAGATCCAACAACAAGAGGACTTTACTGACTGGGAGAGTTTCCTGACTGACAACCACTTTACCGAGGATGCGCTCCGCAGCCTGATCAATGATAACATGTTGATGGAGGCCTTGGCTGAGCTCCATAGCGGCCCCAGCGTCGTTGAGCACGTGCACGCCAGCCACATCCTTGTAGAGACCGAGGAGACAGCCCAGGAGGTACTGGACAAGCTAGCCGAGGGTGAAGATTTTGGCACACTGGCCGCCGAGTACTCCACCGACCCCGGAAGCAAGGATCAGGGAGGAGACTTGGGTTGGTTCCCCACCGGGATGATGGTCCCCGAGTTCGAGGAGACCGCGTTCTCCCTGGAGCCAGGGGAGATCAGCGAAGCGGTGGAGACCTCCTTCGGCTATCACATCATCCAGGTTCACGAGAAGGAAGATCGAGAGCTGGAGCCCGCCCTGTACGCGCAGCTCCAGCAGCAGCAATTCCAGACCTGGTTCGATGCTCAGAAAGCCGAGGCGAGCATCGAACAACTGTACGAATTCCAGGCCCCCGAATAGCACGTATCGAATCCTTCCAGGATCACGTAGGGGCACGTACTGTGTGCCCCTACGTGGTGTTTGTGATCCCGGCAAACGTGCAGTATTCGTATAGAGCGCCGATCTATGCGTTCAGGGCCAACGCCCTGCCACGACGATTGACCCGCTCTCGACCTGAAACAGGATTCCAGAGAGTTGCCTCTCTGCCAAAAACGTGATAAAATCCGCCTATTGTGACTCTGTCGACCCCCCATCCTGTCCACCGCTATCTCTGGAGTGGACTCTGCAGCGATGATCCTACGGCTGAGATCGGCGTCTTGGGTATTCCGTTCGACAACGCCACCAGCTTCCGCAAAGGGACCGCCTTCGCCCCGACCAAGATTCGCGAACTCACACCCCACCTGTCGCCGGTCACCGAAGAGGGACATCGCCTTGGAGGCTTGCGCGTTCGTGACTATGGTGACGTGAGCGCTGACCTCAACTGGGAGCGGCACTTTGCCACCGTTGAGGCACAGGCAGCCCAGGTGTTGAGCCATCCACTGGCCCTCTTCCTGGGTGGCGACCACTCGGTCACTATCCCACTCGTCTCGGCATTCAGCCAGACGGTGAGCGGCCAATTCGGCGTGATTCACTTTGACGCCCATCCGGATCTGGCGGACGAGTATGACGGTCACCGCTGGTCCCATGCCTGCACCGAGCGTCGCGTGCTAGAGCTTCCCAACATCGAACCGCGACACCTGGCCTTTGTCGGTCTACGCTCGTGGATGAATGGAGAACTTGAATTCCTGGACACTCATCCAGAGATAGGTATCCACACCGCCCGCGACGTCTACCGCCGGGAGATAGGGGCTATCGCTGATGACATAGTCGTCCAACTACAGGGCGTAGACGCCGTCTACTTTACGCTAGATATTGACGGCCTGGACCCAGCCTACGCTCCCGGAACCGGTGCGCCTGAGGCGGGCGGTCTCTCTACCCGGGAACTGATCGAGTTGCTGCGTCTGGTCTTTGCCCGTTTGCCCATCCGGGCGCTGGATATCGTCGAGGTCGCCCCGCCGCTCGACAACGCCGACGTCACGTCGTTTGCGGCGGCGAAGGTGATCTATGAGGTGTTCGGGTGGGTGAAGGAGAGTCTGGCGTAGGATTGCAGACTCGGAGATTTGTAGAGTCGTAAACTCGTGGACTTGCTAGGGAGTGAATATGGCATTGAATAAAGTGGCTGTTGCCACGTTGCGAGAGGGATTTCCAGCCCTGCAGCAGATGGTGAATGGCCGCCCGATCATCTTCTTCGACGGCCCGGGCGGGACGCAGGTGCACGGCTCCGTCATCGAGGCGATGGCACACTACCTCACCGAGGCGAACAGCAACGCCGGCGCCACCTACCTCTACGGCCGCCGCACCGATGAGACGGTGGCAGAGGCCCGGTGCGCACTGGCAGACTTTGTCAACGCGCCCCGCCCCGACGAAATCGTCTTCGGTCCGAATATGACCACCCTGACCTTCAACCTGAGCCGCGCCATCGGGAGGACCCTGGAGCCCGGCGACGAGATTATCGTCACCCGGCTGGATCACGACGCCAACATCGCGCCCTGGATGGCGCTGGAGGAGCAGGGCGCTGTTGTCCGTTATGCAGATTTCGACCCGGCAGATTGCACGCTGGACATGTCGGGCCTGACGGCGCTTCTCACCGCGCGGACCAAGCTGGTGGCTGTCGGCTACGCCTCCAACGCTGTGGGCACGATCAACGATGTGCGCCGCATCGCCGAACTGGCCCACGAGGCCGGCGCCTGGGTCTATGTGGACGCGGTCCACTATGCACCCCACGGCCCCATCGACGTACAGGCCATCGACTGCGATTTCCTGGTCTGCTCGACCTACAAATTCTTCGGCCCTCACCTGGGTGTCTTGTACGGGCGGTACGAACTGCTGGACGCCCTGCCTGCCTACAAAGTGCGCCCCGCTGACGATGATCCGCCCAACAAGTTCGAGACCGGCACCCAGAGCTTTGAGGCGTTGGCCGGGGCGACGGCCGCGGTGAACTACCTGGCCTCGGTGGGGCGGCGCTTCGGCGGTGAGTTTGCCCCCGAGTCCCCCAGCTTCAAGGGTCAGCGGAGGGATCTGAAAGCAGGGTTAGCCGCGATCCGCGCCTACGAGCGGGAGCAGTGCTGGCGGTTGATTGCGGGTCTGCAGGACATCCCCGGTCTGCGAATCTGTGGCATCACCGATCCAGATCGCTTTGACCAACGTGTGCCCACGGTCTCCTTCACGCTGGAAGGCGTCACGCCGAACGAGGTTGCCCGGAGGCTGGACGAGGCCAATATCTTTGTGTGGGATGGCAACTTCTACGCACTGGCCGTCACCGAGCGGCTGGGGCTCGAGGGGCACGGCGGCTTGGTGCGCGTCGGGTTGGCTCACTATAACACCGCCGAGGAGGTAGATACGCTACTCGGCGTCCTGGCTGATATGCCACGGTAGTGCACGTCGTACACAACGTGAAACTTGTTTGCGGAGGAAGACATCTTGGAAGCCAAGCTCAAAGAGCTGAAGGCGCGCCTCAGCGAGATAAACGACCTGCAGTCCGCCGCTGGGGTACTCGCGTGGGATCAGAACACCTACATGCCACCGGGAGGTGCACCAGCCCGCGGGCGACAGATCGCGACGCTGCAGCGCCTGGCTCACGAAAGGTCAACTGACATGGCCCTGGGCAGACTGTTGGACGACCTGCTGCCCTACGAGGAGAGCTTGTCCTACGACTCGAACGAGGCCAGCCTCATCCGGATCGCACGGCGTGACTACGAGCGGGCGGTAAGGGTACCATCCTCATTCGTAGCCGAATTCTCCGCACACACATCCGCATCCTTCCAAGCGTGGTCGGAAGCTCGGCCATCGAACGACTTTGCAAAGGTACAGCCTTACCTGGAAAAGACGCTGGACTTGAGCCGGCAACTCGCCAACTTTTTTCCTGGTTACGAGCATATCGCCGACCCCCTGATTGATTTCTCAGACTATGGTATGAAAGTCTCGGCTGTGCGGGCTGTCTTTGCAGCACTGCGGGATCAGCTTGTTCCCATAGTGCACACCATCGTCGAACAACCACTTGCCGATGACGCCTGTCTGCACCGTACTTTTCCCGAAGAGCAACAGATGGCGTTTGCCACTGAGGTTATCAAGCGCTTCGGCTATGACTTTGAGTCTGGCCGTCAGGACAAGGCACCTCACCCATTCACGACCAAGTTCTCTATTGGCGATGTGCGCATCACTGCCCGCGTTCGAGAGGACGATCTGAGCGAAGCGCTGTCCAGCATGTTCCACGAGGCTGGCCATGCGATATATGAGCAGGCCATCAACCGGGATTTTGAGGGCACGCCGCTGGCCAGCGGCACGTCATCCGGCGTACACGAGAGCCAGTCGCGGCTCTGGGAGAATATCGTCGGGCGCAGCCGTGGGTTCTGGTTTTTCTTTTATCCTCTGCTGCAAGACACGTTCCCGGACCAACTGGCCGATGTGGAACTGGATACGTTCTACCGCGCGATCAACAAGGTCGAGCGCTCGCTGATTCGCACTGACGCCGATGAGGTAACCTACAACCTGCACGTCCTGCTGCGGTTCGACTTTGAATTGGACTTGCTCGAGGGCCGATTGAGGGTCCGCGACCTGCCCGAGGCGTGGCGGGAGCGGTTCGGGACCGACCTGGACATCGTGCCGCCTGACGATAGGAATGGTGTGATGCAAGACGTACACTGGTACGCCGGCGCTATAGGCGGTGCGTTCCAGGGCTACACGCTGGGCAACATCATGAGCGCAGCTATCTTTGAGGCGGCGCTACAGGCTCACCCTGGGATTGCGGATGAGATTGAGGGTGGAGAATTCGGCACGTTGCACAACTGGCTCCAGAACAGCATCTACCAGTATGGGCGCAAGTACACGGCCTTGGAACTTTTCGAGCGCATCACCGGCGGACGATTGAGCATTGAACCATACGTCCGTTATCTCCGAAGCAAATATGGTGAACTCTACGAGCTGTGAGCTGAGCCTCCTGAACCGCCTTGTCCGGCAGAGTCCAGACTGGTTGAGATCAATCCTGAAACACCATGGGATCTGAATGAATCCTACGTTTTTCTAACGTTTTTTCGACTAATCTGTGGTATAATACCTTTAAGACTGAGTATACGTATAATGTAGTAGTAGGAATTTGACCGGGGCCGGCAGAGGAGAGTATCAACCTATGCCTCCTGCGGCCCTGTTGGTGTCGGAAACCAAGGTGAGAAATGGAACTGCATCAAGAGCAAGAGTTAGTGAACGAATTGGTAGTAATAGAAGATGAAGAGGATTTGACTGGCGAGGAATACCTGCTTACCAAGGCAACTGAACAGGGCTATGTCACGAACGAAGATATCTTGACCGCCTTTCCCTTCGCTGAGGACAACCTGGAGGAGCTTGAGGATATACTGTCCACCCTTGTCGAGGCTGGCATCGAGATCGGTGCGCCGGAGGATAAGGAGGAAGGCGGTGAGGACAAAGCTCTCAATCCCATTGGTACAGAGACTGACTCACAGGCAACCTTCGACACGATCGCAATAGACGATACGATCGGCCTATACTTCAAAGAGATTGGGCGAGTGCCGTTGCTCACGGCTGAAGAAGAAGTTATGCTGGCCAAGCGTATGGAGGCCGGCAAGCTGGCCAAGCAGGAATTGAGGCGCGATGGTATCGGCTCTGAGGAACGTATCAGTCTGCGTAGGGCTATGCTGGACGGGATAGCAGCCCGGGAGCACTTGATCCGGGCCAACTCCCGCCTGGTGGTCAGCGTGGCCAAAAAGTACATTGGGCGTGGTGTGCCGTTCCTCGATCTGATCCAGGAGGGCAACATCGGACTGGTCCGCACCGCCGACAAGTTTAACTATCGGCTGGGGCACAAGTTCTCCACCTACGCGACCTGGTGGATTCGGCAGGCGGTCACCAGGGCAATTGCCGACCAGAGTCGCACTATTCGCGTGCCAGTTCATATGGGTGATCAGATCACCAAGCTGCTGCGGACATCCCACAGGCTGACGCAGGAACTTGGGCGCGAGCCGTCGTCTGACGAGCTGGCCGAGGCGATGGACATCACCAAGCGCAGAGCCGAAGAGATGCTGCGGGCGGCTCGCCAGCCACTGTCTTTGGAGATGCCGACCGATGATGAAGGCGACAGTGAGTTGGGCGACTTTATCGAAGATGAAAACACCCCCAACCCCGACGACGAGGCCAGCGCCGCCGTTCTGCGGGAGTTGCTCACCGAGATGCTTCAAGATCTCCCGCCCCGGGCGGTGCGCATCCTCAAGTTGCGCTACGGGTTGGTGGATGGCGAGACCTACACTCTCGAGGAAGTGGGAAAGAAACTTGGGGTGACCAGAGAACGCGTGCGCCAGATAGAGGCGGAGGCCTTGAGCCGGTTGCGCCATCCCACTCGGACGCGTAGGCTGAAGGACTTTTTGAAGAACTAGCGGCCACGAGACAGAGACAGCAAGCAACAACATGGCCCCCGCACGTTGCTGGCGGGGGCCTTTTGCCGTCTGGATCAACCGGTCTTGCCCCTACTCGATCTCCACACCGCTCACTGATACAAGGGGCAGCCCTAGGTCGCGCAGCTTTGCCAACAGTCCATACAGCGCCGATTGATCAACGAGTTCTCCAACCAGGATTGTCTCGCCCTGATCCGTGTGGGTGATCGTCAAGCCCTCGAACCAATCCGACCAATCTTGGTCGATCTGTCCCTTCACTCGGATCTCGGCTTTCAGCATCTGTCCGCTCCCTAGCCTGGTTCCACCTGGCCATCTAGCTCTGCCTGGCTGCCTGTTTCTTCTGCCGCTTCTTGATCACGTCGGGCAGGACCATAAAGAAGATGAACCCAATCAGGCTGAGCCACCCCATCCAGTCTCCCAAGCGGGTGTAGAGCGTCCCGGGGGTGCCCAGCGGCACATCCGCAACCAGGGCAAAGGCTTCACCGTCCGGCGCGCCGCTCCGCAACGCCAGGATGCGGCCGTAGGGATCAATGATGGACGACGAGAAAGCGCTATCGGCCTTGACAGTCGCGATGCGGTTCTCGACCGACCGGAACAGCATCTGGATGTAAAAGATATTCTCAAAGCCGGGGATGTATGCCTCAAAGGTCGGGATCGCGAGTAGCCGCGCGCCCTTGCGCGCCATGATTCTCCCGGATTCGCTAAAGTTGGTGTCGTGGCAGATGATTGTCCCCCAGGTACCCAGTGCAGTCTTATAGACCGGGTACTTGCCCGCATCGGGGTCCAGTGGTTCGCCGGGAGGAACGTGGCTCTTGCCATAGATAGGCAGGAACTCGCCCGATGGGGTCAGCGGGACGGCGGCGTTGCGGGATTCTGTCTCAGTCGCGACGCCATAACCGATGACAAGGGTCGCGTTGGTCTCGGCGGCCAAAGCGCGCAGTTCGTCGGTGTGCTCGACCTGCGGATCGAACCCTATCCCAAGCTCTGGCCAGACCACAAGCTGTGCCCCCTGCTGCGCTGCGGCACGTGTCTGCTCGGTTAGGTTCGCCAACCGTTCCTCCTGAGGTTGACCAGGCGGCCAGTGTGCCGGGATGGGAACGCCGCTTTGCACCGCGGCGACGCGGACTGTTTCAGGGTCCTTTGGTGCGCCAGCGAGAATGATCAGGCTTATGGCGACCCAAATCACGAGGGCACTGCCCGCTCCCAACAGCCATCCGTTGACCAATCGCTTGCTGACGGCAGGCACGTCATCCCACTGCCACTTGCGGTCAACCAGAGCGAATATACCCTGAGCTAACGCATAGTTGATCAGGATGATGACCAGGTTCAGACCGTAGACGCCAAAGATCGAGACCGGTTGGATCAGCCACGGTTGCGTGTGCAGCGTGTGGCCAATGAACCCATGCGTACGGACCAGGGGGATCAGGCTGCGGATCATCTCAAAGCCAACCCAACCGAATACGCCTTCCAGTACAAAATAGCGGTACTTGGTGCTCTCGTGGAACAGCCGGTTGCTCTTTGTGGTGAAATAGTCCTTCAGGAGAGAGATGATCGGGATCAGAAGAATGAACCACGTCTCTGCCTTGATGCCAAACAGCATCACCACCAGCCACAGCACCCACAGAGTACCGCCAATGGCGGAGGCGATCCACGACCACTTGAGGGGCAGTAACCGGTGTTGCGCCACCAGCATCGGCACGATACAAAAGAATGCAAAGGGCCATATATTCGTGGGGGGGAAGGCCGTGATGAGCATGATCGTCGTCGCCGCGCTCAACACGATACCCAAAACGATGCGGATCCTCAGGTCTACTTTGTTAATCCCCTGCGAATTTGTACCTGCTGTCATCATAATCCTCCAAATTTTGATTTGTATTCAGTATAGCCGCATTATGTGACCATGTCATCACCCACCGCGGGTGATTGGCGGGTGATTTGAGCGGGTGACCCAATGACGGATATTGAGGGCTGGAACTAGGATAAGAGGCCGAGTTCTTTGGCCTTAGCAGTTGCCTGGCGGCGGGAACTGACGCCGAGCTTGCCGTAGACGTTCTTGAGGTGGGTCTTGACGGTGTTGATGGAGACGCACAGTGTCCGGGCGATCTCCTGGTTGGTCTGACCGTCGGAGAGCAGGTGGAGGACTTCTACCTCGCGGTCGCTCAAGGGTTCGATCAAGGACGAAGGACGTGCAGCGAACGACAGTGGCGGGGCCTCGGTCGTTGGTCTTTTGTCCTTCGTCTCGCCCTCGAACGCAGTCAGGAGCCTGTCTACATAGCCCGGTGTTATGTTGCGTGCGGCGGCCTGGCGCAACAGCTCGGCCATCGGTTCGCCCGCATCCACAAAGGTACGGACGTAGCCCGCCATTTCGCCCTCCGTGAGGGCTTGGGTGAGGAAGACAAAGGCCTGTTCGGGCGCGGGCGCGGCCAAAGCCTGTAGCGCGCGGGCCTGGATAGCGACCGACTGCCAACCGGCCTGGGAGGCCATCCCGTGCAGCCCTGCCAGGTGCTCCGCGGCACTGGCCTGCCGCCCTTGTGCCAGAAGCACGCGCGCCTGGGCCAGCATCAGGAGCAAATCATCGGGGAAGGACCCTGCTTCTTCTAGCTTGGGGAGTCTCTCGACCACGCGCGCTGCGGCATCCAGGTCGCCCTGTCCCAGCGCGACGGCGACCTGGGAAGCCAGGTTGTACAATCGCGTGGAGGGTGAGATACTGGGATTTTCGAGCAGTTGGTCGGCTCTCTGGAGCGCGGCCTGCGCAGCAGCGGGGTCGCCCTGAGCCTGCTGGATGAACGCCAGTGCCGAATAGCCGCCAACCTCGAACTCTACACCGCCACCGCGCCGGACAATCTCGATCCCGCGCTTCAGATATTCAGCGGCGGCGGCCAGCTCGTTCCACTCGTATGACAACCGGCCTAGATCGTAGTGTGCCAGGCCGACGATGGGCAACTGTCCGCCCTGCTCGATCATGTGGCGGCAGGACTCGGCTGCCTGGCGCGATTTACCCCGCGCGGTCTGTATCCGGCCCAAGAAGAGGACGGCCGTCCAGCGGACGTACTCGTTCCCCGACCCGCGCCCGGCGCGCTCCGCCTCCGTCAGCGTTTGCTCAGCCTCTGCCATGCGACCGCGATACCACTGCGACATGCCCAGGTTGAGGGCCACGACGGAACGGCTCGCAAGCTCCTCCAGTGGTAGGAGCCTCAGCGCTCGCTCCGAGAGTTCCGCTGCGCGTTGGTTATCGCCTCGCATTCGGGCGATGTGTACGTGCGCCACAGCGATGGCACCCAAAGTGCAGGTATCTCCCTGTTGCTCGGCGGCCTGTTCCGCCCGGCTCAGGTAGGGTTCGGCTGCATCGATCTGCTCCGTGAGGATCAGCGGCCAGACGTATTCGAGGCAGAGCTGTGGATCGGCGAGGACCATCTCCTCCGGCAGCGCCTGGAACCATCCGAGCAGAGTGACCACTTGGCCCTGCTTCAGCAGCTCGTCAGAGGTCTCAACGATGAGCGAGGTCGCCCTTTCCCAATCGAAGGCAGCGAGGGCGTGGTGTATGGCATCGGCAGGGAAATCGTTGTCCGCGTACCATCGGCAGGCCCGCTTGTGCAGCGAGGCAACCTCGCCTATCTCGATACCGAGACGATGGCGCAGCAGATCGGCAAACAGGCGGTGATAACGATACCACTGCCGCGATTGGTCGAGGGGAACGATAAAGAGATTCGCGTGCTCCAGATTCAAGAGCACACCGCGGCTGTCGTCCCGTTCCGCGATGGCGTCACACAGCGGGGCGGTAAAGCGGTCAAGGATAGATGTCTTTAGAAGGAAATCCTGCACCCCGGCAGGTTGCCGCCGAAAGACCTCATCGATCAGGTAATCCAGGACGTAGCGATGGCTGCCGGTAAAGGACTCGACCAGCCGCTGCACGTCGGCGCTGCCCTGCATCGAGAGCGCCACCAGTTGCAGGCCGGCGATCCAGCCCTCAGTGCGGCGGTGCAGGGCGGCAATCTCGACGGATGACAGCTCCAGTTGCATCACCTGTCGCAAAAAGTCGGCAGCCTCTTTGTCCGTGAACCTCAGATCAGTCTGTCGGAGGTCGACCATCTGCCCGCGCGCCCTCAGACGGGAGAGCGGCAGTGGCGGGTCCTCGCGGGTAGCGATGACCAGGTGCATGTGGGGCGGTTGATGCTCCAAGAGAAAGCCTATCTGCTGGTGTATGGGCAGCGCGCTGATCAGGTGATAGTCATCCAGAACCAGGATGAACGGCCGTGGTGTGGTAGCGATATCGTTGATCAGGGATGTGAGCACGGTTTCTGGCGGGGGCGGCTGGGGGGTCTGCATCATAGCCTGAGCAGCCTGACCGATGTTGGGCACTACGGTCTGCAGAGCCGCCACCAGGTAGGTGAAGAAGCGGGCCGGGTCGCTGTCACCCTCATCGAGGGATAGCCAGGCCACCGGATGCCCCATGTCCCGCAACCACTGCGCGACTAGCGTGGTCTTACCAAAGCCCGCCGGAGCGGAGATGAGCGTTAGCTTGCGGGCAAAGCGGCCACTTGGCCCCATAAGCCCCGTATTCAACCGTTCGATCAGGAGTGGGCGTAACACCAACTCAGATCGGATGGGAGGGATATAGAGCTTGGTGGTCAGCAGCGGACTGCTCACTGGTGCTATCCTCGGCGCAGGATAGCTAGATTATACTGGCAGCCTCCCCGTCTTGTCAAATCAGACACCAATGTCTTGACAATTCCTCGGATGTTGGTATAATATAGACTGACCAGTCAGTCTATTATTAGACTTGAGAGGTGGACCTATGGCGTGTCACGACGAGTTTCCAGTTTCGACGGTGGTTTACAACTGGGTCACGGCAGGTGGCGTGATGACCCTCGGCGCAGCGGTCGCGGTGCAGTTTGGGGTAGGTGTACTGGTTGGCTATGCGCTGCTTCTGGTAGTCGCCTTGGTGGGAGTTATGGCCACGGTGTGTGCGCGCTGTGAGAGTTATTACGGTTGTCGGTGCGGCTTGGGTTTGGGCAGGGTCGTCCCCCTGCTGTTCGAACAGGGACAGACCGATTTGTACCTGCGCACGCCGATGCAGTTCGTCTTTGTGATCCTGTTCCTGCTGGGGATGGCCTGGCCCATCGTCGGGGGCGTCGTCCTGCTGAGGGAGGGCTTTGGCGTGTGGCGGCTGGTGCAGTTGGTGGCTGCTGTGGCTCTGTTGCTGGCCTTTGCCGTGCCGCATCCCAGGCTCGTCTGCAGCCACTGCCGGCAGGGGGAGTGTGGGGCCTGTCCTATGGGCAAAAAGATGTGGGAAGGAAAAGCGCAATGACGGCTCCGAATAACCCATACGACATCTGTACCTGGCGGCCAGAGGCCGATTGCGAGGGGTGTTCCCTCGCTGGCTGGCTCAAGTGTCGTTTTAACCGTCGCCATCTGCTTCACTTTGTGGGGATGTTTGGCGTCTTTGTGATCCCGGCTTTCATTGGCGTGATCCAGAGCGGCTATGGCTGGTACCTGCTGGGGTGGGTTGCGTACTGGTTGATCTTTTTCGAATTGTGGGAGATCCGTATCCTGTGCAGCCACTGCCCGTACTATGCCGAGCGGGGCACGACGCTGCACTGCATCGCCAACTATGGGTCCTTAAAGTTGTGGAAATACCGTCCCGAGCCGATGAGCAGGTTTGAGAAGGTCCAACTGTGGATCGGGTTCGCCATCTTGGGTGGGTATCCCTTCCCATTCATGATCCTGGGGAGGCAGGTTCTCTGGGCGATCGCCGCCCTGTGGGGGTTGGTTATGTTCTTTTGGACACTGCGCGAGTACACGTGTTCGCGGTGCGTGAACTTTTCCTGTCCGCTGAACACCGTCCCCAAGGAGATCGTAGACGCGTATCTGGAGCAAAACCCCGTGATGCGGCAGGCGTGGCAGGAGAGTGGGTGTTCGATCGGAGAATAGGCAATCAGAAGACTGTATCATCGACGCACTGGTTTGACGATGGCGTTCTGCAATCGTACCTACTAGCGATTGCAGGCAGAAGTATGGGCAGGAGGATAACGATGGTCGCGTGGACCAACTTTGCTGTACTGGTCATCTCGGCGCTGCTGTTCCTGTTCTTCTATGCAAAAAGTGCAAGGCCAGCGGCGCTGGAGCAGGAGATCGGCGAGGTGGCCTATCGCCGCTGCGCACGGGATCGGCTTGTTGCTGGGGGGCTGATGTTTGTCGCCAGCGCGAATTTCGTGATCGCCTGCTTTTATCCGCCGCCGGTGGGGCTGCCGCGGACGTTTCCCTGGTCGTGGTGGGTGTCTGCGGGGATCGCGGTGTTGATCGCAATCCCCGGTGGCACCCTCTGGTACCGTGGGGTGAAGGATGCGGGCGAGGAGACGATGGTGCCCAAGAAGGAACACGCGCTCTACGGGGGCATCTATAAAA
>CAYUIS010000008.1:10687-60082 GCA_964444825.1 uncultured Anaerolineales bacterium | reverse complement strand
ATGAAATACATGCTTACCGGAAGACTGACCTCAAGCCCTTGGAAAACGCGCCTGGAATGACAGAGTGGTGTGTTTCGTCTTCCATTACCACCATTTCCATTTCCAACCCAGCATAGTTCCTGTCTTCCAGTCTCTGGTGGAACTCTTTCAGATTGGATACCATCCTCGAATCGGGATACTGCTCCTCTTCAAGCCCGCCAACCGACAGGAACAGCTTTACGGGCAAGTCAAAGTGCTCGTCGGCGAACTCTTCCTCATGCTCGAAAATCACTCGATCATTCCACCATAGTGCCGGGCTCACAGCGATATAGCGGTTGAACGTCTCAGGGGCATAAAACAACACATAGAGCGGGAATAGTCCTCCATAGGAAGCTCCCGCAATAGTACGGTCCATTGGATCCGTTCTATAGTTGGCATCGATGTAGGGAAAAAGACTTTCCTGGATGAATTTGAGAAACTTCCCAGCCCTCCAACCAGGAGTGGCTCCCGGTGTCAAATCAATTTCTCGCAGCCTTCGGATCTTGTCACTGTCATCCCATAGGTTCCCATATCCTATCCCAACGATGATCAGTTCTGGCAACTCTCTTTCAGACTGGAGCAAACGAGTGGGATCTGTGAGCGCTCCAAACAACAGGTCTCCATCCAATAAGTAGACTACTGGGTAGGTTTCAGAGGTATTCCTCGAATAACTGAGCGGGAGAGCAACATAAATCCTGTAATCTCGACCAACCGCCGAGGAATGGAGCGTTGTTACTTCGGTCATGGAGATCGTTGCTTCCGCTCCAGATGCAACCGGCTCCGATGTGACTTCAACCACTCTTGTCACTTCCACCGTGACAGGTACTTCCACAGTGACAGGTACTGTCACCGTGATGGGTTCGGGAGTAGTGGTTGAACAGCCGGTCAATAGCAGGACGAACACCAACAAGAATTTCAAATCTTTCATATGGCCATCCTTCGCGGATTGGAATAGTCAGAGAATAACCAACAGCCGGAAGCTGTGGTCGCCCAATTGCTCACACGTCAAAGTAGAGCGCCATCTCGTAGGGATGTGGGCGATTGCGTACTTGATAGTACTCCTCATCCATCTTGAACCCAATCCAACGCTCGATCAGGTCAAGGCTGAACACGTCTCCAGCCAACAAGAAAGCGTGATCTTTGGCCAGTGCATCCAGCGCCTCCTTCAGCGAAGCGGGTAGCGGCTGGATGATCGCCCGCTGTTCGTCGGTCCAGGAGAAAATGTCGGCATCTATGGGACCGAATCCAGCCTCCGTGGGTTCTATCTGGCGGTGGATGCCGTCCAATCCAGCCAACAACTGGGCCGCCAATGCCAGATAGACGTTGCAGGCCGCATCCGGCGGGCGGAATTCGATGCGCACCTGATCGGGCTCGGTGGCATAGCGCGGAATGCGCACGGCTGCACTTCGATTCCCAATCGAGAAAAACGCATTAACCGGCGCCTCAAAACCAGGCACGAGCCGTCTGTAGGAGTTTGTGCTAGGGTTTGTAAAGGCCAGCAACGCGGGTCCGTGAAACAACAACCCACCGACATAGTAGCGGGCGGTCTGACTCAGCAGACCATAGCCTTCGGGATCATAGAACACGTTCTGGTCTCCCAGGAACAGGTGCTGGTGAAAGTGCATCCCGGAACCTGCTTCACCATAGAGCGGCTTGGGCATAAATGTCACCGTCTGTCCGTGTTGATGGGCGACCATCTTGGACACATACTTGACGATCATCGTCATGTCGCCCGCGTCCAGAAGACTCACCAAGGGCGTCTCGATCTCACATTGCCCCGGACCGCCAACCTCATGATGGTGATACTTGACTCCTACGCCCATAATCTCAAGCATCCGGCACATCTTTGCCCGCAGGTTATAGAGCGTATCCTTGGGAGGGATCGCGTGGTAGCCGCCGTGCAGGGGTATATAGTGACCGTGCCCTCCCATACCGCTGCGCCAAGCGGCCTCGCCCGACTCGACACTGTAGCCGGCGCGATTCATATCGTTCTCGTAGGCCACACTGTCAAAGACATAGAACTCGAACTCTGGCCCCCATTTGCTCCGATCCGCAACGCCGCTTTCCACCAGGTACGCCTCGGCACGGCGGGCGATGTTCCGTGGATCGTTAGGGAAATCTGCCTTTGTGTCCGCCTCCAGGGTGGTGCAGATGAAACTGAGTGTGTTCAGGTCCCAGAATAGATCGACAAAGCCGGTCTCAAGATCTGGCACAAGCACCATATCACCAGCCTTGACCGACTTGAGTCCGACAGCCGAACCATCAAAACCGAGGCCAGCCGACATCAGCGCTGGTGTGAACTGTCCCTCAGGGATCGTCAGGTGATGCCAACGCCCCCACAGGTCGGTGAACTTGAAATCGACCGTCTCCACCGAGTTCTCCTCTATGTACCGCCGCGCGTCGTCAAACGTTGAAAACATCGCTCTCCTTTCTTATGAGGCTCTCGTAATCATCTCCCGATATACTGCCACCGTTTGCTCCGCGACCCGGGCCTGAGTAAAGTGAGCCAGTACCCGTTCGCGCCCACGCGCGCCCAAATCGATCCTGAGATCGGGATCAACAGCCAGGCGTTGCAGACAGTTCTCCAGTGTTTTCGCGTCATTCTCGGGGAAGATAATGCCCGCATCACCAATCACGTGCGGAATCTCCCCAGAGTCGGAGCCGACCACCGGCACGCCACAGGCCATCGCCTCAATCAGCACCCGGCCAAACTGCTCAACCCAGTTCGATTGGGACCGGGAGGGAAGTACGAGCGCGTCCAGCTCCTGGTAGAAGGCAGGGGTGCGCATGGAGGGTATGACGCCCGCAAAGGATATCTGATGTGCTATCCCCAGGTGATCGGCCAATCTCTCCAGTCGCTCACGTTCCGATCCTGCCCCCACAATGATGAGTCGCCACTTGGCCTTGACGCCAGACAGAGCCGTCAGCAACAGATCCACACCCTTCTCTCGCACCAACCGCCCCATGTAGCCGATGGTGATCTCACCAGCGACGTCCTGGCTAACCGCCCGGGGGAAGAAGATGTCTGGATCCACACCGAACTGTGGGATCACAGCCAGACCTCCGGCATAGCCCTTTTCTCGCCAGACTGCCGCCGCCCCATCGCTTCCCGCAATAGCATAGTCTGCCTGCCGCAGATTGTACCGCTCGATCAGCCGCACGGGGAGCGGATAACGCCGCTTCAGGTTCTGCCAGGTGAACCACAGCGCCCGAGCGCCCGCTTCCTTTGCCATCCGCAGAGCGTGAAAGGTGGCGAGATTGTACGGCTCCTCATCGATG
The DNA here is from genome assembly GCA_964444825.1 of uncultured Anaerolineales bacterium. Taxonomy (GTDB): domain Bacteria; phylum Chloroflexota; class Anaerolineae; order B4-G1; family B4-G1; genus CAYUIS01. Next base: position 56,785 of record CAYUIS010000008.1, on the reverse strand, counting down.
TGTACCACATCGGGCGCATAGGCGCGCAGGCGCCGGCCCAATCGGGGGTAGAAATGGAGGTGAAAACTGCCATTGAACAGGATAGGCTCGACGACCAACTGATAGCCGCTGACGTGGGCACGCTCCAATCGGATCGTACGGCTGCCATCATTCCAAGCGGGAGGCACGACGACCATCAGTTCCACGTCTGAGAAGCGCGCAATCTCTTCCAACTTGCGCTGATATGAGCCTACTATACAGGCCTTGGATACCATAAGCACGCGCATAGTCACCATGCCTCTCAATGCTAGAGGTTTGACAAGCAAATGCATTGTGCTATAATTTGCCCGCTTTGGCAAGTGCGGCGGAGGGAAACCCCCATATAGCTCTGCAATCGCAGAGTATCCAGTGTAATGAACACCCGCTCGCTCTCAGGGGTCGTTCACTGGTCTATTTCGCGGCCAGTCGTGGCCGCGAACCCTTGTCTACGCGCCCATCGCCGCAGGTAAATCAACCTGATTGATGGTTCAGCATATCAACAGATCCTGTTCTAAAGGAGAGGTCTGATGGTCCGGAAACATATTAGCTTTACTATCGTGGCGGTGGTCACTCTGCTGGCGATGGTGCCGGTGTTCACCCTGGCGATGCCAAATCCCTCGCGCTCCCCCCAGGCAGGGACGGAACTGCTCAAGAATCCCGGATTTGAGGGCATCAACTGCCGCGCTGGATCCGAACCTGGCTGGTGCCTCGATAACTGGTCTCCCAGCGCAAATTTCGATGGCAGCACTCACGATAACATCATGACACCACAGGGCTGGATCACGTGGTGGCGCAAGGACGGCGAATACGGCCAACCCGAGGTCAAGACCATCCCCCGAGTAGCCCCGTTCACGGGTGAGTTGGAACGTATTCGTTCCGGCAACTATGCCGTGCTGCTCTTTACCTTCCATCGCCTGCAGGACACCGGATTGTACCAGGTTGTGTCTGGCCTCGAACCGAATTCGACGGTCCAGCTTTCGGCTCACGCCCAAGGGTGGAGCTGTGATGGTTCGAGCGAGAAATTGGGCTACTCCTGTGGAGACCCCTGGAACCAGACCTTCCAGGTTGGTATCGCGACCGATGGCAACGTCGATCCATTCTCGCCCAACATCGTCTGGAGCCAGCCACAGACGTCGCCAGACACATACCGGCGCATTGGGCCGGTCACGGCCCAGGTGGGTCCAGGAGGCACGATCTGCGTCTTTCTCCGATCAAAGACCAAGTGGCCGTTCAAGTACGGCGATGCCTACTGGGACGATGCCAGCCTGGTTGTGACTTCGGCCGGTACGCCACCCACGGCCACACCGCCACCGCCGCCGCCGACCCCTACCTTCGGGCCGACTCCCACTCCTAGAGCCACGCCCACACCTCGTCCAGATGGCGCCACCGTGCACATTGTCGAGTCGGGCGATACCCTCTTTGGCATCGCCCTGGCGTACAACAAGGACATCAACGAGATTCGCAGGCTTAACGCCACCTCGCTCGGCTCCAACGACATCATCGTGCCGGGGCAGGCGCTCGTCATCTCTCTCCCCGATCAGACGCCCACCCCAACAGCGCTACCTGCTCCCCCCACGACCGAACCAGATGCCCCGGCCACAGCCGTGGCGGAGGTGCCCGCGGGAGGAGCGTCGATTTGCGTGTTGGCCTATCACGACCGGAACAACAACGCCATCCGAGACGACGAGGGAACTGAGGAGCTATTGCCCAACGCAGAATTCACTGTTGCCGATGGTTCAGGCGTAGTGGCTCGACATACGTCTGACGGCGTTCACGAACCCCACTGCTTTACTGGCCTTGGACCGGGGGCCTATCGGGTGATCCTCAACCCGCCTCCGGGCTATGCGGTGAGTGGTCCAACTGAATGGCCTGTCGCCGTGGCAGAGGGAACAAGCCTGGACGTCCAGTTTGGAAATGTCCGGGGAGAGACGCCCCCGTCGGGCGAGACGACGGAGCCCGGGCCGGTGGAGGAAGAGAGCAGCGAGCCGTCTGGTGGCTCAACCTTCCGGCGCATCTTTGCCACCGCTGCCAAGATAGGCGGGATCGTGATATTGATAATATCGGCAGGTGTAGCCGTTCTTTTCGTGCTCAACCGCCAGCGATTGTAGCGCCTTCCATCTGGAGAGACAGCAGTTGCTGTGATCCAGTTCGGAGACACAGAACGCCGCCAGGGGCTTGCTCCCTTGGCGGCGTCTTTTGTGTGACACCTTGCGGCTCTCAGAACAGAGTACCGTACTGACCACGTCAGTACGCATTCGGAGATCTAAGAAGATTAAAAGCCGTACGAATCAGGATTTTGAGGTCCAGCGACAGCGACCAGTTCTCGATATACCACAGGTCGTATTTGGTGCGCTCAACAATGGACGTGTCGCCGCGCAGACCGTTCACCTGCGCCCAGCCAGTCATACCAGCCTTCTCCCAGTGACGGTCCATATAACGAGGAATGGATCGACGAAACTGGTTGACATAGATCGGGCGCTCCGGCCGTGGGCCCACCAGACTCATCTCCCCAATCAGCACGTTCATAAACTGAGGTAATTCATCCGCATTGATCCGCCGGATCAGGCGACCCAGGCGGGTCGTGCGGGGGTCATTCTCCACCGTCCAGCCCGCCCCATCGGCCTCAGCGTCCTGTCGCATGGAGCGAAACTTGAGCATTCTGAAAGGACGGGCATCAAGCCCCATTCGCTCCTGCGCATAGAACACCGGACCGCGCGAATCCAGCTTTATCAGAGCTGCCATCAGCATCAGCAGTGGCGAGAGTATGACCAGAGCACAGGCCGCTCCGCCGATATCCACGAGCCGCTTAGCCGTGCGCCGCCAGCCAGTGAGAGCAATATCGCGCACAGTCAAGAGCGGCAACCCCCCCAGGTCACCGATGCTCACCTGGCTAGCCATAATCTGAAACACGTCAGGAAAGACCCGAATGACCACCTTGCCCCGTTCACACTTGGAGATAAGCATCAAGATCTCTTGATGGGTTGCCTCCGGCATGGCAATGATGACTTCGTCAATCTGGTGCTGGTCGATGATCGACGACAGGTCACTCGCGTGGCCAAGCACCGGGGCCCCGGCGGATGCCTCCGCCTGCCCGTTGGTGTCGACAAAGCCGGCCGCCTCATACCCTAATCCGGGGTTTGACTGGATCTTTTGCAGGATCATCCACCCCACTTCGCCTGTGCCGACGACGAGCACCCGGTCGCGCCCCCATCCCCGGCGGCGCAACTGGGCACGGGCCTGCGCGTGCACCAGACGGCCGATGGTGACGAACAAAATGGTGAGCGCCCAACCGTAAAAGATCATGCCTCGCGAATAGTCCAATTCCAGCAAGCTGTTCTTAAATACCAACGAGGCCACGGCCACACCCACCAGCGTAGCCACCGTGGTGGACGCCACAATGTTATAGAATTCGTCAATCCGGGAAGGGCCACGAACCAGGAGGTATAGGCGGGAGAAGGCAAACACCACCAGAACGGAGAGCGCGTGAGTCAGGACGATGCCAACATAGTCCGGAAAGCTTCCCATATTCTGGGCTACGTTGGGCCAGGGAATTGAGCGCCGCAACCAGTAGGCCAGGTAGAAGGCAACGTCGGCCATCAGAACGTCGGTGAGAGCCAACGTGAGCACAAAAACAACCTGGACTCGCGCTTTCGACTTCAAGGGTCAATCCCATCCATAGCTTACCCTGCTTAACACAACCTGGCACACAGCATAACCGCTGGCCGACCTTTCAGGGGAGGAATCCAATGGTCAAAAGGTCACTGTCATTTTAGCACAAAGGCAAGGTCTGTCAAACAATCGACCCGACACTCCCGATCATCAACTGGAGCAGCTCAACCGGACACAGGCCGCTTGACGAATGAGCCATTTCGACTACAATCCTCCTCGTAATGACCGGATTCCGATTGAACCCTCAGGATAGAACCAGCCTGGTGTCTTTTCTGCGTGACATGGTGCAGATTCGCAGTCCCTCTACCCAGGAGGGCGCCGTAGCCACACGCATCATCGCGGAAATGGAGCGACTGGGCTTTCGCGATGTGCGCACCGACCGTATTGGGAACGTGGTCGGCTGGATCGGCCCGGGACGCGGACCCGTGCTGATGCTCAACGGCCACATGGACACCGTGCGGGTCAGCGACCCTGGCGCGTGGAGCAGGGAGCCCTTTGGAGCCGAGATCGAGGATGGCGTGCTCTATGGCCTGGGCTCTTGCGACATGAAAGGCGGCCTGGCAGCGATGATCTACGGCGCCAAGCTCGCGCGCGACGTGGGGAAAAACCTCGGCGGCGACATTGTGGTGGCCTGCGTAGTACAGGAGGAACCCTGCGAGGGACTGGGGTCGCGTATTTTGATCGAGGAAGAGGGAATACACCCGGATTGGGTGGTGCTTGCCGAACCGACCGATCTGGACGTCAGCCGCGGGCAACGCGGGCGGCTGGAAATGCGCCTCGTTTCCTACGGGCGCTCAGCCCACGCGGCCAGCCCTCGTCTGGGCCAGAACGCCATCTATACCACTGCGCGCCTGGTGTTTGGACTCGAGCTGCTTGCCGAACAGTTGGCAAACGATGACTTTCTCGGCCCTGGCACGCTGGCGGTGACCCACATCGAGTCCAGCGCGAGTAGCCGCAATGCGATACCCGATCGCTGCGAATTGATCATTGACCGCCGCTTGACCTTGGGAGAGAACGAGACCAAGGCCCTGGCAGAAGTCCAACGTGTGATCGCTCGTGAGGGTGTGCGGGCTGAGGTGGAGGTGACTGAGCACAGCACCACCAGTTACACCAATTATGCCTGTCACGCGCGTGAGTTTTATCCCGCCTGGGTAATGGCGGAGGATCACCCGCTCGTGGTGAGTATGGTGCGCGCGGCGCGTGCGCAACTCAAGCATCGACCTCGGATCATGAGCTGGGACTTTTCGACCGAGGGGACTTTTACCGCCGGTGTGGCCGGCATACCCACGGTGGGCTTTGGGCCAGGAGACCCTCAGCGGGCGCACACGGCCGATGAACACGTCCGACTGGCCGACGTCCAGGCAGCCGCCGAGGTTTACGCTCGCCTGGCTGCCGAGCTATTATAGACGAGGGGTAACTACTCACCCAGGATGGTTTCTTCCCGTCATTGCGAGGAGCGGAGCGACGAAGCAATCTCCACCTCGGAAATTGGAGATTGCTTCGCCGCAAAAAGCGCGGCTCGCAATGACAGGCTGAGCAGTTACGACGAGGGAAACAATAAGAGGACACGAGATGGAACCGCAGAACTTGAACAGAGAGGAATCGGTGGTGTGAATCACTGGCTGACGGTTGCTCCCGAGATCGCCCAGGCCCTTGACGAGAACGGGCCAATAGTCGCCCTGGAATCGGCCCTGGTCACCCACGGCTTTAGTCCTCCATCAAATCTGGACATCGCCCGGCGTATACAATCGGCCGTGCGTGAGCAGAAGGCGTCGCCAGCCACCATCGCCGTGTTGGATGGCCGGCCAAAGGTGGGGCTATCTGACGAGGAGTTGAAACGGCTGGCTACCGATGGAGCCGCCCACAAAGTCAGCCTTCGGGATCTCCCTCTCATAGGTGTGCGGGGCGCAAATGGCGGCACAACTGTCGCAGCGACGATGCTTCTGGCCCACCGTGCCGGCATCCGGGTCTTTGCCACCGGCGGCATCGGTGGCGTTCACCGGGACCATCCTGAGGATGTCTCGGCCGACCTCTTGACCCTGGCCTCCATTCCCATCGTCGTTGTATGTGCGGGGGCCAAGGCCATCCTTGACCTGCACCACACACGAGAGATGCTAGAGACTCACGGCGTTCCGGTGATCGGCTACACCACATCCGAGTTCCCAGCGTTCTACAGCCGCCGGTCAGGACTGGGAGTGGACGTTCAGGTTGACACACCGGAGCAGGTCGCCCACATCGCACGGACACGTTCAGACCTGGGTCTTTCGACCGCGCTGCTGGTGTGCGTGCCGGTTCCAGAAGCCGACGAGATCCCAGCGGACGAGATCGAATTGGCTATCACCGAGGCCGTAAACGAAGCCGAGGCTGCCGGCGTGAGTGGCAAGGCAGTGACACCCTTCCTTCTGGGAAGGGTTGTCGAACTGACAAGCGGGCGGGCGCGCCAGGCGAATGAAGCCCTGTTGATGAACAATGCCAGGGTGGCAGCACACATCGCCAGGGCAATGATGGCCTCGATTCCAGATTCTCACTGAATGTCGAGCACGTCTAGAATAGGTCCTGGCCAGCATTACACAGTCGTTGAATCCAGAGGAGACAAATGTCCGATTCCGATCCCAAAGAACTGAGCGAAGAAGAGCAGCCAGTAAAGAACGGGGCTCTGAAGGCACTGGCGGACAGCGACCGGTTCACACCCGAGGAGCGCCAAGAGATCGCTGCCACCATCGAGTCAGAGATCGCCAGACTGCTCCCCGAACTACCAGAGGGGATCGCAGACATCGCCTTCAAGGCTGTGGGCCTCTCCCTTGAGGCTGCAGACAGGCTAGTTGGTCGCCGAGAGAAGTCACCAAAAGATGAGCAATCAGACCCGTGATCACTCTGCGCCTCCATCGCGCCAACCCAACGCCACAGGGGAGAAGGCCGTTTTCAATATTGGAAAACGGCCCGTTTCCCTGGTAGAGTTTCAGGCCGTTCTGGTTGGTCTATACTGCCTAGCCTGTCTGTGTTGTTCGGTATCGGCATTCATCTGGGGCACCACCAACCCCACACAGAGCGACGTCAGATTACCCCTCCGCCGCAGAACAAGATCAGCGGCCACCGTCTCTCCCGCCGCCATTGACGCTACCATCTGCGCGAACACCTGCACGCCCTCACCGGCGTCCACCGAATCCTGGACACCCGCGAGCACCTCACAACCCGCAGAAGCGACGCGCCAGACGCTCCCCCCAGAGTCGCCCTTGGTGACCCCCACGCCGGCCCGCACCGCTACTGCTCCAACTCCAGGAGACATCCCTCGCCCCAGTCAGACGCCGGAGCCGACCGCAGCGATGCCATCCATTCTGCCAACAGCCACGATTCCACTGTCATACACCGAGCCGCCTCCCGCGGCTTTGACCCTGACGATCACCTTATCCCCATCCGAAACGCCCACACCAACGCTCTCGCCCACACCAACGCCCATCCTAGCGGATCTGCATATCGACCACGTCGAGCGCTCGGACTGGGATGGCGAATATGTGCTGATTGAGAATCGAGGAGCCGGCAACCAGACGATGACCGGATGGACCCTCCACAACAAAACCGATCAAACGTACTACTTTCCAACGGGCTTTGTCCTGGCTGGTGAGGCCAGAGTCCGTGTGTGGACCAAGACCGGCAGTGACTCGAGTAGCAACCTCTATTGGGCGTCCAGCACAGCCATCTGGAATAACAAGAGTGATACGGCATACCTGCGGGACGATACCCAAAGCCTGATCGACTCGTTCAGTTGGTAGATGTCCAGCATGAACAGACAGAGCGGCCATAGGGAGGGAACCATTCTTGCACGTCTGCGCCAGCTTGGCAAGGAGAGGATCGTTCTTCCCCTGAGCGGCGGCCTGTCCGCGTCGTGGTGCAGTCTTCAGGTAATCCTATGCTCTATTGGCTGCCTGGTCTGTCTGTGCTGCTCAGTCTCATCCTATCTGTGGAGCACGACAGGGCCCCGTATCTCTGTTCCGGCGCTCTCCCTCCCCCCCCGTCCAACGGGTAGGATACCGGACCCAACGGACGCGAGTGAACCCGAGACCGGGAGCAGTCCCACACCCTTTGAACCATCGATCCAGGCCTCGCCAACCATCACCAATCACGACTCTGCCCAGACAGATACTCCGGCCCCACCCGCCTCTACACCTCTGCCCGGAGCTGCCTCCCAATTGCCCACACCCAGCCCTCGGCCAACGGTGGAACCACGCCAACCAGAGCCAAATGGCACGCCCCGATCATCAAGGGGCTCCCCCGATATGCATATCGCCCACGTAGAATACAACCCATTGGGCCTAGGTCCGGATGATGATCAAACCGACGATGTGGGGCAAGAGTATATCATCGTCGGGAACCAGGGAACTGAGGATCAGGATATGACTGGGTGGACGCTCAACAACGATCAGTTTATCACCTATGCATTCCCAGCCGGGTTTGTCCTGCGCGCCGGAGCAAGTGTCCGAGTGTGGAGCACGGACGGCACAGACACCAACGTCGAGCTCTACTGGGGAAATCGGGAAGGCATCTGGAACAACAAGAATGGTGTCGCTTACCTGCGGGATGACGCGGCGACTCTTGTAGATTATCTAGATTGGTAGTCCACAGACCCTAAAGGTTTATGGGAACCTTTAGGGTCTCGGGGTTAGCTCGTCTCAACCCCCATACGGGCCAACCGGCGCTCTCGCTCCCAGGCCGGTAGCTCCATCTCTTCCTTGTCCGTCATCACCGCGCGCAACTCAAAGATCTGATCCCGCAGGAGCGCTGCCTTTTCAAACTCGAGATCCTGCGCCGCCGCTTTCATCTGTCGCTCCAACTCGCGAATCAAACGAGCCAACTCGTCTGCTGACAGTTGCGTCAGGCCACGCTCCGCCCCAACCTCTTCTGCATCTGTGCGTGTGGCGACACGAACCCGGTCGGTGAGATCCCGGATCTCTTTGACAATGGTGGCCGGCACAATCCCGTGTTCCTCATTGTATGCTACCTGGATCTTGCGCCGCCGATCCGTCTCATCGATGGCCCGCCTCATAGAGTCGGTGATGCGATCCGCATACATGATCGCGGTGCCATTGATGTGCCGGGCCGCCCGGCCAATATTCTGGATCAAGGCAGTATCAGAACGCAGAAAACCTTCCTTGTCAGCGTCAAGGATAGCCACAAGGCTCACCTCTGGAAGATCCAGGCCCTCTCTCAGCAGGTTGATGCCTACCACAACGTCGTAGGCCCCAAGCCGGAAATCCCGTAGAATCTCGATCCGATCAAGCGTATGGACCTCACTGTGAAGGTAATGTACCTTGACGCCCAATTCCTGCAAGTAACCCGCCAGATCCTCGGCCATACGCTTGGTCAGTGTCGTAACCAGCACTCGCTCGCCCCGCCCCACCCGCTCATTGATCTGGCCTATGAGATCATCCACCTGCCCCTGCACCGGCTTGACGACGATCTCGGGGTCAATCACGCCCGTGGGACGGATGATCTGCTGCACCACCTGCTGGCTTTTCTCCAGCTCGTACGGGCCGGGGGTGGCGCTGGTGTAGACAACCTGGTTGACACGATCCTCAAACTCGCCAAAGTTGAGAGGGCGGTTATCCAGCGCGGAGGGAAGACGGAAGCCAAAATCGACCAACACCTCTTTGCGGCTCCGATCGCCATTGTACATACCCCGCACCTGGGGAATCGTCATATGTGACTCGTCCACGACGAGCAAGTAATCAGCAGGAAAGTAATCCATCAGAGTCCAGGGAGGCGCGCCAGGCGTACGTTGCTCCAAATGCCGGGAATAGTTCTCAATCCCAGAACAATAGCCGATCTCGCGCAGCATCTCCATATCGTACTGCGTACGCTGCTCCAGACGCTGAGCTTCCAACAGTTTGTTTTGGCTGCGTAGCTCGTGCAGTCTTTCGGCTAGCTCGGCTTCAATGTCGGCGAATGCCTGCTCCTGCGTTTCCTCGGGCGTCACAAAATGCTTCGCAGGGAAGATGCGCACCTCGTCCAGATCGCTCAGCACCTCCCCGGTGAGGGTATCGATTTCGGCAATCCGCTCGATCTCATCACCCCAAAAACCAACCCGATAAGCGGTCTCACTGTAGGCTGGCATCACCTCCATCGTGTCTCCTCGCACGCGGAACGTGCCAGGCCGCAGTTCGAGGTCATTTCGTGTGTAGTAAATGCTCACCAGGTGTCGCAGCAGTCCACCTCGCCGCTGCTTCTCGCCCCGCTTCAGCTCGACCATCACCCTGCCCCACTCGTTAGGATCACCAAGGGCATATATGCACGAAACGGACGCGACGATGATGACGTCCTTCCTGGAGAACAGGGCCGTCGTGGCAGCCAGGCGCAGGCGCTCGATTTCCGCGTTGATGTCGGCATCCTTTTCGATATACAGATCGTGCCGCGGGATGTAGGCCTCGGGCTGGTAGTAATCATAGTAGGAGACAAAGTACTCGACGGCATTGTGCGGAAAGAACTCACGGAACTCGGCATAGAGCTGGGCCGCGAGGGTCTTGTTGTGAGCCAGAACAAGCGTAGGTTTCTGCGTCTGTTCGACGAGCTGGCTGATCACATAGGTCTTGCCGGTCCCCGTCGCTCCCAGCAAGGTCTGGTGTGTGTGACCCGCCTTTATGCCTTGCATCAGTGCAGCAATAGCCTCTGGCTGATCGCCGGTGGGTTGGAAATCCGACACGAGCTGAAATCTGGGCATGATCCTCTCCTGGCGTCGATATAGAACGTCAGTTCGATTCTATTATACAACAGATTAGGACAGCGCGCCAGATTTGACAAATACCACCGTTTTTAGTATGTTTATAGGGGCGGATCGTAGGTGATCTGCCTACATCTCAAGCAGGGGGCACTCTTTGAAGGCGCAACAACAATGAGCAGCAAAGCCAGTAGTAGCACCTTTTCCATACGTCTGATCGGCGCCCTTGCCGTTGCCTGTTTATGCGCTGGCGCCATCATCGCGGTCTTTGTTGCCCAGGCCTATAGCCAGGTTTATGCAGGCCGCATATACCTTGGCATTGATGTACACGGCGTGAACCTCGGTAGGTTGACCATAGACGAGGCTGCCGCGGTTCTCGCAGCAGAGTTCCCTCCACCAGCCTTATTGCCACTGAAAATGCGCGATGGTGAGCGCACGTGGGACCGCTCGTGGGCCGATGCTGGTATCCACCTTGACCCAGCGACGACCGCTCGGCTGGCCTACCAGGTGGGTCGTGAGGGACCCATTGTAGGCCAATGGATCACCCGATTCCAATCCCTCGTCTCTGGCCACACACTCCCCCCCGTCGTCGTACTTCCCGATCCCGCCAAGGCCAGGATCGCCCTCGAGGCACTGAACCAGGAAATGGCCATTCCACCCGTGAACGCTACTCTTTATATCCAACCCGATACCGTTATCCCGGTTCCAGGGAAAGCGGGCCAGGAACTGGATATTGAGGCCATCATCGCCGCGCTCCCGTACGCCGTCGGCGTTGGCAGCGAGGGATTGGTCATGGAGCTACTGACTCGACCGGTGGATCCTCCCATCGCGGACCCGGGGGCTGCACAGACCCAGGCCGAGATGTTGTTGGCACAGCCGTTCAGACTTGTCACCGATGACCCGCTGACCGACTACCAAGGGACGTGGTCGGTAGATCCACACATCCTGGCCGAGTGGTTGATGGTACAGCCAACTGTCGCCGTCGAAACGATCCAATCTGATGGATCAGCGGAAAACGACCCTAGCGACCCTGACCAAGACGGTACGCGGCTTGTCTTGACTATTCGAGAGGAAGCTGTGCGCGCCTACCTGGACGACCTCAGCAGCCAACTGACCGACCAGGTCGCGATCAACGTGGAAGAGACGGCCCCCGCGATCCGCGCAGCGGTGGAGGCCGGGCAACCCTGGGCCGAGGTCGTGTTGATCCATCAGGCACACATCTACACCGTACAACCCGGAGACACCCTGATGTCCGTAGCCCACGCCCACGGATTCCCCGTTTGGCGACTCACCGACGCTAATCCACACATCGAACCTGGCGAACTGTGGCCCGATCAACAAATCGTTATTCCCTCAGTGGATGTGCTTTTTCCGTTGCCCGTCACCACGGAACGCCGGATCGTGGTAGACATCTCAGAACAGCACCTCAATGCATATGAAGGGGACACGCTGGTCTACAGCTTCAAGGCCTCGACCGGGATCGCCTCTTCACCCACCATCCCAGGTGTGTTCCAGATCCTCAGCAAGGAGGATGAAGCGTATGCCTCCAGTTGGGATCTGTGGATGCCGCACTTTATGGGAATATACCGTACCGGCCCTGATTTTACCAACGGCATCCACGGATTGCCCACCCTCTCAAACGGCACCCGCCTATGGGAGGGCTATCTGGGCAGCCCGATCTCCTACGGCTGCGTCGTCGTCGGTTTGAACGAAGCCGCCCAGCTCTACGAGTGGACCGCATTGGGCACGCTCGTGGTGATACAGGAGTAGAGCCCTGTGGGCCACGGAGGCCTCTCACTCGGCCGACAAGTTGAAACGTCATTGTAACACAACTGAAACCCCTACAACGCAGGTTTCCTATATAGTGATAGGGAGAATCATCTCTACACACAATCCGTCTAGTCTGAAAAGAGGGCGCTGGTTCAGGGTGCCTGCAGGCATCGGTCGCTATGGACCAAGATCAGCGAAACCGCGACGATAGCATCAAACGTGAGGAAAACGACAACTCGAGGCTCTTGTCCCGAGATCCAGTTCTTGCCTATGAGGAGAACGATCTGTGACCAAGACTAGGACAAAAGCAGGTGTAACAGGTGAAGCGCTCCTTGGCAGCATGCAGGCGGTCGAGCGCGCGCTGACACGACCTTCTGCCCCTTCGCCTGATCAGTTGGTCGCCCGAATTCAGGAATGGCAGCAAGGTGTGACAGAGATCGTCAGGCAACAGGAGCTTGGGGTGGAGCTGGCCACTCTATACGAAATCGTCGGCCTTGTGAGCTCCTCTCTCGACCTGGCAGAGACGCTGGACCTGGTTATGGATGCCCTCATTCACCTGACCGGGGCCGAGCGGGGCTGTCTGATGCTGTTGAACGACGAGGGCAACCCACAGGTCCGTGCGGCGCAGAGCTTTGACCAGGAGCGTCTGGACGCCTACGAACTGGAACTCAGCCGCACCGTCGTACGGGAAACGGTCGATACCGGTCAGCCAGTCCTCACGACCAACGCACAACGCGATCCCCGCTTCTCCGACCAGGAGAGCGTCATCGGATACCATCTCCGTTCCATTGTCTGCGTACCCCTGTGCGCGAGGGAGGAGGTGATCGGCGCTCTCTACCTGGACAATCGAATCCGCGACGGGGTCTTCTCGGAGATCGATCTGCGCACACTGACAGCGTTCGCCAGCCAGGCTACCGTCGCCATCCAGAACGCTCGCCTGTACACCACGACCGATCAAACGTTGACTACGCGAATGGAGGAGTTGACCCGCCTCGTCGATCAGGAGCGCAGCCACGCGGCAGAGCTCGCCACCCTGAACAGTTTGAGCCAGGCCCTCACGGCGCAGCTCGATGTCGAACAAGTATTGGAGGAGGCATACCGTGGCGTCTCACGGCTCTTGGATGCCACCAGCTTTTACATCGCTCTCTACGACCCGGACAAGGACGATGTCACGTTTTCCATCGACGTCGCCGAGGGCAAAGTGCACAAGTCCTCTGTCACCCGACAGGCTGGCAAGGGGCTTACTGAACACATCCTTCGCACCCAGAAACCGGTGCTGATTCGAGAGGACGTGCCCACATGGCTGGAGGAGATGGGGATCGAGCCGATTGGAAGGACGGCCCATTCCTGGCTAGGTGTACCGCTGACGATCGGCGACCAGACACTGGGCGTGATGGCCGTTCAGAGCTACACTGCCGCCACCAGCTACGATGAGCACGACCAGGATCTGCTGATGGCTGTCGCCAGCCAGGCCGCCATCGCCATTCACAACGCCCGCTTGTACGAGCAGGCTCGAACCGAGATCGTTGAGCGCAGGCGAGCGCAGGAAAGAGCGCACCGACGGGCAGACATGCTGTCTGTCCTTCACGAGACCGCGTTGGACCTGGTTGCTCAGAGGGATCTGCCCGATCTGCTCCGCGCGATCACGGTCCGTGTAGTCAGCCTGCTCGAGGCCAGAGGAGCGGGCATTTATCTATATCGGCCAGCCACTGACGACCTCGAACTGACCATCAGCGCCGATCCCAAATCCGACTATGTCGGGGATGTGCTCCAGCGAGGACAGGGGCTATCGGGCAAAGTACTAGAGACCGGCCGGACGATGGTGGTGGACAACTATGGTGCTTGGGAGGGCCGGACCGCACAGCACGACGATGGCGATTTCACCGCCTGTGCCGCTCTCCCGATCCGGTGGGGCGACCGTCTGTTGGGTGTGCTGAGCATCGTACACGACCCAGGCTATCTGCTTTCGCCAGATGACATTACCCTGTTGGAGCGCCTGACCCCCCTGGCGGCCGCGGCGATAAACCAGGCCCGCCTGCTAGAGGATCTGCGAACACAATGGCACGAGGCGGAGACCCTGCGCCAGGTGACCAGCACGCTGAACGCCAGCCTCGATCGCGAACAGAACCTGCCCGTCATCCTGGAGCAACTCGCCCGGGTGGTCGACTATGACAGCAGTTCGGTGATGCTGATCTCTGACAATACGCTTGAGATGGTCGCCCAGCGAGGACCTGTGCCCGAGGGACAACCACCCACCCACCTACAGATCGCGGACTTGCTCCATATGCGGGAGGTGATACAGAATCGTACGCCCGTCATCGTCTCAGACACGAGCACCGACCCCCTCTGGTCGAACTGGCCGGAGAGCGAGTACGTACGCTGCTGGCTCGGCGTGCCGCTTGTGGCGCAGGATCAGGTCATCGGCGTACTGAATCTGAACAAGGGACAGCCCGGTGTCTACAACCAGCGCGACGCCAAACTGGCTGCGGCTTTTGCCGATCAAGCCGCCGTCGCGATCGAGAACTCCCGCCTGTATGAGCGGGCCCAACAAGAACTCGCCGAACGCAGGCGGGCCGAGCAGGTGCTGAAACAGCGCAACGATGAGCTAACCACATTGTATGAAGCAGCCACAGTCATCAGTTCCGCTCTCTCCCTCGATGCCGTGCTCCTGACTGTGGCCAAGCAGATGATCCGGGCTGTCGAGTCAACCGGGTGTGCGCTGTCCCTCTGGAGCCAAGCGCAAAACTCGGTCGAGACGCTGGTTGATTACAGTCTAGCCAGACCTGACGAAACGGATCCGCCGGGCACGACATATGATCTCAGCGACTACCCTACCACACACCAAGTCCTGAAAACTGGTCAGCCGGTAGTAGTTCAGCACAACGACCCGATGGCCGACGAGACAGAGCTAGCCTTGATGAGGGAACAAGGGGTACACACCCTACTCATGTTGCCTCTGGTGGCGCGTGACCAGGTCTTTGGATTGGTGGAGCTGCTTAATGAAGTGGAGACAAAGAGCTACACGGCAGGGCAAATCCGTCTGGCCCAAAGCCTGGCTGTCCAGGCCGCTATCGCCATCGAGAACGCTCGGCTGTACGAAGAGGCTCAATCCGAGATTGGCGAGCGAAGGCGAGCGGAGCGGGAGGCAGAGAGGCGGGCGGCTCAGGCCACGCTGATCTATGAAGTGGGCCAACGGGTGAGCAGCGAGCTGGAACTGGAGACGCTGCTGTCAGAGATCGTGGGCGCTGTACGTGATGCCTTCGATTACTACTCTGTGATGTTGATGCTTCTTGACGACGACAGGGAGCATCTCGTTCTCCAGTCCGTTGCCGGTCACTATGCGGATATGTTTCCCGATGACCTCTGGGTTGCGGTGGGTGAAGGAATGACAGGCCAGGCGGCAGCGACTGGCGAGACACAATTCAGCGGAGACGTCAGCCAGCACCCTCATTACGTGCGTAAGTCAGAGGAGACGACCAGGTCAGAGTTGGGAGTGGCCATCAAGAGTGGGCAGCAGATCCTCGGCGTGCTCGACCTGCAGAGCGATGAACCCGATGCTTTTGACGCTACCGATGTGATGTTGATGGAGACGTTGGCCGATCAAGTCGCCGTGGCGCTCGACAACGCCAACTTGTACCAGACAGTCCAGCAGGAATTAGCAGAACGTAAGCGAGCGGAACAAGCTCTGCAGGCATCCTTTGACACCCTCAATACCGTTCTGGACAGCATCGATGCAGACGTGTACGTTGCCGACTTTGACTCCTACGAAATCCTGTTTATGAACAGGCATATGCAGGACAGTTTTGGCCACGATCTCGCTGGAAGAAAATGCCACGAGGTGCTCCGCAATGAGACCAGACCGTGCAGCCACTGCACAAATGACCAACTGCTCGACGCCAATGGCAATCCTACCGGTGTGTGTGTCTGGGAGGGACAGAATCCGAAAACCGGAAACTGGTATATCAACTACGATCGCGCCGTCAGATGGGTTGATGGACATTTCGTCCGGCTCCAGATCGCCACCGATATCACCAAGGTCAAACAAGCCGAGGAGACACTCCGGCGCCAGAGGGGCTATCTCGATGCCCTGCACGAGACGACGCTCGGGCTGATCAGCCGGCTGGAACTCGACGAGTTGCTAGAGACCCTGGTAGCGCGTGCGGCCGCTCTGGCCGGGGCGCCCAATGGGTTCGTCTATTTGTACGATCCAGACTCCGGGGACCTGGAAATGCGCGTGGGTCTGGGTGATAACGCCTATGATGTGGGTGTTCGTCTCCGTCCTGGAGAAGGCGTGTCCGGACGCGTGTGGCAAACTGGCCAACCACTCACTGTGGACGACTATAGCACGTGGGCAGGCCGGTCGATGGATACCAGGCTCGCCGGCGCCTATGCAGTAGTGGGTATCCCGCTTAAATCCGGGCCCCGCGTGGTTGGCGTCATTGGACTGAGCCACTCGGACAGATCAAGACTGTTCGGCGACGAGGAAATTGCGGTGCTGAGTCGGTTCGCAGAGCTGGCGTCAATTGCCCTCGACAACGCTCAGCTTTATGCGAGTCTCCAGCAAGAGTTGGCCGAGCGCCAAAGAGCTGAGGAACGCTTGCAGCACTATGCGGCCGAGCTGGAGCAAAGCAACGAGGAAGTCAAGAGATTCGCCTACATCGTGTCCCACGACCTGCGGGCACCACTCGTCAATCTGAAAGGTTTTGCGGCTGAACTCCGCCTTGCCCTGGGCGAGATCGAGTCAGTTGTGAGCGCCATAGACGGTCACCTGGACGAGGAGCAAAGGCAGACTTTGACCTATGCTCTCCAGGAGGATGCACCTGAAGCCCTGGAATTCATAGACACTTCTGTGACCCACATGGACTATTTTATCACTGCTCTCCTAAAGCTGTCACGTCTCGGTCGCCGCGAGCTCAAGCTGGAGCCTGTGGATGTGAATGCCATTGTTCAGACGTGCCTACAGACACTGGCTCACCAGATCGCAGAGAGTCAGACCGAGGTGTCTGTGGGCCAACTGCCCCAGATAGTCGCTGACCAGACCTCAATTGAGCAGATCATGGGCAATATCCTGAGCAATGCCGTCAAGTATCTCCGCCCTGACCGTCCAGGCAAGGTCGAGATCACTGCCGTACGCGGCGAGGATGAGACCCTTTTCCAGATACAAGACAACGGACGAGGAATAGCCCCAGGAAATATGGACAAGGTGTTTGCGCCCTTCCGACGCGCGGGCAACGAGGACGTCCCGGGCGAAGGTATGGGGTTGGCCTACGTGCAGGCTTTGGTTCGTCGCCACGCTGGTCGCATCTGGTGCGAATCCGAACCGGGGGAAGGCACGCTGATATCGTTCACCATCCCTCACCATCTTGGAGGCGACGCCTATGTTTAGCCACACAAATGTCATCCCGACAATCTTTCTGACCACCCCCGAGGGAGAGTGAATATCATGCCCGAGAAAGAAGTGATCCGCATTCTGTACATGGAGGACGATCCTGGCCTGGCTCGTCTGTTTCAGAAAAAGCTCAGGCGAGCGGGGTATGTCGTGGACATCGCCCGGGATGGCTACGAGGGCCTAGAGATGTACAACTCTGGCCGCTATGATGTCGTGGCAACGGATCAGTCGATGCCTGGTCACAACGGGCTGGAAGTGATCAAGCTTATGGCTTCTCAGGGGGCTCTGCCACCCACGATAATGATCACTGGTACCGGGAGCGAGCAAACCGCTGTTGAGGCGATGAAACTGGGCGCCAGCGACTATATGGTTAAGGACGTAGATGGAGGCTACCTAGACTTGCTGCCCACGATCATCGAGCGGGTGCTCCACCAGCAACGCTTGATAAAAGAGAAGCAACAGACAGAACAGGCGCTCCGAGAACACGCCGCCAAACTGGAAGCACGCAACGAGGAATTGGACGCTTTTGCCCACACTGTGGCGCACGACCTCAAAGGCCCTCTTGGGCATATGGTGGGATTCGCATACCTGCTGGCAGAGGATCAAGGGACGGTCTCTGAGGCAGACCAGCGCGAGTATCTCCAATTGATTACCCGGAGCGGACGGCGAATGTGCAACATCATCGATGAGCTATTGCTGCTGTCCAGTGTGCGCAAGGTAGGTCAGGTGACACTGGGACCTGTGGATATGGGCAGCATTGTAAACCAGGTCTTGGAGCGGCTGCAATACTTGATCGAGCCGAGTCAGGCCACGATCCACTACCCCGAGGAGTGGCCACAGGGAATAGGTTACGCGGCTTGGGTAGAAGAGGTGTGGGCTAACTATATCAGTAACGGAATCAAGTATGGCGGGCAACCGCCACGCGTGGAGTTGGGCGCGACCATCTCCGAAGAACCGCAGGAACAGGTGCGCTTCTGGGTGCGGGACAATGGACCTGGCTTGACGCCCGAAGAACAGGGCAGGCTGTTCACTCCGTTCACGCGACTCGATCAGACTCGGGCCAGAGGGCATGGTCTAGGGCTGTCCATCGTGCGCCGGATCGTAGATAAACTCAACGGCAGTGTCGGCGTTGAGAGCCAGATCGGCGCAGGCAGCACATTCTGGTTCACCCTGCCGGCACCACAGCCATAGCGGGAATACGTATGCGCAACACGAGCTTGGTAGGGAGTACGTGGCGACGGGTGGTCATAGCCACCGGGGTCTGGATCACATATGCGGCAGCATTCCTCCCCCTCTTCCGCCTGGTGGGACCAACGGTGACCATGCTGGCCATATTCCCCACCGCTGCTACCGGCTTGCTCTTTGGTATGTGGGCCGGCGCGTTGGCTGGGTTTCTGGCTCCTGTGCTAAACGTGCTGCTCGGGACCCTGGCTGGGGCCCCTCACACGAGCCCATTTGCCCGAGATGCTCTCATAGGCACCTTTCTCGTCATATTGGCTGGCCCCATAGCCGGGCAGGTACGTACCCTGGTCAAGCGAGCAGAGCAGGAACTAGCCGAGCGCAGGGCGACCGAGCAGATGCTGGAGCGACGGAATCGCGAACTGGCCCTTGTCAACCAGGCGAGCCAGGCGCTTAATGCCACCCTTGACCTCGATCAGGTGCTCGTCACCGTGCTGGAAGGGGCGCGCTCCCTTATGGATGTGATCGCGAGTTCCATCTGGTTGACCGAGCCATCTACCAATGAACTTGTATGCCGACAGGCTACTGGCCCCCACAAAGAGATCGTGCGGGGTTGGCGTCTGGCCCCGGGTGAGGGGATCGCCGGGTGGGTCGCGCATCACGGCGAAAGCTTGATCGTGCCGGATGTGCTCAAGGATGAACGCTACGCTCCAAGTGTGGGACAGACGACTGGGATTCTGACTCGCTCGATCCTCAATGTACCGCTGAGGACAAATCAGGGAGTGATTGGCGTGCTCCAGGTGATGGATGAGGAGTTCGACCGGTTCAGAACGGCGGACTTGGCGTTGATGGAACCACTGGCAGCCTCGGCCGCTATCGCCATCGAGAACGCTCGCCTGGTTGAGGCACTGCGCCAGCGCACAGTTGAATTGGAGGCACGGAACCAAGAACTCGATAGCTTCACCTACGTCGCTTCCCACAACCTGCGGACTCCGCTGGTCACCCTCCGGGGTTTTGCGGCTGAGCTGCGCCACATCGTCGAGATGATCGGGCCCACGGTGCACTCGATCCTGGCTCACCTAGACGCACAGCAAAAGACAACCGTCATCACGGCTCTAGAGCAGGACATTCCCGAAGCACTCGATTTCCTGGACTCCTCAGTAACGCAGATCGATAGTTTGACCAACGCTCTCTTCGAGTTATCGCGGCTAGGCAGCCGGGAGCTAAGACTCGAACGTGTTGATATGGACACGCTCATCCAGGAGACCATACAAGACCTGTCGCCCCAGGTCGATGCGCGTCAGGTCGAGGTGGTTGTCGGTTCGCTCCCCCCGGTGATCGCTGACTGGTCCTCTATGAGGCTGATCCTGGACAACCTTCTGAGCAATGCGGTGCTCTATCTCGCTCCCGAGCGACCTGGCGAGATCGGGATCACCGCAGAGACCGATCGCCACGAGACGACCTTTCGCATCCGGGACAACGGACGTGGAATCGCGGACGACGATATGCACAAGGTTTTTGCGCCGTTCCGCCGCATTGGACAACCCGATGTCCCAGGAGAAGGTATGGGGCTTGCTTACGTACAAGCCCTGATACGTCGCCACGGTGGGCGTATCTGGTGTGAATCCCAATTGGGTGTGGGAACGACCTTTACATTCACTATTCCAAACAGCTTATGAAAGGAAATCTATATGCCTGATCCTAAAGAGGTTACCATCCTCCTGGCGGAGGACGATCCGGGTCACGCCCGCTTGATCGAGAAAAACTTGCGTCGTTCTGGTATTACGAATACAATTGTAACCGTTGGCGATGGACAACAAGCAGTCGACTATTTGTTCTGCGAAAGTGAGGCCCGTGGCGGAGAAGCGTATGTGCCACCGCTGCTCGTGCTTTTGGACTTGAATATGCCCATCCTCGACGGCTACCAGGTACTCGAGCGCATCAAGGCGGATGAACGCACCAAACGCATCCCCGTAGTCATCCTGACCACCACACACGACCTGCGCGAGGTATCCCGCTGCTACGACCTTGGTTGCAACGTCTATGTGACCAAGCCAATTGACTACCAGCAGTTTTCCGACGCGATCCGCAAGTTAGGGCTGTTTCTGTCAATTGTCACGATACCAAATGGTGAGTAACAAGGATTCAGACTGAACAAACCGTCATCGAGCCATATAGATCACTCGATGGCATCAAAGGCAAGACGTCAAATGAGAGTACTGATCGCCGCAGGTGATCAAAGCCACTGGCTTGAGACTACCTTGACCGGATGGGGGCACGACGTCGTGCTCGCCTCAGACGGAACGGAGGCGTGGCACATGCTCTCACAGGACAGTGCTCCCCAACTTGTCGTGCTGGATCTTGTACTATCAGGGATGGATGGGATCGAGATATGTCACCGCCTACGGGAGGTGTATATCACGCGGCCAACGTACGTCATCCTTCTGACCGGGGATGCGGCCGGGCAGGGCTTGGCCAGCGGGATTCAGGCCGAAGCCGACGCCTACCTCACCGAGCCCATCGACGTCGAAATGCTGCGCGCGCACATCCAGAGCGGTGTCCGGATACTCGAACTGCAAAGCAGCCTGGTAGCCCGGGCTCAGGAACTGGAACAGGAAATCGCCAAGCGCAAACACGTGGAACAGTCCCTGGAGCGACGGAACCTGGAACTCTATACCATCAATACCGTCGCTCAGACAATGAGCTCGACGCTTGAACTCGATAGGCTCTTGGACCACGTGCTGGACGCCCTTCAGCAGACGACACCCTATGATGCCGCGCTCATAAGCCTATTGCCCGACACCAGTCTCTCACCTGCCGAGAGAATCAATACCAGCCCACCCACTGCTTGGATCGCGGCCTCGCGAGGCCTGGACGAGGTGCCCGTTGCTGAGATAGGCCTCACCATAGATACAATTCCCCTGATGCAGCGGGTGATCCAGACCCATAGCCCAGTGATCGTCCGCGATGTCTCTGGTGAATCAGATTGGCTCCTCCTCAAGAAACTCGGTCCAGTGCGTTCCTGGCTGGGTGTGCCCCTGATCCTTAGAGATCGGGTCAGCGGCGTCCTCGCGATAGGCTCCTTCTACCCCAACTCATACGATCAAGACTCGGTCCGTCTCGTATCAAACTTTGCCCAGCAGGCCGCCTTGGCAATTGAGAACTCTCGCCTGTACGGACAGACACGGGCACAGTTGCACGAGGCGCTCTTGCTCCACAGTGTGACAGCAGCCTTCTCTTCCACTCTCGATGTGAATCAGATGCTGCCGTATGTCACCCGCAGCCTGTGTGAGATCCTTCACGCCACCAGCGCGCGGATATTCCATCTCGATCAGGACACCAACACGATCACCGTTGTCGGCCATTACGCGGCTTCTGGAGCGAGTGACGACGAGCAGCGCTCGGGCACAGGCGAGACCTACCTGCTGACCGAGCTCCCCACCGCGGCACAGGCGCTGTCCCGAAGCCGCCCTATCCAGATCAAGGTAACCGATCCCGAACTCACCGCCCCCGAGCGAGCCATGTTGGAGAGACACGACATCCAGTCCGCGCTATATCTGCCGATGGTGACCCACAGCCGTAAGTTGGGCCTGGCCGTCGTCTGGGAAAGTCGTGGCCCCCACCACTTTACTCAGGGCGAGATCGCGACCGGTCAGACACTCACCCACCAGGCATCCATTGCCATGGAACACGCGCGCCTCTTTACCGAGACGGAGAGGGTCGCTCAGCAGTTGGAAGCTCTGTACCGGACCAGTCGCGCCCTGTCTTCGTCTCTGGAAGAAGAGTTCCTGATGCGCGCCATTCTGGAGGCCGTGTGCCGCACGCTCGCCGGCAAGTATGCCCTCATCGCCGTTGTCGACCCCGACTCAGAAACCATCCGCGTTCGCCACGGGTTGTCGGAGGGCGAGTTTGACACGTTTCCAGCCTGGGTAAAGACAGAGCCATACCCCCACGACCATCCATACATCCTGGCTGATGTCTGGCGTACTGGCAATACCGAGATCATCGAGGAATGGGATTCACGGTTCGACCGTGACGCCTGGGAACAATTCGACCAAGGACAGTACGTACGTATCTTTGTGCCAATCAGGATGCGTGATGGTATTATCGGCGTCGTCGAGGTAGGCCACGACAAAACGGAACTGGCTCAGACAGGCAGGGACCACATCGGCGAGGATGAGATCCAGACGCTGACTGCCTTCATCGACCAGGCCGCGGTAGCGCTGGATAATGCGCGCTTGTTCGAGGCGGCCGGTCGTCGAGTCCACGAGATGCAGTTCCTCCACGACGCAAGCCTGGCGGCGGCCACCGAGACTCGCCTTCAAGACACCCTCCAACGGGCCGCGGAAGCCCTGACCGCCGAGATGGACGGCGCCAGCGTGGCTCTCTTGTTGCTGGAGTCGGAAAGTCGGATACTGAGACTGGTTTCAGGTACCGGCTACCCACATAATCTGATCGGGAATCTATGCCTCACCCTGGATGAGGGGATTGCAGGATGGGTGGCCAAGCACGGCCAACCTCTGATCGTTCCCGATGTGCAGCAGGACCCACGATACTACAGGGTCCTACCCAACATACGCTCTGAGCTTTGTGTTCCCCTCACCGCAGGCCCTTTTATCATCGGTGCTCTCAACGTTGCCAGTCCAAAACCCAACGCCTTTACGAATGACGATATCCGACTCCTGAGCACACTAGGCAGTAACATCGCCTTGCTGGTGGAACGGGCACGCCTGTTCACTGAGGTCGAGGAAGCCAGAATCGAACTGCAGCAACGAGCGTCCGATCTGGAGGACGCAAACGTCCGCCTCCAGGAACTGGATCGACTCAAGGATCAGTTTCTAGCCAACGTAAGCCACGAACTTCGCACACCGCTCAACTCTGTCATCGGCTTTTCTGAGGTGCTATTGAAGGGTCACGTGGGCGAGATCAGCCCCGACCAAAGGGAATGCGTGCGCAACATCCTCGTCAGTGGGGAACACCTGCTTGACTTGATCAATGACATCCTCGACCTATCCAAGATCGAGGCAGGCCGTATGGTGTTGGAACTCCAGAGCTTTGCGGTCCCAGAGCTGATGGCAGAGGTCCAAACGACGGTCAAACCGATGATCGACAGCAAGTCACAGACGCTGACAACAGACTTGGCCAAGGACCTGCCACCGTTGACCGCAGATCGCTTCCGAATCAAACAAGTGTTGCTCAACCTGCTCAGCAATGCCAACAAGTTCACGCCCGCTGGCGGGCACATCACCCTCTCGTGTTCATTGGTCGATCCAGCCACAATGATCTTCTCCGTGATCGACACAGGTGTCGGAATCAAGACCGAGGAGCAGGGGATCATCTTTGAGGAGTTTCGTCAGGCCAGCGGTTCGTCAGCAGGCCGTGTGAAGGGCACTGGCCTGGGGCTGACCATCAGCAGTAGATTGATCGAGCTACATAGCAGTCGTATCTGGGTGGAAAGTGAATATGGTCATGGGGCAACCTTTTCATTCCTACTTCCAGTCGCCGGTCCGTCTGGAGCGGCGCTAGGACCATCTGACGACGCTACGGAGACTGAGGCCAAGAAAACGGTATTGGTAGTCGAGGATGACCAGCAGTTCAGCCATCTCCTATCTCTGTATCTGCGCCAGGAGGGATACAACGCCGTCCAGCACTATAGCGGAGATGGCGTGGTTGATCTCGTTCGGGAGGTGCAGCCCGCGTTGATCACCCTCGACCTTATGCTCCCCGAGCGCAGCGGTTGGGACGTCCTCCGCGACCTCAAGTCGACCTATGAGACCAAGGACATCCCAGTTTTGGTCATATCCGTTCTGGAGGATGACAAGCGAGCGCTCAGCCTGGGTGCGACAGAGTACCTGGCCAAGCCGGTGCGCCTGGAGGACTTGCATATCCTGCTCAGCCGATTGACCACCTACAGATCAGCGACGCGCAGGACCAGGGTATTGGTCATAGATGATGACCCTGAGATGCTCCATCTCCTGGAAGCAATGATCCCGGCCCAAGCCTACGAGATCCTCGGGGCGCGCGATGGTGAGCAAGGGCTATCGCTTGTGGAGACCAGGCGACCCGACATCGTCTTGCTTGATCTGATGCTCCCGGGCATCAGCGGGCCCGAGGTACTTCAAGAACTGCGGGCCAATGCGCAGACGATGGATCTGCCCGTCGTTGTGCTCACCGCCAAGATCCTTGGTGGAGAGGAACAGCAGAACCTTGCTGCCCAAGTGCAGGGTCTGATGAAAAAGACTGCCCTGACCCCCCAGTCCTTGCTCGCCGAACTGCGTCGTCTGGAGCAATCGCACCCACGGCCCTAAACTCCGATTGGCTCCACGTGCACGAAGGCCAGATCAACTGCTGGAAGCGCCTCAACCTCCATCTGGACCTGGTCAGCTATGCTGTGCGCCTCACGGATCGTGATCTCTCCATCCACGTCAATGTGCATATCCACCCGTACCTGGGGTCCTACATAGTCGGCAACCACCTGGTGCACGGCCAGGACACCAGGCACAGCCGAGGCCACAACAATGATTCGCGCGGCAAGATCCTCTGACGCGCTGCGCCCAGTCAGGTAGCCAAGGTTCTCAGTGAGTATCTCCCACGCGGCGCGGAATATCCACAGTGCAACCACCACTCCTGCGACTGGGTCGAACAATGGATGAACGACCCGCGAGCCCCAGATACCGGCCAGAGCCGCAGTAGAGGTCAATACGTCGGCCAGGTTGTCCCGAGCCGAGGCCAGGATAGCCGGGCTATGTGCCAAGCGCCCGATACGCCCGACCAGGAGATACATGAGCACTTTGACAAGGGCGCATCCAGCAAGCACACCCATCGGCCAACCGGGCATAACGGCCATCGTTCCCGTGATCATGCGCAATCCCGCCGCGCGCAGCGCCCCAACCCCGGCAGCTCCCATCGCCACGGCAATGAACACACCGACCAACGGCTCGAAGCGGCCGTGTCCCTGCGGATGGCTCTCGTCGGCTGGGCGCTGCGACAAGTATAATCCCACCGCCATCATCAAGCTGTACAGGGTGTCTGAGAACGAATTCGCAGCGTCCGACAGGATCGCACTGCTATCTACGAACCACGCCGCCATACCCTTCGCCACGGCCAGCAGGACGTTACCGCTTATGGCTATGGCGATGGCCCGCCTGTAGAGACGCTGGCGCTGAGGGTCTGGATGGTGGGATCGGACGCTCCGCAAAGGCATGGTTACCCTATCCTAACCAGTCTGTTGCACGACATCTCGTACTCATCGTGATCGTCTGGAGACAAGATGATAACATACATACTGGCTCTTTACAACTGCGCTACGTATGCTACAATAGCCTATCACGATCGCAGGCCAGATGATGAACAAATACCAGCTACTACTTGCATCTCTTTCCCCGCGCCGCCGCGAGTTGCTCGAGTTGCTTGGTCTACCGTTCGACGTCACGACTCCCAACGTGCCAGAGGAGCCCGAGGAGAACGAAAGAGCCGTCGAACTAGCCATTCGACTGAGTCAAGCCAAGGCTCACGCCGCCTCCGTAGATCAAGCCCATAAGAACAGGCATCAGACCATCAATGACAATAGGATCATCCTCGCCTGTGATACTGTCGTGGCCCTCGGTGACCACATACTGGGAAAACCCCGCGACGCAGAGGAGGCAACGGAGATGCTGTGCCGACTGCGTGAAGGGCCATTCCACACCGTGTACAGTGGAATAACCCTGTCCCAACCCGGCAGCGACCGTGTCTTGACCGCTGTGGCAGAGACTCGGGTCACGATGCGTTCCTACTCCGACGCCGAGATTTCGGCCTACGTAGCCTCTGGTGATCCGCTGGACAAAGCCGGCGCCTATGCCATTCAGAACGCTGCATTCCGCCCTGTTGCCCGGCTACAGGGTTGCTATGCGAATGTTATGGGCCTCCCGCTTTGCCACGTGACTCGCTGTCTGAGGAATCTGGGTGTCCATCCACTACGTGACGTTCCAACTGCGTGCCAAACCCATAACGCCCACCTCTGTCCAGTGCACGCACAAATCCTGAATAGCCAATGACAAAACACAGACCTGCAATCCGCTTTACGGTGTGTTCCCTGGTGGTGATCCTGCTGCTGACCAACTGCAGGGACATACCCATCGACAAGCCTCTCGAAGGACCGTCTATACCGACGGTCCAGCCCCCCACATCTGCTCCTCCCACCCCCACCCTACCACCGCCGTCCCCTGAAACAACAGCCGCTGCCTTCCTGAATGCTTGGCAAGCGGACGACTATACGCTGATGTACGCCCTCCTATCTCCCCCTAGTCGAGTTAACCTTGATATGGATGGCTTTGTCGACCGATATCAACGAGCGCTCACAACAGCTACCGTGCTCACCGTGACCACACGCCTCCAGTCGGCACTCCAAGAGGGCAATCAGGCCTATGTTTCCTTCCAGTTGGACTATGACACAGCGCTGGTAGGCACCTTGACCGCCGATCTGATCATGCCGCTCAGCCTGCACGGACAGGATTGGTTGGTGGACTGGGACGCAGGGCTCATCTGGCCCTTGTTGGCAGGCGAACACTACTTTTGGATGGAATACATCGTCCCGGCCCGCGCCAACATCTATGACCAGGCCGGACTGGGCCTGGCGACAATGGGCACGATCGTCACGCTTGGCGTCATCCCAGGAGAAATCGAGGACGAAGACCTGCTCCTGGAAACGCTGGTATTGATCACAGATCTCACGGCAGACGAGATTCGGGGCCGATACGTGGCTGCACCTGCCGAATGGAAGATCCCCGTCGCCGATATCCCTGGCGAGGTCAGCGTGGAATACAACGACCTGCTATCGTCAGTCCCTGGCATATACCGAGACGAAAAGCAAGGGCGGACCTATCCCCGCTCCGACGCCGGCAGCGCAGCTCCCCACGTGACTGGATGGGTCTCTCCTGTGCCAGCCGAGCAGTTGGAGGCATATCGGGATCGAGGCTACCGGGGCGACGAGTGGGTGGGCATCGCCGGCCTGGAGGCCTGGGGAGAGGATACTCTGGCTGGGCGGCACGGGGGTGTACTGAGCATCGTCACCTCGACGGGCGAAGAGGTCGCCACGGTAGCAGAACGCCCACCCGTACCCAGCCGTCCCATCTACACAACTTTTGATCGTGGCTTCCAGCAACAGGTACAGCAGATCCTAGGCTCGCGCAGAGGGGCCGTCATAGTGCTCGATGTGCACACCGGCGCGATACGGGCGCTGGCCAGCGGACCTGGATTCGACGCCAACGCCTTTATCGGACCAGCCGGGGCAGTAGGACGTTCCCAAATCCTGGCTGACCCCCGACGACCGCTCTTCAACCGGGTAACCCAGGGCACTTATCCGGCAGGTTCAGTCTTCAAGATCGTCACCCTCGCAACAGCCCTTGAAAAGGGCGGGATGGATCCAGACCAGACGTTCTTCTACTGTCCGGGTTACTGGGAAGGACTGGGACCAGCCGCAAGAAAGGAGTGCTGGAAGACAGAAGGACACGGCAACATCAGCCTCAAGGAGGGCCTGATAGGTTCTTGTAACGTCGTGTTCTACTCCGTGGGTCAGATCCTTGACGGAGCAGGCCAGGACTTGTTGCCTGAAATGGGGCGGGGCTTGGGATTCGGTGAGCCAACGGGATTGATCGGCATACCCGAAGAGAGTGGATTGGTGCCTGACCCTGGGTGGAAGGCCAACGCCCTAAACGAGAATTGGTGGGTCGGCGACACAGTCAACCTATCCATTGGCCAAGGCCACCTGCTCGTCACGCCGCTGCAGATTGCCCGTATGATGGCGGCCATTGCCAACGGGGGTACCCTCTACAGTCCCTACGTCATCGACCGCATCGGCGCAGGAGGAGACACACTGCCCGAGCAGGTGACCCAGCCCCAGGCCGTTGGCACACTCCCGCTCAGCCCAGAGAACCTAGCTGTCATTCAGGAAGGGCTGCTGGGAGTGACGACCCACCCCATTGGTACCGCCACCCATCGTTTCGCCGGGCTGAACATCCTCGTCGCAGGCAAGACGGGCACCGCTGAAGCGGGCAGAGCTGACGCCCAACCACACTCTTGGTTTGCCGCCTACGTCCCCGCTGACAGACCCGAGATTGCCATAGCTGCCGTTCTAGAAAACGCCGGTGAGGGCTCGACGGTGGCCGCGCCCCTGGTCCGGCAGGTGATAGAGGCCTACTATGGCCTTCCGCTTTCCCCATTGCCTCCCCAGGCAGAAGAGGACTATGCGCCACCCGATCCAACGCTGACTCCGGAGGGGTAATCACTGCTCCAATGGCTGCGCAAACCGCAAGGCCAGGTAAGATGGACGATAGGAGCGGTTCGGTCGCAGGAGACTGTAAGCCGAGACCGGATCTCCCGGGCCCCAGATTGTGGCCAGGTTGAGATTCCACAGGAACATCGGCCCCACCCAGGGCCGCTCGTCTCCCATCTGATAGGCGCGCACGATGTATTGCGCCTGTTGGCTTTCACTAACCTGCCGGGCGTACTCCCAACCTGCCGTGTCCATCGTCCCCATCCCTTCGACCGACGGCCAGCCAAACTCTGTGATCCAGAGTTGGCGGCCCGTATCGCCGTACGCGAGCATAATGGCGCGGTAGTCCTCCAGCGTGTCTTGGAAAAAGAAGCTGGGATGCTCATTGTGACTTGAGGCGACGTGCTCCGCATCTTGCCAGCTTTCCCCCGGCGGGTTAGCGAAACCGTAGGGATGTGCGCCGATTCCATCCACCCACCGCGCAACCCCTGCTTCATACATACCCCTCAAAAAAACGCGGTCATCAATCGCCTCGACGCCGTCATTGATTCCGGTGACGGCCGGAGCACCGCTGATGACCAACGCGTCAGGGTCAGCAGCCCGCACGGCCGTGGCTCCCTCGGCGACCAACGCCACAAAGCGGGCCGCATCCAGCGTATCCCCGCGCCACTCACGGGCCAGATTGGGCTCGTTCCACAGCTCGTACGCTGCAACTCTACCCCGGTAACGCGTCGCCACCTGACCCATAAAGCGGCCAAACTCGGCGTAATCGGCCGGCGGGCCGCTCTCGAGCTCGACCGCCCGGATCCAGTCAGGCGCGCGGATCACGCTGAGTAACAACTTGAAGCCAAAGGCATCACACGCCCCCACCGCGCGGTCCAATTGTTCCCACTCAAAATCGTTCGGCCCATGCTCGATCGTGTGCCACATCACCTGCTGCTTGACCCACCCTACACCCAACCCCCGCGCCCAATGCAGCGTCTCGGCTGTGTCACCGGCGAACAGATGTATCTGCACCCCATATCCAGGCTTGGGGACCGGCGGCGGCAGAGGCGTCGGACCGGAAGGCTGGGGTTCGGTCGCAACGGGAGAGGCAGGCGGCGTTGGCGTAGGAAGTATGGACTCTCCCCCGCCGGCAATGCCGGGTAGATAGACACTGACCGACGTTGGGGTCATCGCCGGCGTTGGCGCTGTTGCCGGTGTTGGCGGCGATACAGTTGGGCTATCCGGAAGCAAAGAACGCCCCCGACATCCCATCAGTATGCAACAGATCACCAGGGTAAGCAAAGGCAGCACCCTACGAGAATGGGTTGCCGCCTGTCCTCCGCGAGTCGGAACAAGGTTATTCATATTGGCCCCATTCTAATCGCGGTTCACGCATTGTCAATCTGGACTAGGGCTATCGCATTTGGCTGACCACAGCTCTGAGCCCCGTCCTCGGGGCGCCGTGCGCGATGAGAGCCCGTTGTTGAAGCCCGATTTCGTGAAGGCCATCCTCGGGGACGAGGACCCTGTCCTTGACCGGACAGGACAAGGGCTGGGAGCGCTAAATGCGATAGTCCTATCTTTTCCGTGTTGTGTCGTGTCAAATCATCTATTCGATGCTATAATATACTTGTATGAATCGGCAAACCTTTGAACATCTGGTAGCTCAGGCTCTCGACGAACTGCCCCAAGAGTTCCAAGGCAAACTGGACAACGTAGAAGTGACCGTCGAGGAGTGGCCAGATCGCGAAACGTTGCGGTTGGCTGGTGTGCGCCACCCGGCTTCGCTGCTGGGGTTCTACCACGGCGTGCCGCAGACCAAGCGCACCCGCAACTATGGGTTGGTCCTACCCGACAAGATCAGCATATACCAGCGCCCCATCGAGATGCGTTGCCGGACGCTGGAAGAAGTACGCAGCACTATCCAAAGGGTCCTCCGTCATGAACTTGGACATCATTTTGGACTAAGTGATGACCGATTACGAGAGATTGGGGCCTACTGACGGGGGATTGCTCCCGTCGTCGCAGCAAGGAGGCAATCTCTCGCACCAAGTATGCATCCAGAATACTGTTTTCGACTTGTGATGGTTTCCCACGAGATCGCGCACCACTTTGGAATAGACGACGCCCGACTACGCGAGATGGGTGCATACTAGGGCGATTGCATTTGGCTAACCACAGCTCTGAGCCCCGTCCTCGGGGCGCCCTGCGCGATGAGAATCTGCTGTTGTAGCCCGATTTCGTGAAGGCCGTCCTCGGGGACGAGGACCCTGTCCTTGACCGGACAGGACAAGGGCTGGGAGCGCCAAATGCGATAACCCTGGGACGCATACTGACTTTGCCGCTTCTGTCAACCGATAGTATAATACCATTGCGTAATGGCTGCCGTGCACTGAATAGGAGTGGAGAAATATGGCCCAACGTCAACTAAAAAAAGTAACACCCGCCCAACCGCAGCCCGGCGCCTCAAAACCCCCTTCCTTTGTCCCGCCGGTGCCAAAGACGGTCCAGGAGACCGGACTCAACCTGGCTTCCTTGACCGACCTCGCTATCAAGATCATGTACTTTGAGGGCAATACTACGGGTTATGAACTGGCCGAACGGATGCGGCTCCCCTTCACCGGCGTGGTCGAAAAAGTGCTGGATTTCCTCAAACGTGAGAAACTGTGTGAGGTCAAGGGAACCGGAGGATACGGGGAGGCAGCCTACCAGTATGCCATTGCCGAAAAGGGACGGGCTATAGCGCGAGAAGTGCTCGACCGTAGCCAGTACGCCGGTCCAGCGCCGGTCACACTTCAAGCATATGTCGATTCGGTCCAGCGCCAACCCCTGGGAAACGTGATCATTCACCAGCGCAAGATGCGCCAGGCCCTGTCCCATATGGTCATCAGCGAGGAGACCTTTGCTCAGATCGGTCCCGCGGTGAACTCGGGGCGATCCTTGTTCCTCTTTGGCCATCCAGGCAACGGCAAGACTGCCATCGCCGAGGCGATCGGTAGAATGATACTGGGCGAGGCAATGTTCATTCCGTATGCCATAGAAGTGGCCGGACAGATCATCCGGGTTTTTGACAACGTCAACCACGTCGAAATCGAGGAGGGAGGTGAGCAGAATCACGATCCCCGTTGGTCGTATATCCAACGGCCTGTGATCATCACCGGTGGTGAACTGACACTGGAGACCCTCGATCTGGTCTATGACGAGAACAGCCGGTTTTACGAGGCTCCATTTCAAGTAAAGGCGAACGGCGGTTTGTTGCTCATAGACGACTTTGGACGCCAGCAGGCCCGTCCCCGTGACCTGCTCAACCGGTGGATCGTACCACTGGAGAAACGGGTGGACTATCTAACCCTCCACACGGGCCGCAAGATCGAGATCCCCTTCGACGTACTGATTGTGTTCTCCACCAACCTGGCTCCTCGTGATCTGGTGGACGAGGCCTTCCTACGTCGTATCCGTCACAAGATCGAGATCGGGGACCCCTCGTGGGACGAATACCGTGAGATATTCAAACGAGTGTGTGGATCCCGAGGAGTACCGTACGACGACCGAGGACTGGCCTACCTGATCCAGGAACACTACCTCAAGCCCAATCGTCCGAGACGGGCCTGCCATCCACGAGATCTCGTAGATCAGTTGGTGGATATCGCTCGTTTCCTGAATGTACCTCCTGCGTTGAGTAGAGAGCTTATCGATCGAGCCTGTGACGCCTACTTTGTCGAGATCTGATGCACTTTCTCGACCGTGTACGCGTGCTGAATATCGCTCATCGGGGGGCCAGCGCCGTGGCTCCCCAAAACACGCTGGCTGCCTTTGAAAAGGCCGTGGAACTGGGCGCCGACGGCGTTGAGTTGGATGTTCAGCTTTCGGCCGATGGTGTCCCAGTCATTATCCACGACTTTACCGTAGATGGAACGACCGACGGTACCGGCCGCGTAGATCACTTGTCGCTCGCTCAACTCAAGGAACTCGATGCCGGATCCTCCTTTGACCCCAGGTTCAGGGGCGAACGTATTCCTACACTGCAGCAGGTGCTGGCGACAGCCGGAAGACACCTGCTCCTGAACATCGAGCTCAAGACCGCCAGTCTATGGGACGAAGGATTGGAGAGAGCGGTGGCCGCGCAGGTCGAACACCACGGCCTGGATGATGGCCGCGTACTTTTCTCATCCTTTAACCATATCGCCCTGAGACGGGCCAAAAGGATCGCCCCTCACATCCCCGTAGGATTGCTGCACGCGCCCGACCTGCCGCTGCCGCTGCGCCAACTGTGGCTGGCTCCTTTCGTGCCTCACGAAGCACGCCACCCCAAGCATACGATGGTAAATACAGCGTACGTGACCCGGGCACACCGACGGGGCCTCCTGGTTAACACGTGGACGGTCGATGAGCCAGACGAGATGATTCGCCTCATCGATCTGGGAGTCGATTGTATCATCACCAACCGGCCCGAAGTCCTGCGTTCCATCATTGAGGCATCTGCGTAACAGACCGCTATGGCAGTCTCTGACTCGCAGGAAAGCACATCCTCCCAATCCTACGGTCCGCCCGGCTATCGCCCCAATCTGATACACATCGCCCTGGTCGTGACAGGTCTGCTGGGACATCTCTCGCCGTGGGCCATTACCCCTGCCTGGTTGGCGTTGGCCGGAATCGCGTGCTATCCCTGGGGCGCCTTTCGGCTCGTCGTCGCCGCCATATCGCTGACCCTCACACTTACCGATGGGATCGGCCTGGCCCTCCTTCCCCGGATGGGACGGTCCTTTGGCCCTGTGACCCCATCACTCCTGGCTCTGGCCCTCATCCACACCAGCATATTCTTCACCCTGGGGTTGGTCTGGCCGATAGCTTTGCCGGATCCACCTGCCCAGTCTTGGCCAGCCCTGTTGATCGCCATCCTGTTGAACCTTGTCGTCTCCGTCGCGGCCTTTTACGCCACGTGGATCGAGCCCTTCGACGTCGGGGTTACCCGGGCAGGCTTGAGCTCTCTCAAGCTGGAAGGAGAGCGCCCGCTAAGACTGCTCCACATCACTGATCTCCACATTGAACAGATCACCCCTCGTGAGCGTCACGTACTCCGCCTGATCAAGGAACTGGCCCCCGATGTGATCGTGCTCACTGGCGATTATCTCACTTTGACATCTGCTCACGATACCAGCGCGCACGGCGAGGCATACCGCCTGCTCCAACGGTTCTGCGACGCTGCCGGGCCACGTTGCCCGGTCTTTGCCGTCATCGGCAGTCCACCTGTGGATCCCCCCGATACCGTACCGCTGATGTTCGAGGGCCTGCCCATCACCTGGCTGATCGATGCGACGGCAGAACTGGAGCTCAACGGGCACAGGATGCAAATCGCTGGCATACGCTGCACCGCGGATCGTCACCGTGATGGAGCACGCCTCCATCGGCTGCTGGAGGATGGACTTGAACAACACAGCACACCCAAGCCATTCCTCCTGCTGCTGTATCATTCCCCGGACCTGATGCCCGATGCTGTAGAGCTAGGCGTGGACCTATATCTATGTGGGCACACCCACGGCGGCCAAATCCGGCTTCCCGTCTTTGGCGCTGTCTTCACCAGTTCCGACTTTGGCAAGCGATACGAGATGGGTCGATACGAGGAGGGCCACACGACTCTGTATGTTAGCCGTGGGCTCGGAATGGAGGGGTTGGGCGCCCCACGCGCCCGCTTTCTCGCACCGCCCGAAATCGTGCTCTGGACATTGTCCTCCTAGTATGAGACCGCTGTCCTATGCCTGAATTGCTTGCCGTGATCCATCGCTGTGCTATAATCCCTTTCATGTTGCCAACAAGCTTTCTTTCGGAGCCGTCATAGCCATCCACGCAGCAAGAGCTACGAGATATGTCTGAATATGGCGAGTCCCTGACCGACCGTGAGACGGAACTGCTGCAGTTAGTGGCGACCGGGGTCACCAACCGCCAGGTCGCCCAACGACTGAGCATCAGTGTCAACACGGTCAAGGTCCATCTGCGCAACATCTACACCAAGCTTGGGGCTGAATCTCGCACTGAGGCGACGATGATCGCCGTGCGTGAAGGATTGGTGACCATCGAAGGCGCCGATGCACCAACAGCAGGTGCGGAAAGCACCTCGCCACTGACCCAGATCCCATTCCTGACGCTCACTCCAGAGCCACCTCTCCCCTGGTTCAAGCGGCTGGCACTTTTCGCTGCCCTGCTGGTTGTGGTGGCCGGTGTAGCTGCGACGTGGCCATACGACAGGTCGCAAGACCTTGCCCTGGACCTGCCGCCTGCGCTGGAGTCGGGACGGTCAGCGCCCCAAGCCCAGCCGGCGGAAGGTTCTCTCTGGCGAGAGCGGGCGCAGATGCCCACTCGTCGGGCCCATCTCGCGTTGGCCGTGACCACAGACCGTATCTTTGCCATCGCTGGGCAGACGCCAGAGGGTTCTACTGCCGTCGTCGAGATCTACCACCCTGCGGATGATATCTGGACCCGTGGAGCGGACAAGCCCACGCCCACTTCCTACGTTTCAGCAGCCATGATTGGGGCCGAGATCTTCGTTCCCGGCGGCTGTGATGCGGAAAACACACCGACGAGCAAGGTCGAGGCCTATAGTCTCCCGGACGACTCCTGGCACGAGGTCAGCCCCATGCCGGAACCCCGGTGCGCCTATGCCCTGGCGTCCCTGGATGGTCTCCTTTACCTGTTTGGCGGGTGGGACGGTCAACGATACGTCGCCACGGTGTTCATCTACGATCCGCGAGCCGACGCATGGACTGAGGGAACACCTATGGGCACAGAACGAGGTCTTGCCGCAGCAGCCCTCCTGGCAGGTCGCCTCTATGTCGTGGGAGGATACGATGGTGCACAGGAACTGAGCACCTGTACCGTCTACAGCCCTGCAGAAGGAACCTGGGAGGAATGCACACCGCTGGCAGTCGGGAGGGGAGGGCTGGGATTGGTCTCCTTGGGAGGACGGCTCTACGCTATCGGTGGGGGCGGTCGGCGCACCTACCTAGGCTTCAACGAGCGCTACAGCCCCAATGACGATAGGTGGAGCGCAGTTGAAACCCCTGTCGTGGGCGAGTGGCGCAGTCCAGGGGTGGTCGTGATGGACAACGCTGTCTATGCCATCGGCGGTTGGAGCGGCGATTACCTGAGCTTGAACCAGGTCTATGAACCGCTTCCTTTTCGGATCTTTGTTCCCGTTACCCAGCAGTAGGACGACCCATCACAGCGCCGGGGCCGCCAACCGAGCCACCTTGATCCCCACCTCGCGCCAGGTGATCTTGGCGATCCCCAGTTTCTGTCGCAACTTGTCGGCCTCCATCCCTGACTTGTAATCCCTCACCGCGCACGTCCAGCGCAACATCTCAAATGAAAGACCGTGAGCAAGCTCGGCCTCCTGCGCCACGTGGGCCAGGACGTACTCCAGGTTGCGAGCAGTACAGGGAAAAAGGACCTCCTGTGGCTGATACTGGGCCCGGTACTCGGCCAGTATCCCCGGCCACCACACCGGCAGGCGCAGCTTGCGCTCCTTGTGGCGGCGTCGGGGATTGGCGTAGCGAATCCACAGGATCGGTTGCGCTGCATCGCCCAGGTCCAGGTGATTCAGCACAATGTTCATACACTCGCCTTTCTTGATGCCCGTGTGAAGCAACAGGGTCAAGAGCAAATACGGACGGGCATCCGGCTTTTCGACGTGCCGTTTCGCCTGCGTCATCCCCAGAGCCCGCTCGACCTCGGCGTCCGACAGAACCTCAGGCAGTGGCGCAATTGCGGGCCTGTGAATCACCGCGTCTGAAGGATCGGTGACCAGCACCTCTGCCTCGATCAGCCAACCAAAGAACACCTTGAGCGTGGTCACACGCCGGGCCAGCGACTTGGGGCTGCAGGGTACGCCGCGTTCGTGTTCGAGCCAATGGATGAAGCGGTTGAGATCCCGGGTGGAGATGCTGCCGATCGCTGTCCCCACCCCGACAAACTGGACCAAGATGTTGAGGTCTGACAAAAAGGCCTTGATGGTGTTCTCAGCAAAGCCCTGCTGCGCCATATGGAACTCAAAGCCACCCAGGGCTGCCCGCAACGAGGAATGAGGATTCAAACCCGGCGAAACACTCACCGCCAGAGACTTGTCTGTCGCGGACGCTCTCTCTGCAGGGGTTTCAACCACATCACCAGTATCCGGAAGCAATAACTGCTCGGCCATCCCGCCCTCCCTTCGTATAGCCGTTCAATGAACCTATTCTACCGCCAAGTAAACTTGCTGTCAAATGCACCTTGCCTGCCGCAAGCACGTAACGCGCCGGCCGGCCGCGTGTTCTATCACTCGGTTATGTCAGACTGCCGGACAAGTGGGGGAGATTATGGAACCAGTCAAGGTAATTCTGAATCCCGTTGCGGGTCGAGGATACGGGGCAAAGGTCGAACCCGAGCTACGCCATCTCCTTGAGACGGAGGGGCTGGACTTTGACCTGGTGCGGACAGCCAGGCCCTGGCACGCGGCAGAGCTAGCCGAAGAGGCAGCCTCCAGCGGCTTCAAGACCGTCGTCGCTGCGGGTGGCGATGGCACATCCAACGAGGTAGTCAACGGCCTGATGGCTGCCCAAGATAACGGAGCAACCGCCGCCATGGGCGTCATCCCCATAGGCTCAGGCAGCGATTTCGCCAATACCGTCGGTGTTCCCCCCGATCTAGGAGCGGCCTGTGAAAGGTTGGCACACGGCCGGGTCCGAGTGGTGGATGTGGGGCAGGTCACGCTACCAGGTCAGGCCAGTCGGTACTTTGACAATACGGTGAACATCGGCTTTGGCGGCGTCGTGACGCGCGAGGCACGCAAGGTCAAGCGACTGCGTGGGATCGCGCTCTACCTGCCGGTCGTGCTCAAGACCGTCTTCCTGTACCATAATGCTCCGACGGTCACCATCGAGTATGACGGGCAGAAGCTCACGTTGCCCGCCGTGATGATCAGTATTGCCAATGGACCACGGGAGGGCGGCGGCTTCTACGTCGCACCGCAGGCCCTACCCGACGATGGTCTCCTAGACCTGTGTATCGTGCGTGAGATCAGCCAGTTTGATATGCTGCGCCTCATCCCCCACTTTATGAATGGGACCCACACAGACCGCGAGCCTGTCACGATGCTTCGCGCCCGCCAGGTGAGCGTCTCCTCGCCGGACGACCTGATCGCCCATATGGATGGCGAGATGCTGTGCACGGAAGCCCACCGGATAGAGTTCGGGATTTTCCCCGGCTGCCTGCAGGTGCGATGTTGACCGGGACCGGGGCGCTGATCGAACTGATCTTGTCTGGATTGCTGGGCTACTTGCTCGGAGCGATCCCCACAGGCGTTCTCATTTCCCAGGCACTGTGCGGCAAAGACGTGCGCAAATACGGCAGTTCCCACACCGGGGGACTGAACGTCTCGCGCTTGGCCGGCATAAGGGCCGGCGCATTGACCAGCGTCCTAGATATGGCTCTGGGCGCAGCCGCTGTGGTTGGCGCCACGCTGCTGACTGACCACCCCTGGGCAGGCCCGACCGCCGGCGTTCTAGCCGTGATCGGTCACGATTGGTCTGTTTTCATCCGTTTCGGCGGCGGTATCGGTCTCTCCAAGCTGGCAGGCGCGCTCCTGGTAACTTTGCCACTACCCACCCTGGGAGCGTTGATCCTCTTGGTGCTTTTCTGGCTGATCCTTGTCAAGCTGTTGCACATCCACCGCGCCCGGTCGACGGTAGCAGCCATAGTGGTGACTGGGCCACTTTTGTGGGCACTAGGAATGCCAGCGCCTGGGGTCCTGCTCGGCGTGCTGGGCGGGATAGTCGTCATCATCAAGACGCTCCCCGACTGGAACAGGGATTTCTGACAGAATCGGCATACGGTCCATTACCTGTGGATTCTCAAGAGGAACCGGCGGCTTCTGAGAGCACCTGAGCGAGAACGTCCATCCCCTCATCAACCAGCGCCAGATCGGCCTGGCTTCCCATATGGCCGATTCGGAACACCTGTCCTGACAATGGACCCAGCGAACTGCCAATTCCCATGCCATGCGCCCGCACGCGCTTATTGAACTTTTCCCACCCCAGGGACTCGGGCACCTTGAGCGCGGTGACGGTGGGCGAACAACTGTCCTCATCAACCGGATAGAGCGCCAGTCCGATCTCACGGGCGCGGGCACGACAATGTGTGGCTGCCTCGGCGTGGCGCGCATAGACCTGTTCCAATCCCTCGTCGAGAATCAGACAGCACGCCTCCTGAAGCGCAGCCAGGCTGGCCCAGGCAGGCGTGTACGGAAACCAGCGCCTTTCCAATGCCTGACGATAGCCCAGCAGGGCGTCATAACCCGGATAATTCACCTCTTCGATGACGTCCCAGGCACGCTCACTGACTGTCACGGCCGTCAGGTCGGGAAACGCGGACAGCGCTTTCTGAGAACCAACCAGGCACAGGTCGATGCACCATTGATCGGTCAGGACTGGAGTACCACCAGCGCTGGCCACGGCATCCACATAGTAGAGGGGTACGCTGTGCTTCCGCACCAACTCCCCGACCACCCCCACCGGGTTCAACGTTCCACAAGGAGTCTCACAGTGCACGGCGGTCACCATCTTGGGGTGGAAATCCCGGATCGCTTCCTCAACCTGCTCCGGCTGGATCACCTCGTCGTAGGCGAACTCTACCCAGCGCACGTCAGCCCCAATGGAAGCCGCCATCTCGCCAATGCCATAGCCGAACACCCCTGTACTCACAGCCAGGACGCGTTCACCCGGTCGAACACAACTCTTGAGCGCTCCCCACAGCCCGATCATCCCCTCGCCCGTCATGATCGCTACCTGGTTCTCGGTGCTCAGGATAATGCGCAGTTGATCCTGGACATGCGCATACAGCTCGCAGTACTCGGGCTCAAGGTCGCCCGAGGCATAGTCGACTAGATAGGCCTGCCGCACCGACTCGGGCACTCGCGTCGGACCGGGGACCAGCGGAATCCTATAAGTCAGCATCTATCTTCTCCTTCAAAGCGCAAAGCACCTATCCCTAAATCGCTCCAGCCCTCGTCCTTACGCGCCCGTCTCGACGCGATGGCCCCTCCGCCTATCACCACCCGTTCATCATACAGGACCAAGAACTGGCCCGGTGTAATATCCCTTTGGGAAGTATCGAATCGCACCCGTGCGCCTCCTTCCGATATCGGCAACACCGACACCGGCGTCGTCCGCGCTCGATAGCGGACTTGCGCCGTGGCGCGGAATTCAGCGCTACGTTTTTCCCCATCGATGTAGTGCACATCTTCTACAATACACTCGTCCCACCCCAATTCCTCTGCCGTCCCCACAACCAGCGCGTTTTTAGCCGTATCAATCGCCAGCACGTACATCGGCAAAGAGGCCGAGATCCCCAGCCCCTTTCGTTGACCAACGGTATACGCTGGCAACCCCGTGTGCTGCCCTAGCACCCGCCCGGATGTATCCAGGATGGGCCCAGGCTGAAACAGGTCCGGGGCCTGGCGAGCCAGAAAACGTCGATAGTCACCTTCGACCTGAAAACAGACGTCCTGGCTTTCCGGCTGCTGCGCCACAAAGAGTCCGCGTTGATGCGCAATCTGCCGCACCTCTTCCTTGGTCAAGTCGCCCAATGGGAACATAATATGGGCCAGTTGAGACTGGGAAAGCCGATGCAGGAAATAGGATTGATCCTTGTTCTTGTCCACCCCACGCAAAAGCTGATAGTGATCTCCACGCTTGCGCACCCGGGCATAGTGGCCTGTGGCCACAGTGGTTGCCCCCTCTGCGAACGCCCAGTCGAGAAGAGAGGTGAAGCGTACCGCCCGGTTGCAGATCACGCAGGGGTTAGGCGTGCGGCCGGCCGCGTACTCGGACACAAAATAGTCCACCACCCTAGCCTGAAAGACCGCTCTGGCGTCGATCAGAAAAAAGGGAATACCGAGTTGGTCGGCGACCCGGTGTGCTCGTTCCACCGGGGTGAGCGGAGAATCGGGCGCGCTGTGAGGACTGGCCGAGTTCGGCTCGTCCCACAGCCACAACGTCGCCCCGACGACGGTGTGTCCCTGCTCAACCAACAGTGACGCTGCGACGGCGCTATCCACGCCGCCGCTTAGCGCGGCAAGAACCCGCACGCGACGACATCTCCCCTTCATCCGCCCGCAACCGCTCAACGATTCCGGGCAGCACCTCCAACACCCGCGCGACGTCCGTTTCGCCGTTGCCCCGGCCCAACGTGAGACGCAGGCCGCCGATGCTCCATTCCGGCGAAAGCCCCATCGCCTCCAGGACGAACGACGGTACTGGCTCCCCTTCGGCACAGGCAGCACCAGAGCTTGCGGCGATACCCTCCAGGTCGAGATTGATGACCACCGACTCGCCTTCGACG
The DNA here is from genome assembly GCA_964444825.1 of uncultured Anaerolineales bacterium. Classification (GTDB taxonomy): domain Bacteria; phylum Chloroflexota; class Anaerolineae; order B4-G1; family B4-G1; genus CAYUIS01. The sequence goes on along the minus strand of CAYUIS010000008.1, from coordinate 15,445 downwards.
CCGCAGAAGGCAAAACTCGCGTGATGGCACAGGCGCTGTTTGGGATGACCTGTCAGGCGACTATTCGGCACTGACGCGAGCACTCCTTCGATCAACTGATCCCGCAGTTGTCGAAGACGAGCACATTCAGCCACCCGCACTTCCTCCGCCAGGACCAGCGCAGTCGCCAGTCCCACAGCCCCGGCGACGTTGACTGTGCTGGGACGCCGTCCCCGCTCGTGGGAACCGCCAGTGATAGCGGGCACCAAGGGTGTATCACGCCGCACATACAACACACCCACCCCTTTTGGCCCATAGAACTTGTGAGCTGAGAGGGCCAACAGATCGACGTTGATGTCATCCAGCTCCAATGGTAGCAGGCCAGGGGCCTGTACTGCATCCACGTGAAACAACACGCCTCGCTCTCGACAGACACGGCCGATCTTGACGACGGGCTGAACGGTGCCGACCTCGTTGTTGGCCATCATTATGCTCACCAGGATGGTATCGGGACGGATAGCGGCCGACACATCCTCAGGGTCCACCCGCCCGTACTCGTCCACCGGCACCCGCGTGACCTCAAAACCGAACAGATCACACAATTGATCGACTGTTTGGCCGACGGCATGGTGCTCGACGGGGCTGGTGACGATGTGCTTGCCATTCCCGCTCTGTCTGGCAGCCCACGCTGCGCCCCGCAGCGCCAGGTTGTCCGCCTCGGTCCCGGAACCGGTAAAGACCAGCTCGACCGGCCGGCAGTCCAGCACGTCCGCCACAGTCTGGCGGGCTTGCTCCAGACCGTTTGCGGCAGCCTGGCCAAACGCGTGTGATGATTCACTGTTGCCAAAGCGCTCATTCCAATATGGCAACATCGCCTCGACCACCCGTGGGTCCACGGGAGTCGTAGCAGAATGGTCCAAGTAGATGTGGTGCTCCGTTGTGCTCACATTGCTCCTCTGATTCGGAAATGGAATACTATTCTAGCACGCGGTGATAGCAACGTCAAACAGCCAGGGCTTTCGCAGTGGATAGGGACGTTTGCCCTCCCCACATATGCAGGTCGAGCTCGCACAAACCGCCATATCTGATTTGCTTAGCATTCCAAATCGTGCTATACTAATCCTCGACATAAGCAACCATTTAAGTTGCGAGGTGGCGGCTTTTAAGGATTTTTGGTATACTTGTGCCAGGAGCCTCCATGGTGTGTGCAGAGACGGAACAACAAGGATGGATTGAAGCTTGGGCTCGACGCATAGAAGCGCTGGGGCTCGCCTCGCTTGTGCTACCGTTCATCGACACCGCTCAGGCCTTTGGGTTCTTGGGCAGCCAGGCGCTTGTTTTGACACAACCCTTGGCTGCCGGATTCGTAAGCGACGAGGCACTCGATAGAGCCGTGACACTGCTTAATGATCCAGGTCTCTTGGAGCAGTTGAGAAGCTCGCTGAGCAGAGGGGAGGGCTAGACATGGATGCTCAGGTTGCCTTGGGCACCCTCCTGCTATTGATAGGCTTCCTGGTGTTGGTATTGACGCTGCTCCTGCGCAGCAGGAAAGGACCGGATCCATCGGTGCGCTCAGTGGAGCCCTTTCAGAGCATACAGGCCGAAATCGGCCACGCTGCAGAAAGCGGTGGAGCAATTCACATCGCCCTCGGCAGTGGCGCGTTATATGGCCAAGATGCGATCACGTCGCTCGCCGGGCTCCAGATCGTCGAGTCCCTGGTCGATACTGCCGTCTCCTATGGTGCTCCTCCCATCGTCACTGTCGGTGATCCTACGCTTCTCCCCTTGGCCCAGGACGTGATCCGGCGGGCGTATGAACGGAATCGAGGCATCGGGGCATACGACCCGAACAATGTGCGTTTTGTCGCCCCCTCACCAATGGCGTATGCGGCAGGCGCTGCAAGTATGATCGGTCTGGAGAACATCACTTCGAATGTAGTGACCGGCGCTTTCGGTGCAGAGGCATCACTGGTGGCTGATGCAGCCATCCAGCGAGATCTATCTTCTTCGGGTGCTGTTGGCGCTCCCGTCGCCGCCGGCGTGCTTTTTCCCACCACCGACCAATTGGCAGTGGGCGAAGAGTTATATGCCGCGGGCGCTCAGATGAGCAACAAGCGACATTACCTGGTCAGCCTGGTCGCTCACGATATTCTGCGCGTAATCCTGATATTGGCCATATTCGGCTCGGCGATCTTGGCCTTCCTGGGCAGATAGCGAGATAGGTGAACTAAATGGGCGGTCTGATCAAACGGTGGATACCGATACTAGTTTTCACGGTAATCCCAGGCCTGATCGTGCTATCTGGATATCTGCTCCCGACCAACGATCTGCTGGTTGGTCTTCGACACTATCTGGTCGAGTGCGCAGTGATTGTGGCTGCCTTTGCCTTCCTCTTGGGCATATTCAACATCCTGCGTGTCCACGGAAGAAACATATGGCGCCGCGAGCACGGCTGGATTTATAGCATCGCACTCCTGTTAGCGATGCTGATCGCCGTTCTCCCTCCGATTCTCCAGGGAATTCTCACCGCCCGAGATGTTCTCCAAGGTCAGGTCTTTGACTCTCAGGTCCGTGAGATGCTCGTCGATCTGTCATCGGCGGTCTTCCGCTATCTGATCAGCCCACTGGGGGCATCGGTGGCCGCGCTATTGGTGTTCACACTCGGTCTGGCAGCCTTCCGCCTGCTGCGCGCTCGGCGAAACGCCGAGACCGTGTTGTTCTTGCTAGTTGTGGTCCTGGTCCTGCTGGGCAGCACGCCCTTGTTGGGTTTGGACTGGCTTGCCGGCGTCCGGGACTGGATTGTCAATGTGCCCGCAATGGCAGGCACACGCGGCCTGCTCCTGGGGGTCGCCATTGGTACCGTTATCACCGGTCTCCGCGTCTTGCTGACCCTTGACCGGCCGTACACCGAGTCCTGAATGGTGCTGCGATGATCTATTGTCCAAGGTGTGGTGCAGCCAATCAGCGAGGAAGTCGCTTTTGCAACGAATGTGGCGAATCACTTCCGATACGCACGGGGCTGCGCTGCCCGATGTGCGGGACGATGAACTCGGTTGGCAACGCATACTGCGATCGGTGCCAGGCCCGTCTAATCCCAATGGTCTCCTCCCCCTCGGAAAAAGAGGCCGCTGAACCCGAGCAAGCGCCCATCAGAGGGCTTTCGTTACCCACCATTCCCCTTGACGATAGGCAACGACCGCCTGTCGGGATCACACCAGCGCAACCTGAGGCCGAGTCGCCGGACTGGCTATCTGAGATGAGGGGTGTCGAGTCGCCACAGCCAGCCCATCCAGCGGAAGCCCCGGGTGCAGAGGCTGGGGCCTGGCTGGCCGATCTCCGCCCGACGGAGTCCGCTCAGGAACCCAAACCAGTCACCAGGCCCGAGGGTGAGGGGGCAGCCGATTGGTTGACACAGCTCCGAGGTCCTGAGGCAGCCAAGGAGGTTGGACCACCGCAACCGGCCCAAGTCGAAGAAACCGGCGATTGGTTGACCCAACTCCGTGGCCCTGAACCGGCCGGTGTAGCTGAACCACCACAACCGGCCCAAGTCGAAGAGACTGGGGACTGGCTGACCCAACTTCGCGGCGCACCGGCAGACGAGGCTGAACCCTCTCCAACAGACGAGCCTATCGAAGCGGTCGAGATTCCCGACTGGCTGCGCGGCACGGGGCCAGTCGACGCTGCACCCCCGGAAACCCCGGTGGCGACTGAGGAAGCGGCTCCACCGCCGGCTCCGGCAAGAGTCCCTGATTGGCTGGAGGAGACGGCTCCAATGGAGGCCGTTGCCGAGGAAGAGACACCCGACTGGCTGCAGGAGATCAGGCCGTCAGAAGCCCTGCCGCCCGTGGCGGAGGTCGTGCCAGAGGCGGCAGCCCCGCCACCGGTTCCAGTTGAGATTCCCGATTGGCTGCTGGAGACCGTTTCAGCCGAGGCGCCACTGCCCGTCGCTGAGGTCGCGCCCGAGGATGCCTTGTCACCACCAGTCCCAGGGAAAGCTCCCGAATGGCTAGAGGAGATCAGGCCGTCAGAAGCGCCAGCGCCTGTGGCCGAGGTCGCGCCTGAGGAGGCAGCCCCACCACCGGCTCTAGTTGAGATTCCTGATTGGCTGCAAGAGATCGCGCCATCAGAAGCCCCGCCGCCAGTGGCCGAGGTCGCGTCCGAGGAAGCAGCCCTGCCGCCGGCTGTAGCAGGAGTTCCCGATTGGCTGCAGGAGATCAGGCCATCAGAAGCGCCACCGCCAGTGGCAGAGATCGTGCCTGAGGAAGCGGCTCCACCGCCAGCTCCAGGAGAAGTGCCCGATTGGCTACAGGAGATCGCGCCAGCCGAAACGCCACCGCCAGTGGCAGAGATCGTGCCTGAGGAGGCAGCACCACTGGCTCCGGCAGAAATGCCCGACTGGCTGCAGGAGATCGCGCCCACCGAGGCCCCAGCTCCGGTAGCTGAGGCGCCTGATTGGCTTGAGGACATCGCGCCAGCCGAAGCGCCACCGCCAGTGGCAGAGATCGTGCCTGAGGAGGCAGCACCACTGGCTCCGGCAGTAATGCCCGATTGGCTGCAGGAGATCACGCCAGCCGAGACTCCACTGCCAGCTCCGGCAGAGGTTCCCGATTGGCTACAGGAGATCACACCCACCGAGGCCCCACCGCCGGTGGCAGAGGTCGTGCCTGAGGAAGCGGCGCCACTGGCTCCGGCAGAGGTTCCCGACTGGCTGATGCAGGAAATCGCGCCCACCGAGGTCCCAGCGCCGGTAGCTGAGGCGCCTGATTGGCTTGAGGACAT
>CAYUIS010000008.1:0-10587 GCA_964444825.1 uncultured Anaerolineales bacterium | reverse complement strand
CGCCCACCGAGGTCCCAGCGCCGGTAGCTGAGGCGCCTGATTGGCTTGAGGACATCACGCCAGCCGAAGCGCCACCGCCAGTGGCAAAGGCTGTGCCTGAGGAAGCGGCGCCACTGGCTCCGGCAGAGGTTCCCGACTGGCTGCAGGAAATCACGCCCACCGAGGTCCCAGCGCCGGTAGCTGAGGCGCCTGATTGGCTTGAGGACATCACGCCAGCCGAAGCGCCACCGCCAGTGGCAAAGGCTGTGCCTGAGGAAGCGGCGCCACTGGCTCCGGCAGAGGTTCCCGACTGGCTGCAGGAAATCACGCCCACCGAGGTCCCAGCGCCGGTAGCTGAGGTGCTTGATTGGCTTGAGGATATCGCGCCAGTCGGGGCCCCACCACCGGCCCCGTCAGAAATGCCCGATTGGCTGCAGGACATGGCGCCAGTCGGGGCCCCACCACCCGTGGCCGAGGTCGTGCCCGAGGAAGTGGCCCCACCACCGGCTCCGGCACAAGTGCCCACTTGGCTGCAGGACATCGCTCCAGCCGAGGCCCCTTCACCGGAGCCTGGGATGACTCCATACGTTCCACCCTTGATGGAGTTTCCCGAGGATGCAGGACTCGCAGAAGCCGCCGATTGGCTGTCCGAACTCGAAGCTGAACCAGTTCTCTCACCATCGCCGGCGGTTGCCGATCTTGGTGGCTTGCCGCCAGCCCTGCCGCCATTGTCCGAAATAGAGGCGGCCGGGCCAGATGCGCCGCAACGTGGAGAGATCCCGGATTGGATGCTGGCGATGCGCCCACGCGAGGAGGAGCCTGCAGCCGCAGTCCAGGAGGAACCGCTAGAGACCTACGGCCTGCTGAAAGGGCTGCGGGGCGTTATCTCCCCGACACATACCACAGAGATACCGGCTGTTCCTGCGGCTGCACCTGCCGTCAGCGACGTCAGTCTGACTCGAGCGCAGCTTCTCCAGAGCCTGTTGGCACAGCCCACCGAGGCGACACAGCCAGAAGCTGTGAAGCGCGGTCCCAGAATAGGTGAACGGATCCAGCGCTGGCTGGTGGCGCTCGTGCTGATAGCACTCGCCGCACTGATCGTACTCACGGCCCCACAGGTGTCGATGCTCCCTCTGCCCTCCCTGACTCAGCCTGTCGATTCGCCTGCCGCGAGCGGGCTGTTCGACGCGGTCGAGAACGTGAGCGCGAACGACACAATCCTGGTCGCTTTCGAGTATGGACCGGCGGAAGCTGATGAGCTCGATCTCGTGGCTCAACCCATCCTCGGACATCTGCTTGACCAGGGTGCAAAGCTGTCCATCGTCGCCACACGACCCGAGGCGCTCGCAACGGCCGACGAGCTTTTGCGCAGGATGGGCGTACCGGAGCAGGCGCGGCCCCAGCAACGATACAGACCGGGGAACGCCTTGGGTATCTCACAGTTGTTGGCCGGCGTCGACACGTCGCCAAAGCTGGTCGTTGTGCTTACAGCCGAACCTGGGCAATTGCGTGGCTGGATCGAGCAAACGCAGACGACGGGCAATGGTCAGGTCCCCATCGTAGCAGGGGTGAGCGCGGCCCTGGAACCAACCGCCAGTGTGTACCTCGACCCTAGCGCAGGACAACTGGACGGGGCCGTGTTGGGATTGCGCGGCGCAGCCAGCTACGAGACGCTGCTGGGATCGCCAGGACCGGCCACCCAGCAACTCAACGCCCTGGCACTTGCTCACCTCACCGCCATCGCACTGATGATCGTCGGCGCCATTGTCCACGCCCTTGGTGGCACGCGCAGGAGGGAAAAGTGACGCCCGGGATAGTCGTGTCCGACGCCATTGGCCTGATCGTGGGAGCAGTACTGACGCTTCTGGTCTTTAGCTACATACTGGGCGACAATCCCCTCTATCGCCTGGCCCTACACATCTTTGTCGGCGCGTTGGTGGGTTATTCCTTTGGCATTGTGGTGCGGGACGTTCTCGTTGGTATGGTCTTTGCACAAGTGCTCGCCAATCCACCGGCCATCGTGCTACCTTTGGTGCTGGGTATCCTGCTGCTGTTCAAGGGTTTCGCCAAGCAGGCGTACGTGGGCAACTATTCCGTCGCCTTTCTCGTCGGTGTTGGGACAGCGGTGGCGCTGGGAGGTGTCCTGTTGGGCACCCTCGTTCCACAGATTGGAGCGACAGGCAACGCGGCCAGTCCCTCCTCGTGGGCAGCATATCGCCTGGGTCCCCTCGACGCCTTATTCATCATTGGGGGCACAGTGCTAACACTGATGGCTTTTGCCTTTACCACGCAAGGGCAGACCGGATTGGCAGGCATTTGGCGTCTGGTCGCCAGGGAAACGGGGAGGGTTGGACGTGTGTTCCTGATCTTTGCGCTCGCCGTGGCTTTTGCCGGGGCGCTGACCGCTTCTTACTCGATCTTTATTGGGCGGATCCAGTACCTGATTCGCGCCTATTTCAGCATCGTTGCCGGTGGCTAGCGAGATACGAGGATGTCCGAAGCACACAGTCTCAGCTCAATCCTGGTGGCCGACTGCGGCACCGTAACGTCCAAAGCCGCGTTGTTTGGCCAGGTGGAGGGGCAGTACCGCCTTGTTGCCTGCGGTGAGGCTCCCAGCACGACCGAGCAGCCGTGGAATGACATATCGGAAGGTATTCGTCACGCGGTCGAGCAGATCTCGGCAGTCACCGCTCAGAGCTTTTTCACCGAGACGGGTGATCTGATCTCACCAGAGATGGGACAGCAGGGAGTTGATGCCTTTGCCCTGACCGCCAGCGCCAGCGAACCCCTCCACGTGATGCTCGGGGGCCTGGTGCGGGACCTGAGCATCGCCAGCGCCGAGCGAGCAGCGGCCGGCACCTATTCGCTCGTCAAGGCCATCATGGCGAAGGACGGCAGGGGAACACCGAGCGAGAATGAGGAGAAAGCCGTCCGCCTCATCCGAGATACCGCGCCCAACGTCATCTGCATCGCCGGGGGAACAGACGGCGGCGCGGCAGGGCCGGTGATGGAACTGGTCAGATCGGTGACGCTGGCCTGCTCGATGATGCCTGCCGACGCGCGCCCACATCTGCTATACGCTGGCAATACAGAGCTGCGCAGGCGGGTCGTGAAGGCGGTGAAAGGGCAGACCGAACTCCGGGTTGCGGACAACGTGCGCCCCACCATGACCAAGGAGAATCTGCTCAGCGCCCAGTTGGAGCTGGACGCGCTCTACGTCCGAGAGAAAATGGGCCTTGTGCCCGGTATCGACTATGTCGGCGGCTGGGGCAAGACCCCCATCTTGCCCACTTGCAGAGCTTTTAGTCGATTGCTGCACTATCTCTGGCACCTCGGCGACCCCTCCAAGGGCGTGCTGGGTATCGACGTGGGAGCTGCCAACACCACCCTGGTCGCGGTCTTTGACGGGAGGCCTACCCTGACCATCCAGGGCGGTCTAGGCAGTGCCTTTGGCGGCAAGCGATTGTTGGAGCGACGTACCGCCGAAGCCATCACTCGCTGGCTGCCCGAAGCAGTGAGCGCAGATCAGGCCCTCGAGACGGTCATCAACAATGCGCTTCGGCCCTCCAGCATCCCGCAGGACGCACGTGAGTTGTGGCTGGAACACGCCCTCGTTCGTGAGGTGATCCGTGCTACCTTGGATATCGCCCGCCCTGGCTGGGAGCCTGGGAGCGCCCAGATCTACCCCGACCTCCTGCCGCTGGTCGATACGATTCTCGTCAGCGGAGGCGTGCTGGCCCACGCACCGCAGCCGGGCCAGGCAGCCCTGATCGTGCTGGACGCCCTGCAACCTGTGGGCGTGACGACGCTGATCCTGGACATGCACAGTGTGGCCTCAGCCCTGGGAAGCCTCGCCGGCATAAAGCCGCTGGCGGCGGTCGAGGCATTGGACAACGGCGCTCTCGTAAATCTGGCCACCGTGGTGACCCCGGTGGGACAGGCCCGTCGCGGAGAAAAGATCCTCAACGTCAATGTTCGTTACGATGACGGCAGCAATTTCGACGTTGAGGTTTGTTACGGTGATCTGGAGATGCTGCCCCTGCCCCCTGGCCGGGAAGTTGTGCTGGAGCTCAAGCCCAGACGCCGCTTCGACGTAGGCCTCGGCGGACCTGGAAAGGGTGGCAAACGACGGGTCAGTGGGGGCCTCGCCGGGCTGATCATCGACGCGCGCGGGCGGCCCTTGCGCCTGGCCCGCAAGCCAGAAGTGCGTCACGATCAGCTCCAACGCTGGCTGTGGGACGTGGGAGGATAGGCACAGTGTACTATCCCGCAGAGACTCAGGTGACCCCGCTGACCATCATCCGCCGCGAGAGGATGCTCCCGGCTCCGGGTGACATCCTGGTGCGGATCAACGATCGGGTCGAGCCCACGCAGATTGTGGCCCGGGCCGACCTGCCCGGCGGATTTCGTATTGTGCCCATAGCCTCTGAGCTCGGAACGCCCGCGTCTCGGACCAACCGCTATCTGCGCGTCGAACCGGGTGACGAGGTCGAGGAGGGCCAGGTACTCGCCAAGCGGGGACGTCTGTTCGCCCGCACCGTCAAGTCCCCCATTGAGGGCATCGTCACCGCGATCGGTTCTGGACGCCTATTGATCGAGGAACCACCCTCTCAATTCGAACTGCTGGCCTATATCGGTGGTAGGGTGACCAGCGTGCTGTCGTCTCGAGGCCTGGTCGTCGAGACGACAGGCGCCATCATCCAGGGTGTGTGGGGAGGCGGCGGGAGGCGCGGCGGCGAGAACTATGGTGTGCTCAAATGCGCAGTCGAACTGCCCGACCAGGTGCTGGGTGCTGATGCAGTTGATCCCTCCTGTCACGGCATGATACTGGTGGGCGGCGCCGGACTGGACAAGGAGATCCTCGACCACGCCGCGGAGCTTCAAGTGCAGGGCATCGTAGTCGGTGGAGTGTCTCCTGACCTGATCCCCGACGTGGAACGTATGCCCTTTCCCGTGATCGCCACCGAGGGTATGGGCACGGTGCCGATGTCCGAACCGATCTTTAGCCTGCTCAGCACGCACGCTGGCCGCTCGGCGTCGATCTGCAGTCGGTTTCAGGCCCGCTCGCCTGCGGTGCGCCCCGAGATCATCATCCCCCTCCCTGGTGGAGAGGTGCCACCAGCCGAGATGGAGTTGGGAGCGCCGCTGCGCAAAGGCGCGCGGGTACGGGTGACACGAGCACCCCATATGGGCGTTGCGGGCACGGTTGTGGCGCTTCCCGCCCACGCCCGCTCGATAGAGACAGGGGCTAGAGTACGCGGCGCCGAAGTGGACGTAGGAGACGGAGAGACGATCTTTGTTCCCCTGATGAATCTGGAGGTATTGCGCTAACTACCTATCCTAAAAGCGCTCTAGCCCCCGTCCTCGGGGGCGAGACCAGACCCCCGAGACAGGGGTTTGAGCGAATTCGCGGATAGATTCTAGGTAACACCAAACATCAGGCTACTAACCAGCTAGTGACCCGCCAGAGCAAGAGACCGATTCAAGGAGGAGATAATGGAGTACGAAACCATATACCCGGATGAAGAGCTATACGAGGACGAAGATGTAGAGGCGCTTGAGGATGAGGGATCCAACCGTACCTTTATCATCCTTGTGGGCGCTCTTGGAGGTCTGCTCGCGGTTGCTATCTGCATCTTTGTCGTCTGGGCCTTTGTGATCAACCCCAGAATGTCGACAGATCGTGTGGCTCAGAACCAGTCGATTGAAGCCACCAACGAAGCCATACTGCTGACGTCTCAGCCGGGGGAGGAGGACGCCACCAATACCCCCAGACCGGCTCCAACCGACGCGCCCGAGCCCACCGCGACGCCGGCGCCTCCTACAGCTACCCCCAAGCCGCCAACGCCGACCCGGGCGCAGCCGACGCCGACAGCCAGCGGGGACGCTGAGTCTGCGGTAGAGGAAGCGACGCCTGCAGCCGTCGCGGAGGCGGAGGCCACGAACACACCCACCACGAGCACCCGGGCGACGGCCACGCCGAGACCCGTCAAGACCGGGGTCCCTGAGACCGGCATCGGCGCGCTCGGTTACGGCGCGTTGGCGGTGGGACTGCTGTTCCTGCTGCTTGTCGCCCGGCGCCTGCGCCGCGCCGCATAGCGCCAGCCACACCGCGGTCGGCGAGACAAAGACCTTGGCCATACCGGGAGCGAGACTCGAACACCCAAGCGCTCGGCCGCTTTAGGGACCACCCTGATAGGTTAGCGCAGGACCCTTACTGTTGACCACGGGGCTAGATGGGCACTCTTCCATCTGGCCCTTTTGCGTCTGGCTCAGCGCCGCAGCCGTGACTCCCGAAACGTAAAAGGATCGAGGGCCAGGTCGCCCAGCCGGATCGCGTCCACCTGATCGAGGGAATCGCGGAACGTGAGCGGGGTCTTTACCATCACCGCGCCGCGCTGCCGGTCGCTGGCGACGACGATGCCCAACCCCAGCGTAAAGCCCTCGGCGCACTCAAAGGCCACCAGCCGCTGCGGCGTAAAATCAGGAGCCGGGAACACGGCCCAGCGCTGCCAGGCCACCTCCAGCGGTTGCGCCTCCCTGAAGTAGCGCCTGAAGCGAGCCGACCGGTGGTTCTGCCGCTCGGGCGCCTCGCGGCGCCGGGCAGCGCGCGACGCCCGCAGGTCGAGCACCCGCGTGCGGCGGCTGCGTCGCAGGGGGACCAGCAGATGCTCCAGTTCATCCTGCCGCTGGATGGCCACGACCGCGCCGGGCCGCAGCAGCTCTATCTTGGCCCGCTTGAGCTCGCCGCCGCCGCAGGCCGCGTCCACCAGCCCGGTGGTGTCGAACACGACGGCCGTCGCCCCTTCATCCTCCGCCTTCTGCACCAGTTTGTGCGCCCCGACGACGGTGGGCAGCATATGGCCCCGCGGAGAGACGTCCCCAATAAAGACGCGGAAACGGGGGCCGAGAGGTGGAAAACCCTCGCCGCCGTCCGACTCGCTTAGGGCGAGGGAAATCGTGGTAGGGGGACCGAGGGTGGCCTGGCCCATATCCCCGTCGATAAAGCCCACGCGCTGATGGAGCCTGCACAGACGCCGGTAGAGATACCGCGCAAACGTGGACTTGCCCGTATCGGGCGCGCCCACGACGAGCACCGTGCCACTCAGCGCGGACAGCGTGATCCGCTCCCACGCCGGCGGCACGTCGAAACGTGAACTGGGGCCTCCCTCTGCACTGCCGACCATCAGCCGTATTATAGCGCTGCTACAAAGCTTGACAAACCGCGGCCTCCGGCGACAATACCGATTCAGAGAAACCAGGTTTTTCGTGTAAGCGAAGCGACAAAACCTGGTTTCTGACCTTGGAGACCAACCATCATGACACAGATCATCTTGCAGGGCCATTTCAACGCCGCGGACCAGGCCAGGGACCCGTATCCGCTCCTGCCTTTTCAGGTAGAACCAGGCACCACTGGGCTGCGTATCCACTACTGGGTCAGCCATCCGGTCGGAGCCGACCAGGCCGGACAGCAGGCCGGCAACATCATCGACATCGGCCTGTTTGACCCCCGAGGAGCCGGCTTTTTGAGCGCCGAGGGCTTTCGCGGCTGGTCCGGTTCCTCGAAACAGACGTTCGCCATCTCCGCGCGGGAGGCGACGCCCGGCTACGTCCCCGGCCCGATCCTGCCCGGCGTCTGGCACGTCGTGCTGGGTCTCTACCAACTCGCTCCCGAGGGCTGTGATTACCGCGTCACGGTGACGCCCCAGGAGGGAAAGGAGGGAGGGAAGGCGGACGCCCCACGCGAGACAGCGTCCATAGCACCCGCGATCGCGCACCAGGCCCAGCACCGCTCCGGAGCCGGACCCCGCTGGTACCGCGGGGACCTCCACGCCCACACCCACCATTCCGACGGCACCGCTCCCCCGAGCGACCTGGCGGCGGCGGCCCGCGCCCAGGGCCTCGACTTTGCCGCCGTCACCGACCACAACACCGTCAGCCATCTCCCCCTGCTGCCCGCCCACGCCAGCCCTGACCTGCTCCTGATCCCGGGCGTCGAGATCACCACCTACCACGGCCACGCCAACGTCTGGCCCGCCGACTGGCCCAACGACACCTTTTTCGAGTTTCGCTGCCCGACCGGCGAGCAGATGGCCCAGGTACGCGGGGCGATGCGCCAGCGGGGCAAGCTCTTTTCCATCAACCACCCCAAGCAGACCGGCCCGCCCTGGGAGTTTGGCGATAAAATCGAGCCCGACTGCATCGAGGTCTGGAACGGACCCTGGGTGGTGTTTAACACCCAGTCGCTGGCCGCGTGGGACGCCCGGTTGCGCCAGGGCCAGCGGATCGTCGCCGTCGGGGGTTCCGACAAGCACCAGGCCCCCTTCACCGGCGAGCTGACCTGGTACGAGATCGGCACCCCCTGTACCTGGGTTTACGCCGAGGACCTGACGGTTCCGGCCATCATCGAAGGTATCCGCGCCGGGCGTGTCTTCATCTCCGAGGGCCCCGCCGGACCTTGCGTCGAGCTGACGGCCGAACAGGTTGGCGGTCCGGCCAGGGCCGGTATCGGCGAGGCGCTGCGCCTGCCCGCCGGCGCCAGCCTGCGCCTGACCTGCCGCGTCTATGGCGACGAAACGAGCGGCAATATCCTGCGCCTCGTCTCGGCTTCCGAGACCCTTGAGGCGACCATCACCGACGATGACTTTAGCTATGAGTGGCAGGTCACCCCGGCCGGGCCGGCCTACTGGCGGGCGGAGGTGATCGAGCCGCCGCGCGCCCCCCTCGACGAGAATCCCAGCGCGCTCGTCGTCAGGGCGCTGAGCAACCCCATCTATGTCAAGAGACCCTAAGGGTTTTCACAATACGCCAAACCCTTAGGGTCTCACCCGCGGAACCTTTTCGACCCATCGTGCGTCTGGAGTATGGGAGGTCGAAAGGACCTCTCAGAACGAGAATTGGAGGGAATACCAATGGAACACAGAAAGAGAAATGGAACGAGAATCGGGACGAGAACCCGGCTGGTCAATGCCTCTTTGGCGATGATCCTGCTGGCCCTGGTCGCCTGCAGCCCCACCCCGGCCGCAGCCGTCGCCCAATCGGACAAGGAGCGCGTCACCGCGCCCGCCGTCGATCCGGCCGACCTGGAGACGCTGGTCGAGGGGAACAGCGGCTTTGCCTTCGACCTCTACCGGCAGCTCAGCCAGGGGGACGGCAACCTGTTCTACTCCCCCCACTCCATCTCGCTGGCCCTGGCGATGGCCTACGCCGGCGCCCAGGGTGAGACGGAGCAACAGATGGCCCAGGCCCTGCACTATATCCTCTCCCAGGAGCGCCTGCACCCGGCCTTTAACGCGCTGGATCTCGAGCTGGCGCAGCGCGGCGAGGGGGCCGAGGGCAAGGACGGCAAGGGCTTCCGCCTCAACGTCGTCAACGCCACCTGGGGGCAGAACGACTACGAGTTCCTGGCCGGGTACCTGGACGTCCTGGCCGAGAACTATGGGGCCGGGTTGCGGCTCCTCGATTTCGTCGGCGACCCCGAGGGCTCGCGGGCGGCCATCAACGATTGGGCCAACCAGGAGACCGAGGGCCGCATCAAGGACCTCATCCCGGAGGGCGCGATCGACGGCCTGACGCGCCTGATCCTGACGAACGCCATCTACTTTAACGCCGCCTGGGCCTATCCTTTTAACGAAGGGGCCACGACCGACGGCCCGTTCACCCTGCTCGACGGGACCGAGGTCAGCGTGCCGATGATGTACCAGTCCGAATCCTTCCTCTACGGCGAGGGGGATGGATACCAGGCGGTCGTGCTGCCCTACGACGGCCACGAGCTGGCGATGGCCATCCTGCTCCCCGACAGCGGCACCTTTGAGGCTTTCGAGGACGCGCTCAGCGCCGAGGCGGTTGGCCGGATGCTCAGCAACTTGATGCTCCAGGAGATCGAGCTGACCATGCCCAAGTTCGAGTTCGAGTCCGCCTTCAGCCTGGTCGGCGCCCTTTCGACGATGGGTATGGCGGACGCCTTCACCTCCAAGGCCGACTTTTCCGGGATGACGGGTAATCGCGACCTGTCGATCGACGAGGTGATCCACAAGTCCTTCGTCTCGGTCGACGAGGAGGGGACCGAGGCAGCGGCGGCGACCGCGGTGATCATGAAAATGACGGCCGCCCTGCCGGAGGAGCCGGTCAAGATGATCCTCGATCGTCCCTTTATCTTCCTGATCCGGGACGTGCAGACGGGCGCGATCCTGTTCGTCGGGCGGGTCGCCGATCCCAGCGTCTAGCTCCGCTGTTGTCGTACCCCAGCGCCCGGTGAATAGCCGGGCGCTTTGTTATTACGTGCGCCCTGCGCAGGCGTCATTCCCCCCCTCCCGTCATTCCGAGCGTAGCGAGGAATCTCTCGTCCCGTCACCGGCGCACGGTGCCAGTTGGGCGGAATGGTATTCCGCAGTGTCAAGACCTCCCTACACGACGATGTTTAGAACTCCCTACAAGAAATGTTTAGATCTCCCTACAAGGAATGTTTAGATCTCCCTACACGAGCATGTCTAGATCTCCCTACAAAAAAGAGTCAAGATCTCCCTACACAAAGTGTCTAGAACTCCCTACAGACAGAGGGGCGGTTTTCTGGTATAATCTTATAGTATTAGCCGCACCGGTCTGGAA
>CAYUIS010000007.1:55877-60313 GCA_964444825.1 uncultured Anaerolineales bacterium | reverse complement strand
TCCCGGCATAGGCGAATCCACGCTGTGCTGCCTCCAGCCCGTCCTCAACCTCGTTGGGTATCCCGTTGCCGTTGTCGTCCAGCCAGGGGGTTTGGTCGGGATGGGCCTGCTGCAACGTCCATTTCGCCTCTGCAAAGCTGCTGTTGAGGCTCATCCCCCGCCCCAATGCCGCCACAAAGGCGTCGGAGAATACCGCGCCGTTCTGCGAGGCATAAGCGACCGGATAAGCGCCGGTCGAGGCGACCACGACCCGTCCCGATCCGCTGATCATCTGGGCCAGATCGATAAAGCTGCCCGATTTGCACGCCTCCAGGATCACGTTCACCTTGACGCCCGGGGCGGCTGCCTCCAGCTCATCCAGCCACCCTGCGAGTTCGGGCGGTGTCACCGTCTCCGGTCCTCCAGACAGCAGGTTCAGGTACAGTAGGTCATAATCGCCGTGATCCATCATGTACAGCGTAAAGGGATGGTCGGCATCCACCCTGGCCGCTGCCCATTGCGTAATTGCCTGTTCCAGGTTGCTCCTGGTGGCTAGCTTGTCTACGTCAGGCGTTCCATCCCCGTCAGCGTCTAGATCTTGATCGTAGGCCAGGTAATAGATGCGGTCGCCGGTGTACCCGTTGGCCAGGAAGAGACGATAGACCGAGTTTGTGACATTGCGGATATTGGGCTGTAAAGGGTCGTCCTGCTTCCTCTTGCCAGCAACCAGCACCACGACGCCCGGATCAGGCGCCTCACCCAAACCACGCACGGAGAGGTAATAGGCAGCCCCCTCCCCCCCGACCGCGTCGCCCGTATTCTCCAAGCGCAAGTACAGCGGACCGTCAAAAGGCGCTACAAAGGTCAAACTGATGTCAGGGCTGAACGAGTTATCCTGTCCTTCTTCCGGCGTGCCATCACAGGCGCTGTAGATCTCCATGCTGACGTCCGCCTCAGAGTTGGCGGAGGTCGTGGCTTCGACGATATAGGTGACGCCGGAGACAGCCTGGAAGAAAGCCCAGTCCACGTCCTCGGATGAGTGGAAGGTATGAAGTTGCGTTGCGCCGTTGGTGGGGACGGCGTAGGCCTGGGTGCACAGATCGTCCACTTCGTAGGCGTCGCTGCTCGAAGGGGTCGCGATGTCGAGCGTGTAGGTGGCGACCGCCGTGCCCTCCCGGTTGCTGGCGGTGAGGGTGATGCGCTTGGTGCCGGTCGTGTGCCAGGTGAACCTGGTGGTGTCAAAGAGCACGTCCAGCGTGCGCGTATCCGGCGCCTGATCCGTCGCCTGCCACACGTAAGTGATCGGTCGAACGGCGGCGATGGGGTAGACGCTGGCGTCAAAGATGTAACTGACGCCTACCAGACCGGTCGCCGGGCCGCTCAAGTTGACGCCCGCCGGGCTCAGGGTCGGCTGGTCGAACAGGTAGGGCACGTAGTCCACAAAGTCCAGGTCAAAGTTGTCAAACCAATCCCAGATCAAGCTTTGCACGGTGGACTCTTCCGTCGTGCCCCACCAGTTGTAGCGGGCGTCCAGGCGCGTGTCGCTGTGCCCGTCGTTGGCGTTGTTGTTGTACAGGGCAAGCCCGCTGTTGGCGGCGAATCCGTTGTGGTTGATCGTCGGGTAGCCTGCCAGGACGTAGACGCCCCCGGTGTTGCCCGAGGTGGTGTTGCTGACGACGGTGTTGTGGAGCATCTCGCCCCCGGCGGAGACCCAATACACGCCGCCGACGTTCCCCTGGGCGGTGTTGCTGACGATCGTGTTGCTATGCAGTGACCCATCGCTGACGTAGACGCCCCCGGCGCAGGCCCTGTCGCCGGACGCGCTGTTGGCGCGCACCTCGTTGCTCTCGACCACGCCGCCGCTGACGGAATAGATCCCACCCCCGATGGGCCTGTCGGAAGAGGGGGAGTTGGTGTAGTAGGCCACATTTCCGGCGACGAGGTTGTGAGAGACGGTGCACATACCGGAGCTATAGATACCACCGCCGTAGGCGGAGTCGGGCGCGTGGGCGGTGTTCGTCGTGACCGTATTGCGAGAGACGGTGCCACCGCTGCCGGTATGGTAGATACCACCACCTCCAGAGGATGCCTGGTTGTCGGTCACGGTGTTGCCCGAGACCGTCCCGCTGCCGTCGTTGTAGATACCGCCACCCTGGGATGCCTGGTTGTCGGCCACGGTATTGTCGGTGACGGTCCCGCCGTCGCTGTTGTAGATACCGCCGCCGTTGGAGGAGGCTCGATTGCTGATCACGGTGTTGTGAGATACCGCGCCCCCGCCCGAGTTGTAGACACCACCGCCGGAACCGGAGGCGACGTTGTCGCTGACCGTATTGTCCGACAAGGTGGCGAGAGCACCGGTGTTGTGGATGCCGGTGCCGTCATTCTGGCTGACGGTGTTGTGGGTGACATAGTTCTCGTCCCCCCCTACCCGCAGCCCTCCAGAGCCATTGGCCCAGACAGTGCAGTGATCCACGTAAACAGCAGTCTCCGGCGCGTCCACCGCATAGTCAAAACCCCCTGCCCCGGCGTATTCCACCGTCGTGTATTGCAGGACCGACCCATCCACGTAGTTGCCGCTTCCGTCATAGCTGGCATCCTCGGCGTATTCGCCAAAGGCGATGCCGCCCCAATCCTCCTTTTGCCCTTGCGGGAACCAGGAGGTGAAGGTGATGGGCTGAGCGGCGGTGCCCAGGGCGACCAACGCACCGTCCACCTGCATAGCCCGCGTCTTGCTGAACCAGACGGTCACCCCCGGCTCCACGATCAGCGTCGAACCCTCATTGACCCAGATGTTGTTCCCGGTGACCAGGAAGGGCGAGTCCACCGCGCGCCAGGTGACTTGGCCGGAGATCAGGCCGCTCCTGGTGGTGTAGGTAAAGGGACCGTGGGCGACGACGACATCGCCTGTGCTGGGCACAGTGGTCGAGTAGATGAACCATTCCAGGTAACGACTGGGCGGCAGTCCGCTCAGGTACGCTGGCGAGTCGCTGAACGTGGTCCAGTAATACCAATGCTCGTCCGGGGTAGGCGTGTTGCCCACCCGCACCGTCACCGTGACAGCGCCGGTGGAGGGCCAGCTCAGGTCCCGCCAGGCCACGACGTCGCCGCCGACGTCGTAGGTGTCGGCCACGACGTTCAAAGTGAGGTCCGGTACCGGCAGCCAGGGATAGTAGACCACGTCCCCGCTCACCTCGTCGCCTGTTCCGATACCCTCCCCACCAGGACCGGTGCGGTCGCCCCACCAGTTGTTGCGGGCATCCACTGACACCCCGCTATCGTTGTCTACGCCTTCCCCTCCGTTGCCGTGGATGGCGGAGTGCGTGACCGTGACGGATGGGCTGCTGCTGCTGGCGACGTAGATGCCATCGCCGGTATTGTCGGTGACGGTGGTGTGCTGCATTAGGACGTTGCCGACACCGGTGACATATAGCGCCGCGGCTGAGGTGCCACTGCCATTGCTGCTCAATAGCGTGTCACTGATGATGCCCCGGCTGTCAGCGATGCACACGCCGTGGCCCTGATTGTTCGCAAAGGTGCTGGCGGTTACGGTGAGGAGGGTGCCCGCTCCGGTGGCGTAGAGGGCGTAACCGTCGGTGTTGTAGGCGTTGCCGCTGAACAGCGTGTCGCTGACCACCACCTGGCTATTGGACGCATACAGGCCATAGTTGGCATAATAGTTGGACTCGCTGATCACCCGGCTGCTCTCGACGTGCAGCTCCCCGTTGCGCACCCCAATGTTGCCACGGGTGCCGATGCTGTTCCCGTGTCCGGCGTAGCGGACGGTGACGTGGCGCAGGTTGCCCGTGCCCCCGTCGAACACCAACCCCGACCACTGGTTGGGTCCACTGTCGGTCGCCGAGGTGAAGAGGATCGGGTCCCCTTCGGTGCCCACCGCCTCCAGGTGGCCCAGCACCTGGAGTTCCACGTTGTTCTCCCCCATCACGGTCACGCCCGGATCGACGGTCAAGGTGACCGTGACCGGGACGATGACGTCACCCGCCAGCACGTAGCCCTCGCGTCCCCCCAGGCTGATGATCGACAGGTGGGTCCCGCTGGGCACCGAGCCGGCGCCGATCCCCAGACGGTTGTGGGTGTTGCCACTGATCGTGTTGTCGTGATAGGTGATCCCGTCCAGGTTGTCCGGGTCCACCCCCACCGCCCAACCGTTGCCGTGGAAGGTGTTGTGGGTGAAGGTGACGGCGGCGCTGGCGGCGTAGAGTCCGTAACCGGTGTTGCCCTCGAAGGTCGAATCTGTGACCGTGCCGGTGCCGCTGGCAGCGTACAAGCCGTCGCCCTCGTTATCCTCAAAGGTCGAAGCGGTGATCGAGACCACACCGCTGGCGTAGAGCCCGTGGCCCTGGTTGTTCGCAAAGGTGCTGGCGGTGACGGTGAGGAGGGTGCTCGCTCCGGTGGCGTAGAGGGCGTAACCGTCGGTGTTGTAGGCGTTGCCGCTGAAC
>CAYUIS010000007.1:49433-55777 GCA_964444825.1 uncultured Anaerolineales bacterium | reverse complement strand
CGACCACTGGTTGGGTCCACTGTCGGTCGCCGAGGTGAAGAGGATCGGGTCCCCTTCGGTGCCCACCGCCTCCAGGTGGCCCAACACTTGCAACTCAGTGCTGTCCTGCCCCTTGACCACCACCCCCGGTTCGATAGTCAGCGTCACGCCGGCGTTGACGATGACGTCGCCCGTCATCGTATAGGGACTGTCTGCCAGCGTCCAGGTCAGGGTCGTGGTGATGTTCCCGCTGACCTCGTCCCGCAGCGGTTGGGCCAGCGCCACCTGCGGCCGTGAGCCCAGTGTGCCTACCAAGAGGGCGAACGGTAAGATGGCCAGGCTTAACGGAAGGACAAGGATGCGCTTCGATCTGAAGATGTTCATGTGACCTCCTCGTGCCAGTGCCATGAACGCGGCGATGAATGGCAAAGCTGGTACGATATGTGTAGGGGCTACGTCCAGTCGTACTGTCCCCCATCTATAATAGCAGAAAACCCTGTGAAGTAAATAGGCAGGTGAGATCGTTCTTGGGCACAGAGGCCTGCAGGAGGCCCCAACGAACCGGCGCCCAAGTGGAGCAATGATCTCCCTCAGCACTTGCGCTCTGGCTCGACCGGCAGATCGATTTGCAGTTAGTCGTTTCGTACTACCAGCGGCAGATATACCCAAAAGTCTCCCGTAGCGGCAGGAGCGGTCGTAAACTGCCACATTCCACCCACGCTCACGCTCAGCCCATCCGTGGCCGTGATGCCCCAGTAGTAGGTCGTGTCCAAAACCAGCAGGCCGGGGTCGTACGTCGTCGTCGTCACCACCGGCGCAACCACCGGCGGCGGGCTGGCTGTCCCAAACGCCACGGTGTAGGTCACCGGGTCTCCGTCAATGTCGCTTCCCTGCCAACTCAACAACTGCGTGATGGGGACGTTCGATGCACGGTCAGCCGGAACCGGGCTGAAAGGCGTGACGGGCGCGTGGTTTACCACCTCATAGTCTGCCTCTCTGGGCCTGGCGCTCAGTCCCCTGTCGTCTATGGCATAGATCACCACCCGGTATGTGCCGGGCTCCACAAAACCGTGGAACGCGATATAGATACCATCCTCATCCGGGTCCTGCAGCGCCACTTTGTCCACGTTGGGATCGTCCTCATCCCTGACCATATCCTCCCCCGGAGGCGGCGGTTCGTACGACGGCGAGTAGACCAAGGCCCACGTGGTCGACACGGCGTTCCCTTCCTGGGCCTGCACCTGCGCCTTGATTATGCCGTCCGCCTGCCTGACCAGGGCCTCCAGGATGTAGGGCGGCCACTGCAGGTCGCTAAAGGTCCCCGCATAGGCAAATCCTCGCTTTGCTGCCTCCCGCCCATCCTCGACCTCGTTCGGTATTCCATTGCCGTTGTCGTCCAGCCAGGGAGTCTGGTCGGGATGGGCCTGCTGCAGCGTCCACCTCGCCTCGGCAAAGCTGCTGTTCAGGCTCATCCCCCGCCCCAGTGCGGCCACAAAGGCGTCGGAGAACATCGCGCCATTCTGAGAGGCGTAAGCGACTGGATAAGCGCCGGTCGAAGCGACCACTACCCGTCCCGGTTTGCTGAGCATCTGTGGGGACTCGTTGATAAAGCTGCCCGAATGGCATGCCTCTAAGATCACGTTCACCTTGACGCCTGGGGCTGCTGCCTCCAACTGATCCAGCCAGCCGGTCAACTCGAGCGGCGTCACCGTTTCCGGCGCCCCGCTCAGCAGGTTCAAGTAGAATAGGTCATAAGCGCCGTGATCCATCAGATAGAGCGTGAAGGGATGATTCTCGTCCACCCTGCTGGCCCCCCATTGGGTGATCGCTTCCTCCAGGTGGCCCTTCGTGGATAGCGCGTCTACGTCGGACATCCCGTCCCCGTCGGCATCCAACCCCGTGTCGGCCGCCAGGTAATAGATACGCTCACTCGTGTACCCGTTGGCCAGAAAGAGGCGATAGACGTCGTTGGTCACGTTGTAGATGTTGGGCTGCAAGGGGTCGTTGTTTTTTCTCTTGCCAGCCACCAGGACGACGGCCCCTGGATCAGCGGCCTGACTCAGGGCGCGCACCGACAGGTAGTAGGCTGCTCCCTCATCGCCTATGACCGCGCCAACATCCTCCAGGCGCAGGTACAGCGGGGTGTTGGCGGGTGCGTCAAAAGTCAGGCTCACATCAGGGCTAAAGACCGGGTCTTGACCATCCTGCTTGGCGCCGTCGCAAGCGTCGTAAAGCTCCAGGCTGACGTCGGCGCTGGAGCCGACGGGAGTCGTGGCCTCGATGACGTACGTGGTGCCGGCGACGGCCTCGAAGGTGACCCAGTCCACATTCTCGGTCGTATGGAAAGTGCGGAGTTGGGTCGAACCGTCAGTGGCGATATCCCGGGCCTGGGGACAGGTGTCATCCACTTCGAAGGCGTCGGCTGTGGCAGGAGATGCGATGCTGATCGTGTGTGTGACGACGGCGGCGCCCTCGCGGTTGCTAGCGGTGAGGGTGATACGTTTGGTGCCGGTAATGAGCCAGGTGAAGCCGGTCGTGTCGTACAGCGTGTCCAACGTGTGGGTGACTGGCGACTGGTCCGTCGCTTGCCAGACGTAGCTAATCGGCTTGACGGCGGCGATGGGATAGACGCTCGCGTCAAAGCTGTAGAGCGTGCTCACCAGACCGGCCGCAGGCCCGCTCAAGTTGACCCCCGCCGGGCTCAGATTTGGCTGGCCGAACAGATAGGGGCTAAAGTCCACAAAGCCCACGTTGAGGTCGTCAAACCAATCATAGATCAAGCCACGGATACCGTTCTCGTCAGTTGTGCCCCACCAGTTGTAGCGCGCGTCCAGGCGTCTGTCGTCCGCAGGTTTTGGGTTGTTGTTGAATAGGGCATAGCCGCTGTTGCCAGAGATGTCGTTGTGATTGATCGCCGCATACCCGCTCAAGACATAAACACCGCCGGTGTTCCCCGGGGTGGTGTTGCTTACGATCGTGTTGTGCAGCACTTCACTACCACTGGAGACCCAATACACGCCGCCGGCGTTCCCCTGGGCCGTGTTGCTCAGGATAGTGTTGCCGTGCAGGGAGCCATCACTGCAGTAGACGCCACCGGCGTATGCATTGGCGCCGGACACGCTGTTGGATCGGACCTCGTTGTTCTCGACTATGCCGCCACTGACGCCGTAGATGCCACCCCCCATAGCCTGGTAGGAAGGGGAAGAGCCAGAGTAATAGGCTTGATTGTCGGTGACAATGTTGTTGGAAATCGTGCACGGACCAGAGCTGTAGATGCCGCCACCGTAGGCAGCGGTCCAAGCGTGGGCAATGTTCGACGTGACCGTGTTGTGGGAAACCGCGCAGTTCTGACAATAGATGCCGCCGCCGTGGGCTGTGGAACCTGGGGAATAGACCTGGTTGCCGACGATGGTGTTGTGGCTCACCGTGGTGTCGTTGCCGCTGCTGCTGTAGATACCGCCACCCTTGGAGGACGCCCGGTTTCCGGTGACAGTGTTGTGGGATACCGTCTCGCCACCGTCGTTGTAGATACCGCCACCAGTGGCGGCCTGGTTGCCGATGACGGTGTTATCCGACACCATCGCAGCGCCGCTGTTGTAGATACCGCCACCGTCCTGGCTGGTGGCGTTACTAATGACGGTGTTATGGGTGATCGCTCCATTGCCAGAGTTGTAGATGCCGCCACCGGAGCTCGATGCAACATTCTGAACAACCGTGTTGTTTGAGATGACGGCGACAGAGCTGGTACTATGGATACCCGCGCCGTCATTGGCGCTCACCGTGTTGTCAGTGAGATAGTTGTCACCTCCGCCCACCCGCAGCCCGCCGGCGCCGTTGGTCCGGATGGTGCAATGATCTGCATAGACGGCCGTATTGGGGCCATCCACCGCGTACTCGACGATGCCTGCCCCGCCGTATTCCACCGTCACGTGTTGCAGGGCTGATCCGCTCAGGTAGTTGCCGTCACCGTCAAAGCTGGCGTCCTGGGCGAGTGCGCTAAAGGCGATGCTGCCCCAATCATCTTTCTGGCCCTGCGGATGCCAGGAAGTAAACGTGATGGGTTGAGCGTCGGTTCCCAGTGCGAGCAGTGTACCGTCTACCTGCATGGCCCGCGTGTCGCTGAACCAGACGCTCACGCCTGGCTCGATGTTCAACGTCGTGCCCTGGTAGACCAGGATGTTGCTCCCGGCGACCAGATAGGGGGAGTCTGCCGCCCGCCAGGTGGTGTCGCCCGAGATCGGGCCGCCGACGATGGTGTGAGTGAACAGGCCGTGGGAGACGACGATATCATCCGCGCTGGGCACGGCAGTCGAGATAACGGACCATTCCAGATAGCGGCTGGGGGGTAGCCCGCCCAGGTCAGCCGGCAGGCTCGTAAAGGCGACCCATTCGGTCCAGTGCGCGTCGGGGGGCCAGGTGTTGCCCACCCGCACCGCCACCGTGATGCCGCCAGTGGCGATCCAGCTCAGGTCCCGCCACGCCACAAGCTCACCGGCGTCGGTCATACTGGACACGAAAGCAAGGCCTGGCTCCGGCAGCCAGGGGAGGTATTCCACGTCCTCGCTGACCTCATCGCCCGTGCCCGGGCCCTCACCGCTGGGGCCGCTGGCGTCGCCCCACCAGTTACCTCGGGCATCCACCCACAGCCCGCTTTCATTGCGCAATCCATAGCCCTCATTGCTACTGATGGCAGAGTTGATTATCGTGGCGGCAGGGATGCAGGCGGTCGTGAAATCAGGGGCGAAGTAGATGCCGTCGCCGACGTTGTCGGTCACGGCGAGGCGCTGCAGCGTCACAGTGCTGACGCCGCCGACATAGATTCCATGGTCGGAGGTGTAGTAGCCATTGTCTTGGAATACCGTATCGCTCACCACCACGCGGCTGTCTGCCGCGTACAGCCCGTAGCCAGCGTAGCCGCTGGCGCGGTACCCGCTCACCACGTGACTGCTCTCGATGCGCACCTCCCCATCGGTCACACCCCGCACCGCGATGCTGCTGCCAGTGTACCCTGGCAGGCTGTTGTCCTGACCGCCATACCGCACCGTCACGTGGCGCATCTCGCCCGTCCCGCCATCAAAGACCAATCCTGCCCACTGACGGGGCGCGCTGTCCTCCGCTGAGGTAAACGTGATCGGCTGCCCTGCCGTACCCACTGCCTCCAGATGCCCCAGCACCTGCAACTCGACGTTGTTCCGTCCCATCACCGCCGCGCCGGACGCCACCGTCAGCGTCATCCCCGCCGGGACGGTCAGGTCGTTCCCCAGTTCGTATCCCGCCAGGCCATTTGTCCCGGGTAAGGTGACGCTGGCTTCCAAGGAACCCCAGGTCAGCAGCCGGTTCGGGCTATTGCCGGTGAAGGTGTTGCCGCTCAGTGCCTGGTGCAGGTTCTGCGCCCCGGTTTGTAATGGGTAGTTGCCATGTCCGGTAAAAGTGCTGTCTGACACCCCCACAATCGGTCCATCCGGCGCCTCAAGCCCGTAGCCTGAGTTGTCCTGGAACGTGCTCCCTGCCACCGTCACCGTGCTGGCGCCGGTGGCGTAGAGTGCATAGTCGGTGTTGTAGTAGCCGTTGTTCTGGAACACCGTGTCGCTCACCACCACCCGGCTGTCTGCCACGTACAGCCCGTAGCTGGTGTAACCGCTGGCGCGGTATCCGCTCACCACCTGGCTGCTCTCGATGCGCACCTCCCCATCGGCCACACCCCGCACCGCGATGTTGCTGCCGTGGTTGCTGTTCGGCAGGCCGCTGTTGCCACTATCACCCCCGTATCGCACCGTCACGTGACGCAGGTCACCTGTGCCCCCGTCGAACACCAGTCCTGTCCACTCGTTGGGTGCGCTGTCCGTCGCCGAGGTGAACGTGATCGGCTGGACAGATGTGCCCACCGCCTCCAGATGGCCCAGAACCTGTAGTTCAACGTAGCCCTGCCCCATCACCGCCGCGCCTGGCTCCACTGTCAGCGCCATCCCCGCCGGGACGGTCAGGTCGTCCTCCAGTTCCAGCCCTGCCAGGCCTGTGCCGCCAGGAAAGGTGATCGTGCCTTCCAACGGACCCCAGGTCAGCAGCCGGTTGGGTGTGTTCCCGGAGAAGGTGTTACCACTCATCGCCCGATGAAGGTTGAATGCCCCCGTGCGCAGCGGATGGGCACCGTTCCCGGTAAAGGTACTGCCCGATACCCACGCGGGTGTACTGTCGCCTGTGTACAGGCCGTAGCTGCCATTGTCCTCGAAGGTACACCCGGCGACGGTGATGACGCCACCGGCATAGACGCCATAGCCGCTATTACCCTGGAATGCACTCGCCGCCATCATCACCGTGCTGGCGCCGGTGGCGTAGAGTGCATAGTCGGTGTTGTAGTAGCCGTT
>CAYUIS010000007.1:45819-49333 GCA_964444825.1 uncultured Anaerolineales bacterium | reverse complement strand
TGTTACCACTCATCGCCCGATGAAGGTTGAATGCCCCCGTGCGCAGCGGATGGGCTGCATTCCCGGCGAAGGTGCTATCCCATACCCACGCGGGTGTACTGTCGTCTGTATACAGGCCATAGCTGCCATTGTCCTCGAAGCTGCATCCGGCAAGGGTGATGACGCCACTCGCGTAGACGCCATAGCCACTATTACGCCGGAATGTGCTCTCTACTACCTTCACCGTGCTGGCGCCGGTGGCGTGGAGCGCATAGTCCTGGTCATTGTTGCCATTGTCAGCCAACACCGTGTCGCTGACCACCACCCGGCTGTCCTCCACATACAACCCATAGTCAAGATAGCCGCTGCGGTTCTCGCTCACCACCTGGCTGCTCTCGATGCGCACCTCTCCATCGGCCACACCCCGCACCGCGATGTTGCTGCCGTGGTTGCTGTTCGGCAGGCCGCTGTTGCCACTATCACCCCCGTATCGCACCGTCACGTGACGCAGGTCACCTGTGCCCCCGTCGAACACCAGTCCTGTCCACTCGTTGGGTGCGCTGTCCGTCGCCGAGGTGAACGTGATCGGCTGGACAGATGTGCCCACCGCCTCCAGATGGCCCAGAACCTGTAGTTCAACGTAGCCCTGCCCCATCACGGTTGCGCCAGGCATCAAAGTCAAGGTATTACCCCCTGGAACCCTTAGATCATCCTCGAATTCATACCCCGCCAGCCCGTTGGTCCCGGGCAATGTGGAACTGGCCTCCAGAGTACCCCAGGTCAACAGCCGGTTGGGAGTGTTGTCGCTGAAGGTGTTGGCTCCAAGCACCTGGTGCAGGTTATGTGCCCCAGAGCGCAGTGGATAATTGCCGTTTCCAGCAAAGGTGGTGTCCGACACCCAGAGAGCGACGCTATCAGTCGCAAACAGTCCGTAGCCTGTGTTGTCCTGGAACGTGCTTCCTGTGACGGTCACCGTGCTGGCGCCGGTGGCGTGGAGCGCATAGTCCTGGGCGTTGTTGCCGTTGCCACTCAACACCGTGTCGCTCACTACCACCCGGCTGTTCTCCACATACAGTCCATAGTCAAGATAGCTGGTGCGGTTCTGGTTCACCACCCGGCTGCTCTCGATGCGCACCTCCCCCGTCATCACACCCCGCACCGCGATGTTGCTGCCGTGGTTGCTGTTGGGCAGGCCGCTGTTGTCATAGTCACCGCCATAGCGCACCGTCACGTGGCGCAGGTTGCCCGTGCCCCCGTCGAACACCAGTCCAGCCCACTCGTTGGGCCCGCTGTCCGACTCTGAGGTGAATGTGATTGGCTGGGCAGATGTGCCCACCGCCTCCAGGTGGCCCAGAATCTGCAACTCCTTGTTGTCCTGCCCCTTGACCACCACCCCCGGCTCGATAGTCAGCGTCACGCCGGCGTTGACGGTGACATCGCCCGTCATTGTGTAAGGGCTGTTTGCCAGCGTCCAGGTCACGGGCGTGGTGAAAATCCCGCTGACCTCGTCCCGTGGCGGTTGAGCCAGCGCCACCTGCGGCCCCGAGCCCAGTACGCCTACCAAGAGGGCGAACGCAAAGATGGCCAGGCTCAGTGGAACAGCGAGGGTGCCTTTCGATCTGATGGTGTTCATATGATCTCCTCGTGCTCGTGCGGTGAACGCGGCGATGAGTGGTGCAGGTTGATAAGGCACCAGCAGAGGCCATGCTTGCTTGTGCCCCCCTGTGAGTATAATAGCACAGAATCGTGGGCAAGTAAATAGCCACTACCTAAGAAATCCTTAAGGTTTTCGCATCTGGAGGACGGGGCAATTGTCGGAACACACGATTGCCTCATATAGCCCTGATCGACGGTTCGGACACGCCCAGGTCAGGTTGAGTGCATGCCATTCCTGTGGTATCATAGCTGCAGCGCGAGTGTGTTGACCCGATTGCCGTCTACGCCCATCCTCTATCGGGCGCTCCCCCTCTGCGCCCAGGGCGTGCAGGAGGCTATCATGAGACGCAAGGACCTGGACTATTTGGTGATCGCCGTTATGTTCCTGAGCGGCCTCTACGTGGCTGTCAGCGGGCTGGTAGCTGGCCTGTTCGGCTTTCCCCAGTTCTTTCTGCACCACTATGCGGGCACCGTCTGCGTCGGACTGATCCTGTTGCACCTGGCCCTCAACTGGGGGCGGGTGACCGCCTACCTGAGGCGGCGACTGGGACGGCCGGCACGGACCGCGCAGCCGATCAAACCCTCACCTGAGCGCGGCCCGCTCGTGGCCCGCCGCCAGCTTATTGCCTCCGCGCTGGCGGCTGCCGGTGGGTATGTGTTGGGCTGGCTGATGCCCAGCCGGCCGTCGGCGAGGGTCTCTCTTCCTGAGGGGCCCGCCGATATCGGTGACCTATATCACCAATGGAGCAAACCCAGCTATTCCGGAGCGCTGGGGACACTGCTGGATTGGGGCGGCCGGCCGAGCCAGGTCAAAACCTACCCCGATGCCGAGCGGGTCGTGTTGCCCGATCCCCACTCTGGCCCCGAGGACTATCAGGGGTTGAGTCTGGATGAGGCGATCGAGAGGCGTCGCTCCGTGCGCGATTACGCCGCCGGATCGCTTGCCCTGGGGGCACTCTCGCGCTTGCTGCACGCTGCCCAGGGTGTTACCGATCAGCGGCGGGGGTTTCGTGCCGCTCCGTCGGCGGGTGCTCTCTACCCGATCGAGCTGTACGCTGTGGTGCACGATGTTGCAGGGCTGGAACCGGGGCTCTATCACTATGCCGCAAGGGAGCACGAGCTGGAACGGATTCAGTCGGGCGACCTTCGCGGCGTGCTGATGGCGGCCGGGCTGTGGCAGGAGTTTCTTGGAACCGCCAGCGTCTGCTTTGTCCTCTCGGCCATTTTCCAGCGCACGCGCTGGCGGTATCGGGAGCGAACCTACCGTTACGTCCTGCTGGAGGCTGGACACGTTGGGCAGAACCTGTACCTGGCGGCCACCGCGATGGGCCTGGGGGCCTGCGCCGTCGGCGCCTTCCTCGACGAGCAGCTCAACGAGCTGCTCGCGTTGGACGGCCAGGAGGAGGCTGTGCTTTACCTGATCAGCGTGGGGGCGATATGAGGATCGGGCTGGCCGCCGTTGGCTTTACCGCAACCATCGCGCAGGTCGTGCTGATGCGCGAACTGGTCGCCACCCTGTACGGCAACGAATTGCTCTTTGGCATCGTGTTGGCCGTCTGGCTGGCCTGGGTGGCGGTCGGTTCCTGGGGCTTGGGACGGCTGCCCCCCCGCCCCCGTCCGGAGCAAGGCCGAGGGAAACGATGGGAAGGAGAGTGGGGGCAACGCGCGTTCGCCGTGGGCTTGATGCTGCAGGCGCTGTTGCTTTCCCTCCAGATTGGTCTGGTGCGCGGCTCCCGGACGCTGCTGGGGATCATGCCCGGGGCCCTGGTTGGATTTGGACCGCTGGTGGGCGCCGTCGTCGTCGTCCTAGCGCCGCTGTGCCTGCTGGGCGGCGCCCTGTTCACGCTGGGTACGCGGCTGATGGTCGAGCGGGGCGGCG
>CAYUIS010000007.1:678-45719 GCA_964444825.1 uncultured Anaerolineales bacterium | reverse complement strand
CTGGGCGGCGCCCTGTTCACGCTGGGTACGCGGCTGATGGTCGAGCGGGGCGGCGACGCAGGCCAGGCCTATGTCTTGGAAAGCGCCGGTGCGGTCGTCGGTGGTTTGCTCTTCAGTTTCGCCCTCATCCGGTGGCTCGATCCCTTCCAGACCGCCCTCCTCGTCGCTGCCGTCAATCTGACCGTAGCCCCCCATCTCTTGAGACCCAAGACCTGGAACCTGAGACGCTCTTTGCTCGGCTTTGTTCCGATGGCCGTCCTTGCACTCCTTGCGGGCCCACACCTGCACAGTCTCACACTCTCTTGGCAATGGTCCGATCTGGCCTTTGCCGCCGACTCCCCCTACGGTCGTCTCACGGTCCAGGCTCGGGACGGGCAGCGCGTCTTTTTCGAAAACGGCCTGCTGGCCTTTGAGACTCAGGGGCTCTCGTTTCCGGAGGAGGTGGCTCACTTCCCGTTGCTGATACATCCCGATCCGCGCCAGGTCCTGCTTGTGGGTGGGGGCGTGGCCGGGGACCTGCGCGAGATCCTCAAACACCCCGTCGACGGCGTGACCTACGTGGAGCTCGATCCATTGCTGATCGAGGCGGCGCAGGCCCACTTGCCCCCGGAGGATGGGGCCGTTCTGAGCGATCCCCGCGTCTCGTTGGTTCTCACCGACGGTCGACTCTACGTGAAGCGGGCGAACCGCGTCTTTGACGTTATCATCCTCGACCTGCCCGAGCCTTCCACGGGCGCGCTCAACCGCTTTTACACCCGCGAGTTTTTTGCTGAGGTGCGGGCGGCGCTTGGTACTGGTGGGGTCTTTAGCCTGGGCTTGCCCTCGGCGGAAAACTATTGGAACCGCGAGCTGGCACGGCGCAACGCCAGTGTCTACCACACCCTGCGGGCGGTGTTTCCGGAGGTGGTTGTGCTCCCTGGCGAACATAACTTCTACCTGGCCTCCGATGCTCCACTGGAGACCGAACCCGGCGTGCTGGCAGGGCGGCTGGCCGAGCGCGGCGTCGAGACCGGGTGGGTGACTCCCGGCGCCATCGAGTACGTCTTTACCAGCGATCGTTTTGCCGGGGTACGAGCCCAGTTGGAGGGGACGGCGGGCGTGCGGCTCAATCGGGACCTGGCGCCCATCTGCTACTACTACGATCTGGCGCTGTGGTTCTCCCGTCTTTATCCTGCCGGGGACTCGGGGCAGATCCCAATCCTGCGCCGGGTCTATGAAAGTGCGGGGCTGCTCAGCCTGTGGTGGGTGGTGGTGCCTCTGGTGATCCTCGTGCTTCTGGTGCGCTGGCGGTCTGGCTCGGTCAGACCTGTCCTGGGTGCGACTACAGGGGAGCGGTCAACACGGTGGGCCGTGTCGTTTGCGGTTGGCACGATCGGTCTGGCGGAGATGACGCTGCAGGTGGTGATCCTCTTTGGGTTCCAGGTGCTGCACGGCACCATCTATGCCCAGGTCAGCCTGATCGTGACGACGTTGATGGCCGGACTGGCGCTAGGGGGGGCGGTGGGGCAGCGGCTGGCGTCTGGTAGGCAACGCGCCGCGGATGGGCGCAGGATCAAGAGGATGCTGATTTCCATACAGTCAGCCGTCGTGATCTATAGTGCTCTCTTCCCTCTGATCCTCTCGCTGCCTGTTCCCGCGCCGGCGCTCGTGTTTCCTTTGCTGGCGCTCGTGGCGGGATTGCTCACGGGGATGGCCTTTCCCCTGGCGGTCGCGCTGATCCACGGGGACGCGGGTCGCGTGGCGGGTGGGCTGTACGGAGCCGATCTAGCGGGGGGATGCGTGGGGGCGCTGCTCGGCGCGGTGCTGTTCGTGCCGGTGCTTGGCATCCCGCAGACCTGCGCAGCCGTCGCGCTGGTGGGACTGGCAGGGCTGCTGGTGTTGGTCTGAACCCGACTACATATCGGCCAGCGCCGCCCGCGCCTTTTCCAACTCCCCTTCCACCCCCAGCTCATCGAATATCTGGATGGCGTTCTCTAACTGCGCCCGCCCTTCCTCCAATCCCATTGCCGAGAGCGTGATCCCTAGCTCGTAGTGGCTTTTCCCCAGCTCCAGTTTGTTTCCGATCGTCATCAGCGTCTCGACGCTGCTCTGCAGATACTGTTTGGCCTCCTCGGACCTGCCGCTGGCGCGGTGTATCTGTCCCAGCACCCGACGGGCTATGCCCTCGTACTCCTGATCGCCGATCTCCTGGGCGAGATCTAGAGAGAGCTGGCAGTATTCCAGAGCCTCATCTGTATCGCTCAGCTCCAACTCTACTTCAGCAAGGAGCCTGTACGCATCAACCAGGTTGGTCTTGGAGCCGATCTCCCTGTACAGCCCGACCGCCTCCTGAAGGTAACCAAGCGCCTTCTCGTCATCCTCCAGACTGTGATAGACCTCCCCCAGATTTGTGTATACGTCAGCGATCCCCAGCTGGTCACCTATCTCCCTCCTAGTGCCGAGACTTTTCTCATAGTGCTCGATGGCGCGGGCGTAATCACCCAGCGTGTAGTAGATGACCCCCAGGTTGTTTAGGCACATTGCCGTTCCGTAGGTATCGCCGATCTTTTGGCTGATCTCTAGGCTTTCCCGGAAGTACTTGGCCGCCAGTGCATAGTCGCTCTGACTCCAGTATACGACTGCCAGGTTGTTATAGACGTCACCCATTCTCTGCAATTCACCGATGCTCTCCCACATCGAGATGCAGGTCTCGAAATGTGTGATCGCCTGATGATATTCGGCCATCCGCCAATAGGTTGTGCCCAGGGTGTATTCCAATCTGACCCTGACGCGATCGCTCCTGTCATCGGCGGGTAGATTCTCCGCCACATCCAATCCCTGAGCACATAGCCGCAGTGCTTCCTTATAGTCCCCCTGTCGCATCGCGATCCACCCCATGTCGCTGTAAACGCGGGCCATCTCCGGCGTCTGCGGCTCCTCGCTCAGCGTGGTGTGGGCCATACGCACGTGGAGCATCGCCTCGTCATACCGTCCTTGGCGCGCCCGGGTCCTGGCTATCTTGCGCCGAATCTCGGCAATCTGAGTGATGGTAGGGGGCTCGTGGCTGAGGGCCTCCCCATAGCTCTCCAGTGCGTTTTCATATTGTCCGATAAGCCGATACACATCGCCCAGTGACTCGTGGACGCGATATACGTCCTGTGGCCCCTTATCCGGCTGTGGCCCAAAGTCTATGGATAGCGCCTGCTTGTATTGGGTGATGGCTGCCTCGTTGGCGTATCGATCTTTGGCCTTGTCCCCGGCCCTGATCAGGTACTCCCAGCTCTTGTCCGGATCGCCGCTCTGATAGTAGTGGTGCGCCAGGAGTTCATAGTGCTCTTCCAGACTGTCAGGATACGCTCGCTCCACATACTCCCCCACCCGGTGGTGTAACTCCCGTCGGTGGGCAAACAGCAGGCTCTCGTAGGCCACGTCACGCGTGATGATGTTCTTGAACATATACTCCCACTCGGGAGCTGGCGTGTCCAATGGGGTCAAGTCTCGCTCGTTCAGCGTGCTCAGGTTCTCCCACAATCTCTCCGTGGTGATCTCTACCGGATAGATGCCCTGCAACATCAGACGCCTGAACCGGCTTCCGATGACGGCAGCCACCTTTGCCGTCAGCTTGCTGCTCTCGTCCAGCCGGTCGATGCGACTCATCACCAGTGCTTGGATGCTGTCGGGGATCTCCACCTGGGTCAGGTCTCCCACTAACTGGTATCCTTGACCGTTGGACTCCACCAAGTATCCGCGATCGATCAAGGAGTTGATCGACTCCTCCACAAAGAAGGGGTTGGTCTGTTCCTCCTCCTGCAGGACCTTTTCCAGAAGCTGCTCTGGCACTGTTTCCATTCCCAGTCTGAGTTTGACCAAACTCAGGGCATCCTTCGCTGACAGATCCGTGAGGTCTATCCGGTGGTGATGGTCATATCTCGCCCACTCGGCAAGCTCGATCGAGGGCCGGTGGAGTGCCACCAGGAGGATGCGGTGATCGGTGATGTTCCGAGCCACATAGTTCAGCAGCTCCAACGAGATGGTGTCGATCCAGTGTACGTCCTCAAAGACCATCAGGAAGAGAGGTGTCTGGCTGGCCTGATGTCGCAACAGGTTGAGCGTGATGTCAAACGTACGCTGCTTTCGCAGTTGGGCATCCAGTGAGGCGGTCAACTCATTGTCGGGTACCGGCAGACCCAGAAGCTGGCCCATCAACGGCGCCCAGTTCCCCAGCTCAGGGTCGGCTGCCACCAGGCGCTGTTCTATTCTGCGCACCCGATCCTCGATCGTCTCGGCTTCCCCGGGTCGCAGACCGAACAAGCCGGTGAGGAGATCGATCCATGGCAGGTAGGGTGTCTGGGAGGCGTAGGAGAGGCAGTCCCCCCCCAGGCCGTACATGCCCGGCGCCTTCTGCCGGGCCGTGGTCACCAGTTCCTCCAGCAGGCGGCTCTTGCCCACCCCTGCCTCGCCGGCGATGACCAGCAACTGGCCGTGCCCGGTCACCGCCCGCTCGACGATGGTCTCCAACTGCGTCAGCTCCTGCTGGCGCCCCACGAAGGGCGACTCCCGCCGCCGGGCCCTCGCCCCTCCATCAAGCCATGCCTTGCTCCCCTCCTGGAGCCCCACCGCCTGGCAGACGGCGACCGGCTCCTGTTTGCCCTTCACCCGGATGGGTTCCAGCTCTTCGCAGATGAAATCCCCGCCTGCATACCGTGCGGTGCGTTGGTCCAGGAGAATACGGCCTGTCCCAGCCGCCTGCATCAGCCGCGCCGAGAGGTTGACCACGTCTCCCATCACGGTGTACCCCCGTCGCCGCTCGGAGCCAACGTCCCCGGCAAAGACGTCTCCTGAGGAGATGCCGATCTGTTGGTCGGCGATGAATGACAATTCACCCGATTGTGCGACCCGCTGTTGCATCTCCAGGGCGCATCCAACGGCCCGTACCTCGTCGTCCTCGTGGGCCACCGGTGCACCAAAGATGAGGTGTAGCAGGCTGCCCTTGTCGCCGGTGCTGATCCAGTTCAGCCGTCCTCCAAAACGGTGGATGATTTCTTGCATGGCGACAAAGTAACGCTGCAACTTGTGTCCTGCTTCAGGGTCGCCATCATAGTCCAACCCGAGAAAGTTGACAAAGAGGCTAACCACGCGACGGTGCTCCCCCACGAACTGGCGCTGGCCTTCCACGATCCGTTCGTACACCGTCGGTGGCAAGTAGGGCACCAACTGGGCCGTCATCCCTTTGCTCACGTCCTCGCTCAAACCAGCCCAGTCCACCTCTTTTCCCTCTGCCTTCTCCACGGTCCGCGTCAGCTTTTCCACTGGCGAGAAACCGTCCCGCCTCTCACCGATGACGACCCCAAGATCATCCCAGCTTGCGCTGCCGTCCGCCAGGCACTCGGTATCGATCACCACTTCTCCGGCCGTGGCATGGTGTTCCGCCTCCGCCATGCGGTCAAGCGGATGGCCGGCCAGCACGTATTCCAATCCCTCCTGCCGGTCACCCAGGCTCAGGAAAAGCACCGGTCCGGCGCTGATGCCGATCTTCATCCGCAGCTCAAAAGTGCCCCCTCGCGTCCGGACCTCCTGGAACTGCTCCATCTCGTCCTGCATCGCCAGGGCGCAGGCACAGACACGCACGAGGTGTGCGTGCTGATTTGGTGCGGCCTCTGGTTGCTCCTCGCCGTAAGGCGGAATGCCACTCCGCCCAACGAGCGGCTCGTTCAGAAACGCGCAGGTGAGGGCGTCCCCGCCGAACTTTATTACCTGGCCCCCATAGTTTCGCACCAGGTCTATCATGGTGGAAAAGTATGCGTTGAGGACGCGCGTCAGTTCCTCGGCCCCTTCCTTGCCCAATCGGGCCAGCCTCTCCGACATCGCGGTGAATCCAGAGGCATCGGCAAAGAGCAGGGCGACGTCTAGACGCTCCTCCTGTCCCACCAGCGAAGCGGATGGATCGGCAAAGGCCTGGTCTAGGATGAACCCAGGTACGTACGCACTGATGGACTGCAAGTGGGCTTGTGTCGCTTTTACCATTCAGTCTCCACAGGAACCGGCAGGTTGGGGCATATTCAGGTCGAGGGGGCGCGGATACCGGTCAACCAACCTGCCAATCCTCAGCCTATTGGTGCCCAACTTTACCACACTTTTGGTCAAAGATCAAAGGCGATATTGCCGAAACATAGAAAGTGCACAACAGGGACGGGTACGCAAGAGCCCGTCCCTGTTCGCGCCAATCGGCTGTGTTCGAGAGTGTCGTTACCCTCAGCCTCGTCTCACAAGATCGCTCAGCCCGAATGGTTTCTGAGGACGATTGGCAGGTACACCTCACCCGCAACGTCCCCACTCGCCCTGACGCCCATCCTCGAGAAGTGGTTGATCTTGCCGGTAGCGAACCAGTCCTCCGGGTCGACAAAGACGTCATCGAGCGACACCCACTCCTGCCGGGCTGTGGAGTAGTATACCACTTCCAGCGCCGCCGTCAGGCCGATGTCCGAGGCGCTGGCGCTGGTACTGCCGATTTCGTCAGACATGAGCCTCACTGGAATCTGCTCTGGCGTAAAGTAAAAGATCAGGCGAACCTTCTTTTTGAAATTCTCGGTGATCGTGTTGCCTGTGCTGTCTCGGGCCTCCACCTCGTAGACAAAACCGATAAAGCGTCGCATGCCGGGCACCGCCACCCTGGGCGTGACACAGACCTGCACCGTACCCTCAACTGGCATCGTGCCGGCTTGAATCTCGAGCAGTGGTGAAGGTAGATCATCCCACGCCGGGAAACTGAGTCGGCTGAACTTTGATGGCTCCACAGTTGTACATTCGGGATCTGGCAGGACGTACTGGCTGAGCACCAACTCCAGGTTCACACCGGGCACATCGGCACTGCGTACCTTTACCACCCGTTCTGGGCTGACAAAGTACCGGTCTTTGGCTGGATCCTCGTAGGCAGCCCATACGTACCACGTGGTGTTGGCGACGACCGGCAGGTGATAGTCGTCACCAATGGTGCCGGTGACTACACTAGAGTGACCATCGACGGACACGCCAAACACAAAGACCTGCTCGTCGGCGGGCAGCGTTCCGATGGGGGAGACGGACAGGGCGCCGCTAATCTCGAACTCCTCGCCTGCCTTGGAGCGGAAGACCAGGTCCACAGGGTTATCCGCCTCGGAGGTCCACTCTTTCATTTCCGGCGGGAAAAAGTCATCGGAAAGGTGGAGTGGTTGGTAGGCGCCCACCAGGTAATCGCCGGGCAGCACCGGCATCGTGTAGATGCCGTGCGCATCCGTCCGCGCCTCAAAGTAGAGCTCCTCACTGTCGGTGCCAGCCACGCCATCGGCAAAGACCCAGACGAAGGGGACCTGAGCGCCACCAGCGGTGACCGTGCCGATGATCTCTGTATCGAGTTTTTTGACCCGCAGAGGTTGCCACACCGCCTCCCGGCCAGGCTCGATGACCACTTGGTAGCGCGGCTTGGCCGGGTCAGCGATGTAGCCTGTGCTGGGATCAACCCACAATCCCAGTGTCCAGGTGATGTTTCCGGTCGCCGGAGTCGGTGTCGGTACGAATAGGGTATACGTGTACGGCTGCTTACCTGGCCAGAGCGAGTCCTCTACCCACCTTCCTCCCGGATCTCTGCCGAAGACGGAGGCCTCCACCTCAACTATGTCACCGGTCGCCCCGTCATGTACCTCGCCCCATATCCTGGTTCCGGCCTTTAGGAGTCCGATCTTGACCCCACTCCTGGTCTCCCAGGCACCCACAAACACCTCCACCGGCACGTCAGGGCCGGGGATGTATCGGCCAGTCGGCAGCCAGATGTCCACTGTGTACGTATAGCCACCCACGACCCGCAACTCAAAAGTCCCCCCCTGGACCGCGGATTCGCTGACCGTCCAGCACTCTGAGCCCGTGCAACGCTTGGCAAAGACGACCGCATCCAGGCCGGTAAGCGTCGTGTCCGTCTCGTCCACAACCCGCCCTTGGATCGCTGCATCGCGCGGTCGCAGGAAAAAGTTCACGTTCGGGGCGGTCTCGCCAGCTTTCAGGTATCCGTGCTGACGCTGAGGCGGCCAGACGGCGTACGTCCGTTCCTGGTCGGCGGATAGTACCGGCCCGCCGTGCCAGTGTCCGGGAACCAGGTTCACGATATAGTTGCCGGTACTGATGGTCTGCGCGGTGGACCAATCCCCTTCGTCGGTCCAGGCTTCCATCAGTACGCCTTCTAGACCCTGCCCGGTGGAGCTGATGATCACCCGTCCGCTTACGTGGGCTGTACGGGCACGCAGTTGAAAGGTCCCAATGTTCTCGGGATCCTCGTCCACGATCACGAGGCGGCCGTTGTCGGCTGGCGGACCATAACCGGTCCCTGCTGTCACCCGTATCCAGACCTGATAGATCCCGGGCAGCGCCCTGAAGGAGAAGCTGCCGTCGGACCGAACCGGGCCTCCGAAGCAACCTCCTTCATCCGTGCAGAGATCGACTTGCACGGTGCCCGCTGCCGGGGGAGCGCCACCCGGTACTTCTACGCGGCCCGTGACCGAAAAGTAACTGGAACGGGTGACGGTAAAGACGAGCGGCACTGGCCAGGTCTCTGGGAGAGTTTCGTCATTCGAGAACTCGACCCATTGTGCGCTACCCTCAAAGCTCCAGTCCACGTTCGGTTGCGCCGGTTCCACCCCCAGTCTCCAGCGTCCCCCTCTGAGATCGAGTTGGTAGCTGCCGTCGCTGGGATCGGTTGTGGTCGCGGCCGATTGTCCGGACCCTTCGTGGTAGGCGTATACCAGGGCGTCACCCGTCCCGTCCGCGTCGGCATCAAGCACGGGGCTCCCATCGTCATACACCACCGCGCCGGCTACGTGCTTGTTGAGCACGGGGGGTTGCAGATAGAGGGTGCGTGTGTCACGCTCGTCCGGCTCGGTCACGGTAAAGGTCACCGGATCGGGGGGTGCCCAGTGTATGAGCATATAGTCCTGCAAAAAGACCTCGACGGTGTAGACCCCGGCCCCCAGACCACTGAAGGCGAAACGCCCGTCCTCGCCCGTCGTTGCCCATTCTTCATGTGATCCGTCCTCATTGCGCACCCGGGCATTCATCCATTGGACGGGGCACCCAGGACAGCCGATCGCACCGGCCGGGATGTCGTTTGGGTACAACAAGTCGCCCACAAAGTTGGCCGCCTGGAGGACGAGCGTGACCTGTTCAGTAGTTGTGAGCGGCTCGCTGGACAGGACGTCGAATTCATAGATGTTCGAGAATCCATGCCCCTCGGGGTTGGTCCAGGGCGGCTCCGCTCGCAGATAGTAGTGCCCTTCTGGCAACCCGCCAAAGCTGAAGAACTTGTTGTCCCAGCTCCCCTGGCCGTACCAATAGGTGTCATCTCCGTCTCCATAGTCGTCGCTCCACAGGTTCACCCAGGTCGAGACCCGCGCGCCCTTCGGCGTCACCACCGTGCCCCAGACGCGCGGATAGTTGAGCCGGATCTCGCCCAGATCGAGCGGGGTGGGTGCGCCTGGCAGCGAGAACGCTTGCCACGCGGATTTGGTGTAGGTAAGGCCAAGGTTCGTCTGCCAGTCCGGGTACGCGCGCAGCTCATAGTCATCATCCGGCAGGTTCAGGCCGAACTCCCCCGTGATGTTGGTCGCCACTCGCAGATCTGTGCTCCAGTCCGAATTGTGGAATTCGACTGCGGCCGGGTAAGAGGCCGGGTTCCCGTCCGGGAGGTAGGCTGTCGGCAGGGGGTCACCCTCCGGAGTTTCCACCACCCCGATGACGTTGGGGATCTGCACGGTGAGCGTATGTCCGGTGAGGCGCTCGCCGATAGTCACTGGCTCTATGTCTGAATTGGCCAGCGCTGGCCTATATGAGACGAGGGGCCAGGCCCGAACCCAATAGTCCCCGGGTTCCAGATCCCCAAACTGGGCCGGAATCTCAAGTGAGCTGGCGTCCCAGCCATAGTACCCGCTCCAGTCGTTCCACAGCTCGACCCAGGCGGAGACCGGGTTGCCCTCTGGATCCTCCACAAAGACCTCAAGTTGTGCCTCGCCGCTGAAGGCGCCATCCTCGAACCGGTTGTCCTCTGGGTCGACGTCGCCAGGGGGCGTGCTGATCTCGACGGTGTTGGTGTACCAGCGCATCAGGATGCCCGGCTCATCCAGGTTCGCGTCAAAGTCAAGACCGCCTGAATCCCCGGGGTACAACTCGCTGAATTTCCATCTCAACATCGTGCTGCTTTCGGTATAGGTGATCAGGCGCTCGTCATCAAAGTCCAGACTCCACCACCCGCCCCATGTGGTGGAGATGGGGAGGGAGTCGGTGATCCAGAAATCGTAAATGGCCTGGTCGCCGATATTGACGAATAGGAGCGAATAACCCAGTTGCCCCTCGCTGTTCCACCAGTGTGACTTGGTCACGCGCAGGTTGGGCCCGGGATTGTTGACGAGGACCGAGGCGCAATCGGAGTTGTCGTCGGGCCAGTCCTCGTCGCCGTCGATACCAACGACAACACAGTTGGTGAGGGTGGTGCCGGGAGCCACGCCACCATCGATGTTCATCTGTGGGTGAAAACACTCGTTCTCGCCCACTGCCACCGGGCCCCAGTCCCAGATCAGTTTGTCTCCGTCGATCG
Source organism: uncultured Anaerolineales bacterium (assembly GCA_964444825.1). Lineage (GTDB taxonomy): Bacteria > Chloroflexota > Anaerolineae > B4-G1 > B4-G1 > CAYUIS01. Next base: position 35,128 of record CAYUIS010000007.1, on the reverse strand, counting down.
TTGGGGAAACGCCCCAGTCGACATGGTCGAAGCTCAGGCCAGCCGGGAGGGTGTCCGTGATCTGGACGTAGGTCTCCATGTTGCCATCGTTAGCGTAACAGTAGGAGTAGTTGACCCACCCACCAGGCGTATGCTGACCAGCGTGCCAGTCCTTGTCGATGCGTATATCATATCGCGGCTCGTCCACGTGGGCGTCGCTGTTTGTCCGCTCGTTGTTCCAGGTCTCGAGCTCGCCTGGCGTGTAGAGGACGACGTCATTCTCCAGCGTGGTGCTGATGGGCACGTCGGCGTCCAGGAGCAGGGTGACATATAGTTCGTGGCAGGTGTCGCCCGGCAGGCCCGGCGCGTAGAGCGCCAGTTGCTCGCCAGTGGCGCTCAGCTCGACCCAGAAGCGCCTCCACCAGACATCGGGTTCCCAACCAACCAGTGTCGTGGAGAGGGGTAGCGTATCGGTCAGCCAGACTGGCCCGGCCGCCGCACCCCGGTTGTTGCACCATTGGATGGTGTAGACGAGTTCCTGGCCCGGCGTGGGATCGCTTGGAAAGACCCACTTGTCCACCCCAAGCTCCACGTCGTCCTCCCACACGTCCATCGGGCCGGTGCATTGCTCGTTGTCGTCCGGGTCGCTTTCGGGTGTGGGTGTGGTGATAAAGGCGCAGTTCGAGGTGATGACCCCGCTCCCTGTGGGCATGTCGCCGGGGACGTCGAGGGTCACCATAAAGGCGCCCTCGTCGCCGGGGGCCAGGGCGCCCAGGTCCCAGGTGATGACGCCACCTACGCCGATGTCCGGCATGATGCCGCTGGTGTCGTCGGCGTAGGTGAGAGAGAGGGGTAGGGTCTCCACGATGAGGACGTTTTCGGCCACGCCGTCGCCTTCGTTGGTGTAGTAAATGCTATAGACCTGCACGCCGCCAGGACGGGCATAGTTCCCAAGGTTCCACTTGTCAACTCTCAGATCCGGCGCGGCCAGCCGGAAGGAGTATTGGGTGTTGTGGTCGTGGTGCTGGCGACTGTGGACGTTAAAGTCGGTGCCAGGGATGATGTCATAGCCATCCGCTCCCAGGTCAAAGGTGACATAGCCGCTGGCGCCGATGACCTGCTCGGACGAATCCCACCAGCCGTGCAGAGGGTTGTCGGCGTTCATATACACGATCGTGCTGATCGGCGCGGTGACGGTGACGACATCGGTATCTGCGTCTGCCTCGGCGTCGATATCCAGCACGGTCACGCTGTCCACAAACCCATCGCCAAAGTCGACCGTCACAGTGACGCCAGGGGTGAGTGTGTCATCGGGCAGGTCCAGCTCGTATTGATTGGGCCTGCACCAGCTACACGCGCCGGGGATGGCTGTACCGGTGGCGATGTCGCCGCTGATCGGGTGGGTCACGATCACGTTGACGGCGTTTCCCTCGATGGCATATTCCCCCCAGACGTTATTCCACCCTCCCGTATCGTAGTGGGCGACGATGAAGGGCCACGCAAAACGCTCATAGACCCAGGTGCGGTGCTCGTCGACGGTTTCCACGTATATGTTGTCGCCCCACACCAGGTCGCCGTCGCCCGACGTCTCTTGCAACTGATCCACCGCGACGACGAACTGGCCGGTATCGTCCGCGGGCACGGCTCCGTAGCCCTGGTTGTCTACGTACACTTGGAGGCGGCTGTTCGGCGATCCCTGTCCAGTCACTATATCGGTATCGAGGTCCCACGAGGCCTGAAGATCGGGAATGACCACCGTCCGGCTGAAGCCGGCCGCCGATTGCATCTGCACGCGGTCACCGGCTTCGATACGCTCGTTCGACCACCAGAAATCCTGCCCACCGATCTCACCGATGGGCTCGTTCGAGGTGCCGGTCATTTGAGCCTTCATCCCGCCACCGCTGTCGCGCAGCGTTATGGTAAAAGGAATGCCGGGCGGGTTCAGCGTGCCTACCACGGCGTTGTCAGAGACGCGCACTCCGAACATGTCCGTCCGGCGGGAGATACGCTCGACGTAATCACCCGCCGTACGGTGGACCACCTCGTAGGGCAGGCTGTAATCCACGTCAAAGCCGACCGGCGCGGCGATGAAAGGACTGGTTGCCGTGACGAGTATGTCGAACGAAGCGCCGAGGGGGTACAGCTCCCCCTGGTAATACCCACCCGAGATCTCCACCCGATCGGTGGGCGTCTCGACGGCGCCGGCGAATTGGTCGGCGTTCAGATCGTAGCCCACAGTCATCGTCTGCACCCGCACCACGCCCTGCCAGGCGTAGCCCTCGCTCTCGACGGTGACGACGTCCCCCGGCGCGATGTCGGGCAGGTTATCTTCTTCCTCCTCAAAACCGTACCACGCCCACTCGTTCATCGTCGTGGTGCGGACGAAGGTCGTATCGGAGGCGGCGCTATAGAGGGTAAGCGTCACGAGACGACCATCGGATAGAGATCCAATGGGGCTGGGACCGTTCCCCGTGACCTCGTTCCAGGTCTGGTTCACCTCGATGGATGGCGAGGGAAACCACCGGACGAGGTCGTCCCCATCGGCGTCAGCGACGTAGACGCCCACCCACTGGCCAGGCATAAGGTCGGCGACCGTGCCGAACTCGAGGGTAAAAGCGCCGGTGGGATCAGCCAAGGTGGTCGTATATACGCTACGCTTGCCCAGTGGCGTCAGATTGTCGGTCCAGCCACGGACAATAGCCCCGGCCTTTGTCTGTCCGATGATACGGTCACTCGTTGCGTCTATGGCAAAGTCAAGGGTGTCCACCTCGCGGCTCATCACAGTGCCCCCCTCGATCTCGACGACGACGATATCACTTTGTTGGATGTCGTCCCCCAGCTCGTCGGAGGAGACCGAGTACCGCCCGGTGTCCCCATCTGTCACGAGGGTCGTCTGTGCCTTTGTCGTCATCGCATCGGATAGAAAGACCGTCACTGTCACGCCAGCTCCTGGCGTGGTCCAGCCAACCACAGTGTTCGCCGGTGTCGGCAGGACCACCATTCGGTCCGCGTAGATGTGTCGGTGGACCCCAACGCCGTTTTCGACGTAGCTCACCATAACCCTGTCATCGGCGAAAAAGTCCCACACGCCGCCAAAGGCAACGGAATAGTTGCCAGGGCTGTCAGTGCTGACCGTCTGGCTGAGGGAGGTCATCATTGGTTCCTCCCCCCCGCCTCTGTACACGGTGACGCTGATGGGGGACGTGACGTCGCCGATGGTGCCGGCAACGACATTGTTCACCACATCTATCGTCCCGGTGATGGCGCGTAGCATGAGGCCGGTCTCCTCAATGCCATCTCGGTAGATCGTCACCGTGTCACCCGCGCCTAGTCTGGGCCGATTTCCGGCAGTGTCGTAGAGCGTGGTCCAGAAGAAGCCAATGTCATCGGCGCGGGCGGCGCCCATCTGCACGCCGTTCACGGCGACGGTGACCGTCTCACCCGGGCCAACCACGCCCCAGACGCGGTCCGTGGTGATGCCAATGGCCAGGTCGGCGGTGCCGGGCATGGGTGGGGTGAGCAGCGGCGCTTTGGGCGAGCGGGCGCTGATTCCGTCGACGGCGGGTGCGACGGGTGGCGCAACGCTGGTCGCCCACGACCCGGTGGATGGTCTTCTCGAACCCTCAAACAACACAGGGACGATGGATCCAGGGCTGGCATTCTTGGCCTCCACCGCCATGCGGGGCGTCAGACTCCATAGCAGCCCCAACAGCAGGCCGAACCCAATGACCGACGACCAAAAGATGCTGGTCCCTCTGCGAGGATCTGTTTTCCCTGTCATGGCTCTCCTTTCCTAATGCAGTGCGATGCACTTTCCCTGATGATGAATGGGATCCGAGGAGGAACGGGGGTTTCTCAGGGCCTGGCATGGTGCCTGTCCGGTGTACCCACGATTTATCACCTGTGATTTGAGGTCCATTGATGTAAGCGCAGTCCCGGAAATTACTATTGGTTGAGAAAACGCTTCAAGGACGAGTATCTCTACTGGCACAAGTTGGGGTTCCCCCGAACTGGTCAGAGGATGTTGTGTTGGGTGGCAGAACTCGTCTGCACTCTGCCGGATCGCTCTTTCTACCGGGGTGCAAGGAGGGTGGATCTCCCACCCTCCACCCTCTTGTATTATAACACACTTGTATAGGGTGCAAAATCAGTACGGTGGATAGGGCTATCGCATCTGGCGCTCCCAGCCCTTGTCCTGTCCGGTCAAGGACAGGGTCCTCGTCCCCGAGGACGGCCTTCACGAAATCGGGTTACAATAGCGGAATCCCATCGCGCAAGGCGCCCCGAGGACAGGGCTCAGAGCTGTGGTCAGCCAAATGCGATCGCCCTAGTACGGGGGATTCCCAAAATGAAACAGGGACCGGCTCTTTGGAGAACCAGTCCCTGTTCGACTCAGCCTAATGCTTCAGGCGAGGTCAGGTCTTTTTGGACGAAACCTACTCCATGTTCCTGAGGACGAGCGGTAGATAGATCTTACTCGCGGTTGCACTAGATCTGATGCCCATCCTCGAAAAGTGGTCGATCTTGCCTGTAAAGAACCAGTAGGGATCGTCCCACTCATAAAAGATGCTATCCAGGGAGACCCAGTCCTGCCGCGCGGTGGAGTAAAAGCCCAGCTCCAGTTCCTCCGGGTCGGCTTCGCCGACGGTATCCTCATCCAGGTAGAATATCAGGCGTATCTCCTTGTCAAAGTCCTCCTCGATCAGGTTGCCGTCGCTGTCCCGGGCCTCGATCTCGTAGGCGAAACCAAGCAGGTATTGACCACCGGGCATCGCGATCATGGGTGTGGCACAGATCTGCACCGTATCCGTGACCGGCATAGTACTGGCCTGGATCTCCATCAGCGGCTCCGGCAGATCCCCCCAGGCGGGCAGGCTGATGCGCTTGAACCGTGAGGGGTCAAAGGTCCAGCACTCGGGGTCGGGCAGCCCGTACGGACCACGCTTCAAGACCAGATCGACACCCATGGCGATGGCGGCGCCCACCTTCACCCTCTCCTCCTGGCTAAAGTAGTAGGCGTCTTTGCCCGAGTCCTCGTAGGCGGCCCACAGGTGCCACACGGTGTTGGAGAAGACGGTCATACAGTAGCCGGAGCCTATGGTGCCGGTGACCTCGGCAAAATCACCATCCTTGGACCAACCAAAGACGGGGATCGGCACAGTATCGCTCAGGGATCCGGCGGGCAGGACGGACAGATCACCGCAGATCTTGAGCTCTGCCGAGCGTGGTGGTCGGTTTCGGAACACCAGATCGACCGGGTTGTTTTCCATAGAGGTCCACGGCTTTGGCACTACCTGGAGGAACTTGGCCGCAAAGGCCAGATCCGGCGGCATGTAGGCGCCCACCAGGTATTCGCCCGGCACGACGGGTATGGTATAGGCACCGCTTGCGTCGGCCTGGGTCTCAAAGTACAGGCCCTCGGTTTTGGTGATACTGCCTTTGGCAAATACCCAGAGGTGCGGGGTGGGGGTAAAGACGCCGCCCACCTTGATCCCTACGGTGCCGGTGATGAACGTGTCCAGTTCCTGGACATACAGGAACTGCCCTACGGTCGTCTCACCCGGATCGACGACTACCTTGTGCTTCGGGTGGGCTGGATCGGGGATGTACCCGCTGCCTGGATGCACACCGAGCTTTATCGTCCAGGTGACGGGCTGGTTGACCGGGGTGGGGACGTACAGGTTGTACTGGTACGGATCATCGCCCCGCCGCAGCACGTCCTCGACCCAGACCCCGTCTGGGTTGCGAGCAAAGACGACGGCATCGAGTTGCACCTCTTCAAGGCTATCACCGTCCACCAAGCGACCCCATATCCGCGTTCCGGCCTCTATCACCGGGACCCGCACGCCCGTGGTGAGCGACAAGTCCGTGGTCACGGTTACCGGAGGCCCAGGCATATAGCCCTCGGACTCCAGCCAGATGCCAAGGGTGTAGGTATACCCCTTCCTGACCCGAAGATCAAAGCTGCCGGTCTCGACCACGCTCTCGTCGACGATCCAGCACTGCTCGCTGAGGCAGTACTCGGCGAACACGGTGGCCCTTATGTCGGTGATGGGTGCGGTCTGTCCAAGCTCCACGACCTGGCCACGGATGGCTGCGTTGCGAAGGACCAGATAAAAGTCCACGTCCGCGGCAGTCTGTTCAGGCCCCAGATATCCTTCTCGATGGCGAGGTGGCAGGACGATGTATTGCTTCTCCTGTGCCGGCGACAGCACCGGTCCAGCATGCCAGTGCCCAGGCAACAGGTCCAGCGCATAGTTGCCGCCAAGGCCCGAATCGGTGATGTTCCAGTCGCCCTCGTCGGTCCAGGCCTCGACCTTCACCCCGGGTAGTCCGATCATGCTGGGACTGACGCGCACGCGCCCGCTGACGTGGGCCGTACGCTCGGCCGCGGCCCGTAGCTGCAGCACCCCCAGGTCAACGTCGTCGTCCACGAGGATGGGGAAGCCGTTGTCCAATGGGGGTAGGAAGCCGGTCGTTGGATCCACCCCTACCCAGACGTGGTAGATGCCCGGGAGAACGGGAACCGTAAACTGTCCGTTGGCCGCGACTTTATCGTCGAAGCAGAGCCCTTCGTCGTTGCACAGTTCGACCCACGTGGAGTACGGCGGCGGCGGATCACCCAATGGATCATCGACAAAGCCGGTGACCAGAAAACCTCCAACAGAGGGCTCCAGGTAGAGGGTCGGGGTGAACTGGTCCGGGGGCGGTCCCAGGGTGAAAAACTCGGGCGCTGGGGGGGCCCACTCTGCCAGCAACTCGGGCGGCAGTTTGACGTGAAGAACATAATCGTCGTCGGACGGTAGCCTGAAGGCAAAGCGTCCGTCGTTGCCCGTGGTCGCCCACTGCTCGAATTCGTCCTCGGGGTCGTGTCTCACGATGACGTCGACCCACGGCACTGGACAGTCTGGGCAGTGAGCGTAGCTGGGTGGGAAACGCACCTCACCGAGGACGTTGGCCGCTCCCAGGCTAAGCGTGATCTGTTGAGTAAGGGTCGGGGGAACGGAGAAAGCAAAGATCTCTGAAGGGCCATATCCCTCCGGGTTATCCGCCGGTGGCTCCGCCTGAACGTAAAAGTTCCCCTCGGGTAATCCGCCAAAGCGGAAGGGTTTCAGCAACTCTGGGGCATACCAATAGGTATCGTCCCCATCCGAGTAGGTCCCATCGTCACTCCACACGTTCACCCACGTCTCGACCGGATTATCGTATTGGTCCACAACGGTGCCCCATACCCGGGGGTACGTGAGGGGGATGTAGCCCAGCCCGTGTGGCCGGGAAATGGCAGGGCTGAGGGTGAACGGCACAGGCTCGGACTTGGTGTAGCGGAAAACGAGGTCGTGCATCGGCTGGGCCAGAAGGACAAAGTCGCCATCCGGGAGGAATAGACTGAACTCGCCAGTAGGGTTGGTCGTGGCCCACATATCCACGTTCCAGTTCTCACTGTTCACGTGGATCTCGGCCGGGTGAGGCGTCAGGTTCCCCTCTTCGTCGATGGCTGGCGGCAGGGGATTCCCCTCAGGCGTCTTCACGGTCCCTGTGATGTCCGGCATGTTCAGGAACAGGGTGCGGGTGAAGGAGGCTGCGCCAGACAGGATATGTACCATCTCCGGGTTCGAGTTCGCCATTTCGGGGATGTGGTACCACGCCGGCCACGCCAGGATCCAATAGTCGCCCGGTTCCACTGCGCCGAACTGGGCTGGCATTTCGGGGGTACTGTCGCTCCATGCCTCAAAGCCGTATCTATCCCACAGCCTAACTTGAGCGTCTACGCGGGTGCCGGCCGGATGCTCGATAGCCACATTGAGTTGAGGACCGGTCAAGTAGAGATCTTTGGCCTGTGTGGCCGCCGGATCATATTGGGTGTCGTGGCCCACGTATATAAAGATCGGCTCTGGGGGGAAGAGGCTATGCTCGGGCAGACCGTCGGCCAGCAGCCAATAGTCGCCCTCAGGGACGCCGCCCAACCGGAAGTGTCCCCCGCAGGTCCAGTCATCGACTGCCCAATCACCGGCCATATCCTCCAGCCAGACGCTTACACAGTCGGGAATATTGGCGCCCAGCGGCGTGAACACCTGGCCGGTGACGCTGGGATAGGTGAGGCGGATAGAGCCTAGATTGATCTCTGGCAGGATCAGGGTGCCTCCCAGTGCAAAGTGTTCGGGCAAGGACTTTGTATAGGAGAAGGCAAGGTTCGCGTAAGGATGAGCCTCCAGGACGTATTCACCCGGCGGCAACGCCAGGCCGAACTCGCCGGCCGGGTTGGTCATCATCTCGACGTCAAAGTCCTCGTGTAAACTGTGGATGTGAACATAGGCCGGGTGAGGAATTGGATCCTCCCCTTCATAGGCCGGTGGCAGGGTAGTGTCCTCTGGCGTCCTAACCGTGCCGACGACGTCAGGTTCTTGCAGAGCCAGGGTGCGGGAGATGGGGCTCGCCTCGATGGCGACCGTCATCACCGTCGAGTTTGCCAGCGCTGGGATGTCGGTCCAGTCGGGCCAGGCCTCGAGCATATAGACCTCGCCAACTTCAAGGTCTCCGAACGAAGCTGGGTGATCGGGCGTGGCCCAACGCCACATATCGTAACCCCAGTGGTTCCACACGTGAACGTTGGCAGTGATGGGACTGGTGTACAGATCGTCGACGTATACGAGGAGTTGCGCCAGGGTCAGCTCGAGCGAGATGGCCTGGGTCGCGGCGAGGTCGTATTGGCTGCCTGGAGTGACCGTGACCGACCTCGGCGGGGAGTGCCAGAACGGCGAGTCTTCCGGCGGGTGGGCCACCAGCGCAAAGTGACCAGCCGGCACGCCACCAAGTGCGTATGTGCCGGTCTGGTAGTCTGCACCAACTATCTCCTTCCATTCTTCGTTTACTATTTCCACTACACTTACATATCCCCCGTCCGCCGGAGTCACACCATCCGGCTCATACACCATACCCGCAAAGCTGGCATAGGTCAGGGTGACAGACCCCAAAGCGATGTTGTCGCTGTTACTTGCGAGGTGGAAGGACTGTGGCAAAGAGGGAAACAGGTCGCTGTACCAGGGGGCCTCGGCCACGACAAAGAGGTCGCCAAGGGGGATTGTTCCCGTGAACGTGAAGCTGCCATCGGTGTCAGTGTCCTTACAATCATACCAGTCAACGCCCTCGTCAGGGTTGGGGGAGAAATGGTTCAGGCAAACACCGGTGGCGTCGGTGATGGCAGAGCCATCGGTGTTGACGACGGTACCGAAGATATCGGCCGCCGGTGCCAACGGCTCCGCTTCCACCGTGCTGAAAGACAGCAGGATCGCCGACAGCAATACGAACGATACAAGCACGCTCAGGGTGAGAAGAAACCAACGGCGCGATGCAGACGAGCGTACGATCGAGTGAACGTGACCTTCCATTTTTACCTCCTTGTCCTGGTGGTCCATTTGTGCTGCTGTACGTGTGGCAGCGACCCATAACATCAGCGCTCCTCATGCCAGGTTTACGTCATCACTACATAGCATCCCCTTTGCTATATGATAATAGTATACCACAAAAACGCTCTCCGTGGTGTAGGAAAAACGCTGAAATGCCCGTAAAGCCTTCCCCCTATGATCGTATTGATGTCTGCCAAATCACGGGGCGCGCATCACGAGGGGTAGAAAAACGTCCACCCACGGTTGAATAGGGAGCACGGTCTCGGTTTGCTCCATCACAATGTCGGGGGTGTCCCATCCTTTGGTGTCCATCACCGCCTGGAACACCCGCCGGAAGCGCAGTTCAGCCGTTATCGTCACCGGGATGCTCCCTTTCGGCGCGGTGAAGGCGTATACCGACGTGTCGCCCGCCATCGCCGGAATCCGATTGTCGCTGACGATGAGAGCCTGCTTCCAATAGCTTACCACGGGCCATTCGCCGGTCTCTACATCGCGCAGCACTTTGGCAAAACCTTTTCCGGGCAGCCCAGCCTGGGGGCCGCCCCAGTCGGGCACAGCGGGGCCACCATGTTGAGTCAGATCCTGCCCATACCCATCGGTGGCTGCGACCGTCAGGATCATGTGCCGGCCGGGGAAATCGGTCGGCACGTGATGGCCCGCGCCGGTGTTGGTGATGGCCACCGTGACTTGTATCCGATTCGTAACCTGGCGTGCGTTCAGCGTCATCGTCACCGTGTTCTGGAGAAGCTCCTCGTCGGCCGCGCCGGGTTGCAGGTGAGAGGCGATGAGCGATGGATCGCGGATCAGCCCGCCTTTTTCTGGGAAGACAAAGTAATCCACCCCTGTGGGCGCCATATGGCAGGTCTGACATTCTATGCCCTGTGCTGGATATGGGCTCTCAAGCCACTCCCTGAACGACTCGTAGATTGGCGTGCCCCAGAAGCTGAACTGGTGGCAGGGTGCGCAGAACTGGCTCTTTTTCTCCAGTTCCAGATAACCTACCCGTCGGGTGACATCGTCGAAAGGACCGTAAAACATATGTGTATCTGAGGGTGGGCGGCTCAGACGTATGGACGTCACGCCAGGCATGTTAGGATAGGGTAGACCGGTGGCAGGATCCAGGTATACATCAGCCACTTTGTGGCAATAATCACAAAAAACCCCTTCCTGCTCCACGCCAACAAGGTTGTTCATATCGGTCGTGAATGGTTTATCGGCAGCCGCGCCGGGGGCATGGCAGGTGGCGCAGTTGCCGGCCGTGTCGGGAAAGTCGTCTTTGTAGCCGCCTCCTGTTTGCAGGGTGCCGGTCAGGTTAGTGCCGTTGTAGAGGCTGAAGAAGCGTGGGTTTGTGCCCGACTGGCCATGCGCGTTATTCACCCACTGCGGGAAGGCCACCATACAGTGCCCGCAGCCGATCGGCTTATTGGGGTCAGGCATCGAGGTGTACCATTCATGTTCTGGGTTGTCTCCGGTGGGATGATGCGTGAGGGTGATGGTCACGCCTGTCTGGGGAGGGACAATAGCCGTGCCGCCTGGGTAGTAACTCTCGGCCCAGGCGGTGATGGTGACCGTAATCCCCTCGGTGACCCCGCCCAAAGTGAAGGATCCATCGCTGGCACTGATGGTGCTGATAACCGTGGTTTGCTGGCGCACGATTGCCCCGCCGACCGGGCCATCGGCGTCCACCACGATACCACTGACGGTACTGGCCCCCTGCGTCGTGGCCGAGCCAGGCAGCCAGAACCACATCACAACACCCATCGCCAGGCTTGATACCACAAGCCAGATTGCTCGCTTGTCCACCTTGTTTCCTCCTATTGCTGCTGAGTTGCCTGACTGCGCAGGACCAACGGCAGGTACACATCATTCCCCCTGTCGGGGAGCGGGCCGGGCGGGACGTTCCCGATGAATACCTCTTCACCCTGGATCGTGATGGTATTGGCCTGATAGATCGTACCATTCTCACTCTCCCCCTGTAACAGCAGACCAATGGCAAAGGTGTCGGACAGGCCCGGACGCCACTCATCACGCCCGGTGAGATCCAGGTTTTGGAAATCATCGTGTAGTGCAGCAGGGTCAAAGGTGATCTCGTAGGTATCCGTCACGCGCCCGTGTTCTAGGATGTAACCGGGCATACTGATGGTATAGTCCACCGTAAAAGTGCTCAGACTCTCCGTCACTGCCCCAGTGATGGTGATGGGTGTGACCGTGTCCTCGAAGGACAGGAATCCCATCACCGGTGAGGAGACGTCCAGGCGAGGGCTGGTGTGGGACACCACGTAGAACCAGTACCGGCCGTCCTCGCTGCCCAGCACATCACCTGAGGGGAAGGGCGGCGACGTCGCCCCGCCGGATAGCAGGCCATCGTGCCATACGTGCACATCCACAGTCCATAGCCCAGGCTCGTTCACGGAAAAGTCGTCGTCCGGATCGTAGAAATAGCCTACGTCGTTCGCCTGCCCCTTGATGAGATGCTGGGCGCCGCTGGGTGCCGTGACTGTCACCGTCGTGCTGCTGCTGAGCGTGGGCATGATGTGACCGGCAAAGCGGAACGTGTCGCCCAGCCGGAGCACCGCGCCGGGAGGGGTGCCGGTGGGAAGGATAAACATGTGGATGTCCTTGCCCTTGAGTATCAGGATCGGCCCACCCTCGTCCGGCCAGCCATCGAAACCAGCAAACGGCGGCATAACCCGGCTGCCGAGAAGGTCGTCGTCGGGGATAAAAATCCAGCCCGAGCCCTGTCCTCCGTACTCGCTGTGCCCACTGTCCAGATCCCGGTAGACCGTCCCCACGTATTGGAACTTGAAATCGTTGGGTTGATCTCCCTGTACGCCGACGCTCAGTTGATCGTCGTACAGAGTGTCCAGCCGCCAGTAGCCACCGGTCTGTCCATCCTCCGCCACCACCTCGCGGACTCGGACGCCCGGTCGCTGCGAATAGCGATAGCTGTAGGCGATCTGATCCGCGTCGTCAGGTTCCATCTGCACCGCTCTGCCCGACCGGGTGCTGCTGAACAGTGGAATCTCACCCGCACCGAGACGTTCGCTCAAGTCCCCGGGCGGCGTGATGGGTGGGTAGACCCGGTTAGCACGGGCCTCGATAGTGGCTTCGATCGCACCGGTGGCATCGTGGACGCTGGCGCCCAGGACGAGCGAGTCGCCGCCGCTGCTGATGCCCTCGGGGCATTCGCCCGGACTATCCACCATACGGCTCCAGATGATGTCCCCATTGTGGTACGGGTTGAGTGTGTGAGAGATGTCGCCTGGTCGGATGGGCAGATCCCGGCAAAAGACAAACCAGGCGTTGCCAGGGATAGAAGCCAGGGTGTCCACGCCGCGCCGGCCGTGGGCGATGAGATTGGCCTCCTCCTTGGGCGTCATGACCACGCCGCCCCACGTCATCGTCCCCATATAGATCTCACCTGAGGCGTCGGTATAGACGGCGGTCAGGTCCACGCGGTATTCGCCAGGAGCCGTAAGGGTAATTGGTAGATTGGTAGACTGGTAGATTGGCGAGAAATAGCCGTATAGGTTTGCCTGACCGGTCAGTGTGTGGGTGAGCGCTTGCGCCGGGTCGGAGTCGGGGTAGAGAGTGACGGCGAGGCGCACGTCGGCAGGGACGCGGGGGTAGAATTGCATCGCCGGGTTAAAGGCATCGCCCACCGCCAGTGGGGTGCCGGGCAGCACGCCAGGATCGATGTCCAGTGGGTGGGCGATCCACACGTCATAGGTGCCACCACCAACATAGCTGTTGCCCCAGATATCGTCCACGGTGCCCGTCATCGTGATGACGTGGCGGCCATACTGATCGAACGTGACCCGGAACCGGTTGGAGTCTGCCTTTAGGGAGTATACGTCCTCTAGCTGCACCGTGCCGCTGTTCAGATCGTTGCCTGCTCGCGTGGTCTTGGTGCGGTTGAAGGATTGGGCAAAGGGTTCGCTGCCTAGATCCCGTACTGTCCCGTCAGGCTCACGGATCGTGACCCGAAGCTGCCCGCCCGGCAGTTCGAAGGGCAGGAGGGGTGGGGCAGGCAAACGCCGGTCGGTGAAGGAGATCATCGGCAGGAAGGGCTCCAGCCGGTAGGTGATAGGCTCGCCGGTGCGCACATCCACCGGCGGCGTGTAATAGGGTGCGCCCTGGGAGACGATTTGCGAGGCCAGCTCGAAGGTTCCGCGATCCTCCCGCGCGCCGGTGCCTCGCGTGCCCTGCACAAAGTCATCCATCAGGAGGCGCCAGATGAGGCGATTGTGGGACGGGTCATCAATCTGCCCGATCTGGATGGGTGGCAGAAGGGCTTCGTGAGCGGAGTAGGTGTACTGTGTGACGTTGGCTGCCAGCCAGTCTGTGCTGGTGGGAACACCCGTAAAGTCGAAATAGATCACCGGCCGGTAGATACCGGGCAGCAGACCATCGGGTATTTCGGTGGTCAGAGACAAGTCTCCCCCTATCGTGTGACCGCCGATGTAACGGAGGTTGTCGGCGTTCAGATGGAGGTTTAGCCACTCGGTGGCCCGCTCGTTCCGCTGGATGGGGAATCCGCTGGGCGTAAGAAATGTTGACATAAAATAGTTCTCAGCAGCCAGCGGTTGGCCTTTCTGATCGAACAGCATCATCAGGGCCACCCAGCCATCCACCGATATCGCGTCCACGTCGGTGGTAGAGGTGATCGCCGGGCTATACAGGTGCACCGAGCCCTCGATCTGCAGCAGGTCATTGGGCAGATAGAGGGTTCCGGTCGCCGGTGGCATCCCCGGCCCGTCGTAGGCAAAGATATTCAGGCCGCCGTCGCCGTCGCCCACCGGCAGGTCGGCTTTGCCGTCGCCGTTGATGTCGGCGGCAGAGGGCGTGGCGTGATGGCCGACGTTTATGCCGGGATAGGCGGTGGCGACCAGCTCCCAGGCAGGGCTGGTGGGCGTGCCTGTGTTCCGTACGTAGGCCAGGGAGCCGTTCTCCAGACCCACCAGCATATCGAGGTTCCCATCCTGGTTGACGTCAAAGAAGGACGGGGCGCTGTAGCTGCCCAGGTCCAGGCCAGCGTACGGCTGCACCGGCCCGTTCCAGGTCGGCGTGGTGATCGTGCCGGTGTTCTCTACAAAGGTCAGTGTGCCCTCTTCGTCACCGATGAACAGGTCGAGGTCGGCGTCGGCGTCTATATCCACAAAGACGGGGGTGCTCCAGCCACCCACGTCTATGCCAAGGAAACTGGTCGTCACCAGTGTCCACGAGGGCGTGGTAGACGAACCATCGTTGACGTAGTAGTGGATGTTGCCGCCAGCGCCCGGTCCCTGCCAGCCTCCCTCGCCGATGAACAGGTCGTAGTCGTCATCGCCGTCAATATCGGCAAAGGCGGGATAGGCGTGGGGGTGGTTGGTCCAGGGCAGTTCCAGCAGAACACCGTCGGGTCGCCAGTCAGGGCTGGAATCGGTGCTGACGTTGGTGTACTGGAGGACCTGGCCGTGGGCTTGTCCCATCAGCAGGTCAGGATCCCCATCGCCGTCCCAGTCGGCCAGGGCAGGAGCGCTGTCACCCTCAAGATCGAACGGGAAGGAGAACTCTTGCACGGTCCAGGATGATGGCCCATCGCTGCGGAAAAACCGCAGGTTGCCCCAGTGCTCGCCGGTGACCACGTCGTTTGCGCCGTCACCGCTCCAGTCCCCGATGCCCGGGCTGGTGGCGCAGCTACCGCCGCCGTACCCGATTGGATCGGTATCGTGCCGCGTCCAGGTGGGCGGTGTGCCATCCCTTTCGTACCAGATCATCTGCCCGCACAGCCCTACCAGCAGGTCCAGATCGGCATCACCGTCGAGATCTACAAAGGCTGGCTGCAGTCCGTCACCGCTCTCACTGATACCGCCATAGTTGGTGGTCTGAAGCGCCCAGATCGGGTTGGTGAGTGTGCCGGTGTTCTTGAAATGGGTGAGCGTGCCGCCCTGATGCCCCACCAGCAGGTCCAGCAGGCCATCGCCATCCAGGTCGTCCAGGGCCGGGGCTGCCTGGTATCCCACGGACAGGGACGCGTCAGGCGACGTGGGCCAGATGGGGGCGGTGGACGTGCCGATGTTGTAGTAGATGGCTACGGTGCCGTCACCTGCGCCGACGAATAGGTCCAGTGCGCCGTCGTTGGTTACGTCGGCCAATGCAGGGTAGGCCCAGCCGCCGGTGTTTACTCCAGCATACTCGGCTGTCTCGAATTGCCAGTCGGGCGATAGATAGAAACCAGGTTTTTTCTGAAAAACCTGGTTTCTGGCGTTGCGGTACAGTACCAGGTGACCGGAGCGCTCGCCGACCAGCAGGTCCAGGTCGTTGTCTCCGTCCAGATCTCCCAGCGCCGGATGCGTCCAGTTGAGGCCACCCAGGTAGAGGCCGGGCACGATCCTGCTATCGTAGGTACCGGTCAGTATTCGCGTCCACTGCCCCTCGACAACGACTGGTCCGATCGTGCCGGTGATGGCCCATGCGGAACTGACATAGTTTCGCGTGTTGTTGGGATCGTCAGCCATATAGTCGATGGCACCGGCTGCGGCGAAAGGTGTGCTGTACAAATCGCCTGCGTGGGTGTGGGGCACGTTGATGATCGTTCCGGGAAAGGGATTGACACCCTCAGCGATCCCGACGTCTAGGTCGTTCCAGCGCCCCTGAGCAGGCGGTCCGTGTTTGACCAAGACCGCCGAGCCGGGCGGGGCGTAGATGCGGGCCACAAAGCTGCCATCGGCCTGCGAGACGGCGTGAGCCTGGTGGGTGGAGTTGAGGTTCACCAACAGGACATAGGCCAGGGGGAGGGCCGCGCCAGCCGTGCCGGTGACTGTGGCCTCGCCCAGGCCGTCCACCGGGCCGATGGTAATACGCGTAGCATCGGGCGGGTCGTAGGGGATGGGATGGGTGTAGGCGGTGTCGAGGGACAAACCTGCGACCAGGTCGGCGGCGCGCAGGTCGAACGCCTGGGTAGTCCTGTAGTAACCGCTGGGGACGTCGAGGGCAGTGACGTAGTAGACGTCGGGTGGGAGCACGGCTCGATAGCGTTGGGCGGGTTCATCCCAGACTAACTCGTACCACTGATTGTCGGGCAGTTGATCTATCAACGATCGTACGTCGAACCAGGTATTGCCTGTGATGGGTAGACCTCCGCTGCCCGTGAGTTGCAGGCTGAGTAAGTGGCCCTCTGTGACGGAAAAGCTCTGTGTAAAGCTGGCAGCGACGCCATCCATCCAGAGGTTGATCTGGGTCAGGCGCGTATCCACCGTCGGGCGGACGTGAAAGTGGAGTTGCCCGTCGGTCTGAACGGATACGCTGTAGAAACCACCGGAGTCCGTGGTTGTCTCGATCCAATCCTGCTCCGAGCCAACACCGATCCAGACATCACCTGCTGGGCCGCTGGGGCCGCTGATGGTGCCGGAGACGGTGATAGCGGCGGCACCTGAGCGGTCGCGGGGCAACGTGAACGCAGGAGAGCCCTCCCCACTCACCAGCCCGCTGGCTTCCCCGGCCGCTCCTTCGATAGCGCTCGGCAACGGCCTACTGGCGACGCCAGAGGGGGCAGCGGACAAAGTGCCCGCCAGCAGACCCAGCCCGATAATGGCTAGCGTTGGAACGACGAGTGACAGAGGCCATCGTTGAGTTCTCATTACATTTGATCTCCCTGCAGGATCAGCGGCAAATAGACTCTGTTGAACAAGAAAGGCGGCGCATCGCCGATGAACACCTGTTCGCCCTGGATGGTGACCGTGTTGGCGCGATAGACTGTCCTGCCCTCGTCCTTGCCCTCCATCAGCAGACCGATGGCAAAGGTGTCCGCCAGGCCCGGCCCCCAGTCGTCCCTCCCCACCAGGTCCAGGTTGGGAAAGTCCTCGTGAAGCGCAGCAGGGTCAAAGACCACGCTGTAGGCGCCCTGGGTGGGCGTCACCTGTCCCTGCGCCAGGATATATCCCGGCATCGCGATAGTGTAGTCAACCGTCACCCCGCCAAGGTCGCCGGGCACCGTGCCGGTGATGTGGATCGGCGTCACCCCATGGTCGAGGGACAGGACCCCGGGCGTTGGCGCGGAGACGTCGAGGCGCAGGCTGTCCCACGGCACCACGTAAAACCAGTAGCGTCCCCCGGACCAAGGTCCGCGTTCGCTGCCCAGCACGTCGCCCGAGGGATAGGGCGGGATGGTGGACCCGCCGGAGCATTGACCGTCGTGCCAGACGTGCACATCCACCGACCACAGACCGGCTTCGGTCACAGTGAAATCGTCGTCAGGATCGTAGAAATAGCCGATCCGGTTGGCCTGCCCGTCAACGTGGTGTTCCGCGCCACTGGGCGCTGTGACCGTCACCGCCACCTGGCTGTCCAACGTGGGCATGATATGCCCGGCGAAGCGGAAGGTGTCACCAACCTGCAGGATAGCGCCGGGCAGGGTACCCGTGGGCAGGATAAAGAGATGGATGTCCTCGCCCTTCAGACTCAAAAGCGGTCCACCCTCCGTCGTCCAGCCACCGTTACCCGGTCCGGCGAAGGGGGGCATCACACGGCTGCCCAGCGCGTCATCCTCTGGAAGGTGTATCCAGCCCGTGCCCTGTCCCAGGTACTCGCTGTGGCCGCTGTCCAGGTCACGGAAGACGGCGCCGATGTACTGGAACTTGAGGTCGTTGGGCAGGTCGCCAAGTATGCCGACGCCCATCTGGTCGTCGTACAGCGTCTCGAAGCGCCAGTAGCCGGCAGGGAAAGTATAGTCTTCGGTGATGTCCTCACGCACGCGCACGCCGGGGCGCTGGGAGTAAAAGTACATGTACCCGATCTGGTCCAAGTCCCAAGGGAATATCTGCGGCGGTCGCCCCGAGCGGGTGCTGCTGAGCAGCGGGATTTCGCCACTGACAACACGCTCGGCGAGGTCCCCGGGAAGGTCGAGGGGTGGAGACATGCGCTCGGCCCGCTGCTGCATGCGGTCCTCCCACACGCCAACCCTGTCCTGAATGCTGCCCCCGGTCTGCAGGGCCTCGCCGGAACACTCGAAGATCGATTCGAAACGACTCCAAAGCACATCGCCGTTGAAATAGGGGGCATACGTGTGCGGCGTCATGCCTGGGATCGTTGCGAGGTCGCGACAGAAGACGAACCACGGACTGGGGATGTGTACCAGGTTGTTGATACCACGCCGGCCGTGAGCCTTCAGTTGCGCTTGTGCTGCCGGGGTCATCACCACCCCGCCCCAGGTCCTGGCCCCCATCCACATCACCCCGCCCTCGCCCACGTAGCGGGCAACCAGGTCCACGCGGTATTCGCCTGGGGCACTGAACGCAAAGCCCCGGCCGTCAAAGGTGCCAAACCGGTTCGCCCGGCCACTGACCGTGTGCTGGATGGCTTGCGCTGGATCCGAGTTTGGGTACTCGGTGACCACCCATTCCACCCGGGCCGGCACACCGGGGTAGAACTGCAGCGCGGGGTTGAAGACATCCCCCACGTCAAAGGGTGTGCCTGGCAGGACGCCAGTTGCCATGTCCAGGGGCTCGGCAACCCAGACGTCGTAGGTGCCGCCGCCGGCATAGTCGTTGCCCCACAGGTCGCTGACTTGACCGGTTGCGGTGATGACGTGATGTCCGTACTGGTCGAACGCTACCCGGAAGCGGTCAGAGGCGGCGACCAGGGAGTAGCCATGATCCACACGCACGGTGCCCATGTTGAGGGGGAACCCGCCCCAGGTGGTCTTGGCGCGCATGGTGGATTGAGCAAAGCCCTCACTGCCCAGATCCTCAGTGGTTCCATCGGGCCGGAGGATGACCACACTGAGCGAGCCGCCCGGCAGGCTGAAAGGGATCAGCGGCGGGGAGGGTTGAGAGTTGTTGGTAGACACATTCGACGTCACCATCGGGAGGGCCGGTTCGAGCGAGTAGGTGGTGGGTGTGCCAGTGCGACTGTTCACCGGCGGCGCGATGTAGGGCGCACCCTGTGTGGCGATGAAGGATAGGAACCCTACTCTGCCAACATCCTCGCGGGCGCCGGCGCCGCGCGTACCCTCTGAATTGTCGTCCATCATGAGCCGCCAGAGGTGCCGCACCTCCGCTACCGATTGGCCCGCGCCGGCGACGACGATGGGCGGCAAGAGCGCTTCGGTCATACTGTGGTTCCCGTAGGAGATCCCCCCATTGGTGGCTGACCATTGGGTGCTGGTGGGTACACCGCTGAAACCCAGTCCGACAACAGGCCGGTACGTGCCGGGAGGTAGGTGGTGGGGCACCTGGCAGTCGACTGAGAATCTGCCGTCGATGGCGTGATCACCACTGAGGTGCAGCCCGCTCGCCTCGAAACCGCACTCCAGACTCTCCCTGTTCGTGTATGCGTCGCGGATGGGAAAGCCACTGGCGGTCAGGCGCGTGCTGAAAGCTGCGTTGTACGGCACCAACGGCACGCCATCCTGATTGCCGAGAATCTGCAGGGTCACGTCGCCGGCAGCAGAGATGCCCTCCACGTCCGTCGTGCTGGTGATCCCATGCCCGTAGATGCGCAGGGTGCCCTCAGCGTGGAACCAGTCCCCGGGGGCGTAGTGGTCTTCGGACTGGGACGTGCTCATTCCAGATAGGGTGGATGGCTGCAGGGTCCCGGTCATGGCCCACGCCGCGGTAACGTGAGGTTTGATCGTGGCAGTCTCCCCGATGTGGCCCACAGCCCCTGCCGCCGCGAACGGCGCCGCGCCGGGGGCCGCGCTGTGGGTGTGAGGCAGGTTGATAAGCGTGCCCGGATACACATCATAGGCCTGCGTAGGCTCGGCGATGCGTGTCAGCCATTCCAGCGATCCGTGCAGAATGTACAAAGCCGAGCCGGGCGGCGCATAGATGCGCGCGGAGAAACTGCCATCCGGATTGGAGGCGACATCGACCCGGTGCACGGAACTCAGGTTGGTCAACAAGACGTGCCCGGTGGGTACCACTGCCCCTGGCGCCCCGGTCACCAACGCTTCGCCCAGACCGTCCGGTGGTCCGATCGTGATCTTGCTGGCGTCGGGGGGATAGGAGACGGTGGGGTTGAAGGCGTCTTGGCTAAAGACCAGGTCCACCACCTGGTCGCCGTCGCGCAGGTCGAAAATCGTCGTCGTTGGGAGGTAGCCAGTTGGCGGGTTTTCTACCCATACTGAATAGACATCGGGCGGCACGACGCACTCGTAGCGCCCAGCGGTATCATTCCACATCAGATGGTACTCGGGCAAGAAACCGGGCGGAGTCGGCGTGAGCATCGAAAAGGCCAGGAGCTGCCAGTCGACCATCTCGAGCGGCTGGCCAGCCTCGTCCGCCGGCCGCAGGCTGAGCAGATTACCGGCCGAGGTCGTAAAGTCGTGCTTAAAGCTGCCGGTGATCCCGTCCTGCTGGTTGTTCACCTCGACCAACCGGGTGTCTAGTGAGGGCCGAGCGTGCAGGTTCAGGATGCCCTCAGTCCGTATGGTCACGCTGTAGAAACCGCTGCCGTCGGTCACCGCTCCTACGCCATATGGCAGGCCCGATGCCCCGGCATTCACATCGATTGAGACCTCGGACACAGGGCCGCCGGGCCCCGTAACCGTTCCGGACACCGTGACGGTAATGACGTCGGCCGGATGAGCGGGTTCGACTTCCTTCGCACTTGTGGGCGACAGAGGGCCTGAAGCCAGTGCCTCGGCCTGAGTCTGCATCTGGAGCGTACTGCTGCCTATCAAGACAAGCAGCAACACACCTAGGGCGGTCAGGGCCAGGACCAGGTATGATCTCCGCAGCATGTCTGGTAACTCCCTCGAATCAGTGCTGGTACGGCAATGCCAGCAAGAAGGCGATCAGATTCTGCATCTGCTCACCGGTCAGCAAGGCTGTGAGGTCATGTTCGCCCTCAGGCGTGGGGCGGGAAAGGGCCTCGTACAGGGTGACCGCGCTCCCATCGTGGAAGTAAGGTGCCGAGTCGTACAGGCCCCGCAGCGTAGGTGTGTCGTAATCCGGACCAATCTCCTCGTCGTCGGTGGCAGTGCCCACGATGTGCATCTGCTGATCGGTGTACAGGGGTGGCGGGTGACACTCTAGGCAGCGGAGAGCCGGGTCGTTATAGATGGCCTGTCCGCGCAATTCGGCATCGCTCAGCGGTTCACCGTCGGCGTGGGCCGGGCTTGGTGGTATCTGTAGGGAGTCGATGTAGGCGGCCAGACAGTCCAGATCGTAGGAACGGCCCTGGTTGGGCGGATGATAGGAAGGGGGTTGATTCAGGCAGTCGGGCGGAAAGACCGTACAGTTCATCTCGCCGTCGATCAAGCCGCTGCCAAAGTTCTCCCTGCGGTTGGCGTATTCCGAATCAGCGGACTCGTCCCACTCCCCAGACCAGCGCAGCGGGTAGGTCTCGATCATGCCCAGAAGGCTGGTGGTGTTGCGGGGTCCGGCGAAGCCAAAGAACCAGGTGCGCCCGTCGTGTTCACCCTCAAAGTGGCAGGTGTTACAACTGATCCATTGGGCGCGGGAGAGCCGCGGATCGTCACTCGAATGGAACAATCGCTTGCCGTTGAGCAAGACCGGCGGCAGGGGGATATCGGTGACGGTGATGGTGGACGTCACGGTGTAGGCAGCGGTGTCTATGACCGAGACTGTCCCTGCCAGCGTGTTGTTCACGTAGGCCGTTGCGCCATCTGGAGACAGAACGACGCCCCGTGGGTTGTCGTCCACCTCGATGTGAGCCGCAAGTTGGCTGCTGGTCAGGTCAATCACCGAGATGTCGTTGCTGGCGGCGTTGACCACCCACAACTCCTCGCCATCCGGGGTAACGGCGGCGTCGAAAGGCAGCCCCACTCCAGGTTGATCGAGAGTGCCCAGGTCGATCCGCTGTTGTAGCTGTTGCTGCGTCCTCACATCGATCAGCGAGACGATCGGAAAGACAGTGCTGTCAAAGGTCAGGCTGTTGTTGACCGTGTGTGAGCGAGTGTGGGGAACGTAGGCAGTATTGCCATCGGTCGAGAGGAGGATGGACTGAACCAGGTTGCTGTCTGACCAGAGCTGGATGATGGATACCGGATACCGGATACTGGATGCTGAATGGCGGACACTAGAGGGGATTGGCGTATTCCCTTTGAGAATGAGGGGCAGATAGACGATGTGAAGGCGGGTGTTGATGACAGAGATGATGTTGGTCAACAGGTGGGTGACGTAGAGGGTCTGACCGTCGGCGCTGATAGCCAGCCCACTGGGGCGGTCGTGGGTGGACAGGACGGCCAAG
Organism: uncultured Anaerolineales bacterium; assembly: GCA_964444825.1. Classification (GTDB taxonomy): domain Bacteria; phylum Chloroflexota; class Anaerolineae; order B4-G1; family B4-G1; genus CAYUIS01. The sequence goes on along the minus strand of CAYUIS010000007.1, from coordinate 12,551 downwards.
GTGGACAAACTGGCGGTGTCCAGGAAACGAACCCGATCCACTCCTTGCTCGGCGACGTAGAGGCGAGCGGCGTCGGGGCTGACGACAATGCCGTAGGGCCGGTCGCCGACGGCGACCTCGGCGATGACGGTGCGGGTGTCCAGGTCCACGACCGACACGCTGTCAGAGCCACGGTTAGCTACGTAGGCCCGGCTGCCGTCGTCGTCTGTAAGCGGAGCGACGGCCACAGTGCGCGGGTCCAGGCCGACGGGAATCTCGGTTACGGTGATCAACGTGCCCAGGTCCACCAGCGAGAGGGAGTTGGAATCGGGGTTGACGACCAGCAGGGTATCACCCTCAGCGGTGATGGCGATGGCGGAGCTGGAGCGCTTGATGCCGACCGCGGAAGGTCTGGAGGCTTGAGAACGACCTCGTGTGGCGGAGGCCGCTCCGCCGTGGATCAAAAGGATGATGACCGACAGCAAGGACACCAAGCCCACCGCGGTTCTATGCTTCATTGACTTCCTCCGTTCTCCCTGTGGGTACAGAGGTACATAATTATCCTACGTTTCCTTTGCTATCCCGAATGACGACATCTTCCCATTGTCCTGATAGCCGTCGAGGCATAACCCAGTCAGTACCCGGGAGGGGGTGTGGTCGTCATCTGCGAAAGGGAGCGCCGGGTCACGTAGGGTACGTATCCCCTGGCGTGCGAGTTGGCGTAGGCCGCGCTTGCGTGTGCCAATGCATATTCACAGTTCAGGACGGGCAGTCCTGCGACCAGATACCGGTCCAGGTAGCTGATATAGTAATCGGTCAAACCGGCATCATTGATCCAATCGTAGCCGTCGGGATCGTTCCAGCCGTCAGTCGCATCGCCGTCGTACCAGATCGCTTCCTGGGCGATTCCGTCTATCGTTCCAGTCAACCCAGGATGTCCATCGATCATGGCGGCGGCATTCTGTTGGATGATGACAAAGTTGGGGTTTCGGGTGGTGGCATAGTCTCGCATCTCTTGGATGAATTCGATCATCTCAAGGGCGGGGTCCAGACCCGCCGCCTGCGCCGCCGTGATGACGTCTGTGTTCTCATACCCCTCCACCCAGTCCAGGTAGATGCCGTCAAAGCCGTCCTTGATGGCCTCGTCGACGGCGCTGGTATAGTCTCGATCTGGATGGCTGCCCGTGTGCTGGCCGTATATGATGATGTCCTTCCAATCCTCATCCCAATAGGCGACCGGATAGTTGCCCGTCCATCCGTCGGGGTCACACGCCAGTACATAGTCCGGCCACTCTGCCGGGGGCTCCCCCTCACAGTCCCACTCTGGCCACGCCGGATCCCAGTACCAGCGCCAGTCCTCAGCCTCGCCGATGTCGATGTAGGCGATGACCAACTTGCGATATGCGCCATCGCTGGCCGGGCTGCTTTTGAGTTGCGCGGCCATGCCTTTGGTGTCAAAGCTTCGATCGTCCGACGACCAGTCGGTGCGGGTTGGCTCCAGCACCAGCATGTCGTAGTGAGAGGCAACCAGACCGTCTACAGCGCCCGGCTCGCTGATGGACTGGAGTTGGTAGGCCCAGTAGGCGACGTCGGCCAGCGCCATCGGCTCTGACATCGCGTCGCTGCTGTTCAACAGGATGGGCAGGTAGTTTGTCGCCACAGGTGTAAAGGTCACGGCCATTGTATGATAAAGGTAGCCCGCTTCACCGCTTCCTTGCTCGACGACAGGTTCGGCCAGCCTCAGTGCCGCCGAGGTCTTTTCGGACAGGGCAAGGTGACATAACGAGACCAAAGTGGATGCAGCGGCGAAAATCACCACGAGCCAGGCTATGCGTGTCCATTGGTTCTTCACTGCTCTCCACCCCTTCAATTGCGGCCCTCCTTCCACAGACGGCGATCAGGGCAGGTGTTCAGAGTGGCATCCTGGCAACCTTGAAACGCAACGTTCAGGGGCGCTGCGCCTGCCCCGAGTTGGGGTCCACCATCAGAGACGATACGTCCACCGCCTCAAAGTCTGAGCCGTGTACCTGGTGCAATTCGTGGAGCATGTCGTTGTCCCAACGGTCATCAGGCGCGCCGGAGATGTACCAGGCCGATCCGTTGTCCGCCAGCATCATACCCCATTTCTTGAGCGCCCGCAAGATGATCTGGGCGTCGGGCGAGAAACCAGAGACGTCAAACTTGGCCCGCAGACGAAAGCGCTGTCCCATTGGCGGATACTGCGTCCCCGTAAGACTGGATGCCTGGTGGCGCGCCGGCCAGACATAGTCCTTGCGAGTCTGCGGCGCGGTAAAGCGCAGTGCGTGTCGGATTTCCCCTGCGGCCACCTCGTCGTAGCGTACCAGCCCCGGCAGGACCGGCAAGCCCGCGGCGTCGGCAGAGGTCCAGCCGTCCGGGCGCAGGACGTGCGAGTTCAGGTCAAAGATCGCGCCGGAGCCGGCGTGCCAACTGCCATCGGGTTGCGACCAGGCGTAGAAGAGTTCATACAGGATGCAGTTGTCGCGGTCTACGACCAGGATATGACGGTCGCCATCGCTATCCGGGCCGCCTTCGATGGGCGCATCGGGAGGGATGGGATAGGGACCAGGATCGCTTTCATCATCATAGTCGAACGTGACGGACACACGGGGTTGAGTACCCGGCACGTCCACGTAGGGGATGCCGATAGGACTGCCGGAGCCCGGTGGCCATTCGCCGGAGCCAAAGTCGGCGTGGACGTGCGCGTCCGACCCGATGGTAGCGATGTAGGCGGCCGAGTTGGCGTCTACGGGCAGCGTATCTATGGGGGTGTTCCACGCATTGTCGGCGGGAAAGACATCGCAGCCTGCCATCTGGGGAGGTTGAGTCAATGGTGACCATCCCCTGAGAACCAACGGCAAGTAGACGCGCGCACCACCGACCAGCAGGCGCGCGCAAATCGTCTGCGTCAGGTCGTTCGTGCCGGTGATGGGCACGTCATACCAGACGCCGGGCAAGAGCACCGTGCCAGAGTGCGTGTCGGTGACGGTGAGGGTTGCATGACCTGGCACGATGATCTGGGTCGGGTTCAGATGCAGGGTCAGGTAGGGAGACGGGCTGGCCGCGACCAGGTCAATAGTGATAACAGGACCTTCAACATCCTGCACCGACACGGTATACGTGGCAACGCCGCCAGGGTCTATGGCGCGGCTGGCGGGCACAACCTGAAGGGTCCAGTCCTGGGCGGGGCGCGCGAAGGAGGCAGACGGGCTACTTGCCGGCGCTTTCGAAAGACAAATAGCCAACCCCAATGCGAGGGCAAAGGTCAAAACGATTTTCGCCTGTAAGGTGTTCATTTTGAACTTCCTCCTTGGGGTATTCTTGTGTTGTGTGGGATTGGTTCCCGACCAATGCCAAAAAGTGGATACAAACGTGATCATTAGGCACGGTTGCCAGCGACCTGGTGCAAGTATGGCAGCGGTAGCCCAGATTGTCAAATCAATGTTCACTGGAAAGCGGTTGGAACGCGTGGTTGCACCTTCTGCCCGCAGCGGGTAGAATGGCGGGGAGGAGCCATAAACAGTGACGAATCATCCCGTGCTACGCCCCAAATCCCGATTCGGCCCTGTGCTGTTTGTTTTTTGTTGTTGGCTGCCTGTTATCTGCTGCGTTGGCTGTACAACCTCCGATGACACCTGGGAGCGTGTACTCGAGAGCGGCGTCCTGCGCGTGGGGATGGACGCCAGCTTTCCTCCGTTTGAGTACGTGGCTGCCGATGGGACGTTGGCTGGATTGGACGTAGATCTGGCGCAAGAGCTGGGCCGGCGGCTCGGCGTCGAGGTGCAGTTTGCCGCCAATCTCCCCTACGATGGCCTTTACGATGCGCTGGCGGTGGGACGGGTGGATGTGGTGATCTCTGCGCTGGTCGTCAATCCCGACCGTATGGCCGATTTTGCCTACTCGGCCTCTTATTTTGATGCTGGGCAGGTGCTTATCGTGTCTTCTCTCCCTATGCCCTCCGCTGGGGGGATCGAAAAGATGGCCGACCTGGGCGATCGCGCGCTGGCAGTAGAGTTTGGCACGGAGGGAGACCTGGAGGCGCGCAAGTGGGCCCGCAGACTGTCCGGCCTCACCGTCATTCAGTATCAAACGGCAAAAGAGGCCGTGGCAGCGGTCGTGGCAGGTAAGGTTGATGCCGCGCTGGTGGATCACGTCTCCGCGTTGGCGGCGGTCAAAACCCTTGGGGTTTCGGAAAACCCCAAGGGTTTGGGGTTGGCCATCGCGGAGACGCCCGTCGTCGAACAGCTTTACGCCGTGGCCGTGCATCAGGATAGCCGCCATCTCCTGCGGGCGATCAACGGAACGCTGGCGGATATGGCGGCCGACGGGACGATGGAATCTCTGATAGATGAATGGCTGAGGAAAGGACCGTAGAGCCGTTAACTCTCGTTCCCCTAGCCTGGGCAGGGCACAAAGGGAATCAGCAGCATGTCTGCCAGCCTGGTGAGCCATTCGCTGAAGAGTACGTCGAGGCCGAACAGGAGAGCGACACACAGCGTGGCGACGAGGAACGCCGCCAGGAGCGTGCGCGCCGGCGGAAGGCGGTGGGCGGTCTGGATGGCCTGGATCAGCCACACGAACCCGATCAGGCCAGCGACCGCGCCGACGAGGGCAGGCAATGCCTGGAGGCTCGTGGCGAAGCGACTGGCACCGTCCACCTCCAATAGGTCCGGAACGACGGTCAGGAGCAGTACCAACAGAGCGGTCAGGATGAACCAGCCGGAGAAGGCGACCGCCGTCAGGTGAGCGTGTCTCTTTAGGTTCTGCCGACCGCCCACCAGGCGTGTCACTGTCCACGAGAGCAGGGCGATGGGCACCCAGACCAGCGAAAGGAGCAAGGCCGGTGCTAGTGTCTCTATCGCACAGCGAAGGATGGTGACAGTTACCTGTCTCCAGGGCCCAGCCGTACCCGATGCGAATTCCGGTGCCGTGCTCATCACCGCGCGCCAGATGGAGGCAAAGGACGCCGCCAGAAATAGCGCCGCCAGGCTGCGCCCCCAGGATGCCAGTTCGATTTCCGGTTGGAAGGCAAAGAGCGGGTTGAACGTGAGCAGACCGCCCCACGCTGCTACCAGGGTGGCAGCGTCCCGGTCGCGCGGCTTGGAGCCCGAGCTGACAGCCTGGCGCAGGTCTGCAGGGCGTAGATCACCCCCACACCGGTCGCAGATAAAGACCCAGCCAGGGTTGCGGTAACCACAGTGCACGCACACTTGCCCGGTTGGTGGAGAAGGGACGTCGCGGGAAGAGACACGAGGCACGAATTCATCAGCCTCATCTTGTTTCCCCCTCCACTCCCATTCCCCTTGCTCCTCCCACTCTCCCAACGCAGTCAGGTAGGGCAGCGCTGAGGGTGGAGCTGACCGGTCCCTCGGTTGCCGCAGCAGGTGCTCGAGCTCGGCCGCAGCACTGGTATTGCTTGGGTCAATGAGCAGGATGTTCTCCAGGCACACCCGTCTGTCGGCCACGCTCTCGACAACCTCGTTTAGCCACAGCCATGCCTGCTCGTTGTACTGATCCAATTCGATGACGTGGATAAAGTGGTGGCGGGCGCGTTTCCTATCGCCTGCCCGAGCTGCCTCGATGCCCCGCTCCAACCGGGCTTCGATCTCGCCTCGTTTTCTCGTCCTTTTCACCGTTGCCTGCCACCTATCTACCGACAGATCAGCACTGGTCGCCGACTGGTGCGTAGTACTTCATCCACTGCGCTACCAAGCACGATCTCCATCACCGGGCTGAACCCGTAGCCTCCCATAATGATCAGGTCGCACGCCTGCTCCTCGGCCGTCCTGATGGTTACCTCGGCGACACGCCCCTGCTCTTTTATGAATGTAGCAAGCCCTCCTTGCATCTCTAGGTACCCTTGAGCCCGTTTTAATGTGTCCGCCGTAGTGCGACCCATTTCTATGACAGTCAGCACGACCAGGGGAATGCTCCAACGGACCGACAAATAGGTGGCGACGAAGAGCGCTTCCTCTGACTTGGGGCTGCCATCGTAGGCCAACAGTGCCCGCTGTAGCCGGGGTGAGCCCTCGGGAACGGTCAACACAGGCCTGGGGCAGCGCCGTATGATGGTGCTCAATCCGGAACCGAGTCGCGCGACGGGTTGGGGTGCTGGGGGATAGCTTAGGCTAAGGATGACCAGATCGGTCCACCGTGCACGCTCGCACAAGTTGCGTGCCACTTCTCCAGTCTCGATGGCCATCTCGCCCGGCGCACCAGCCGCTTGGCAACGCCGGTCGAACTCAGCCCTCACAGCCCGAGTTGCCGCGCTTTCCATGGGGGTGCTTGACGGTAGAACGTGCAGGCCGTGCACGCGTGCTTTTTCATGCTGGGCCACGAAAAGTGCGTGTTCCAGGGCAAACCAGCCTGCCTCCTCCCCGTTAATGGCGACCAACACATCCGCAAACATATGATCGGCCTGCCGAGCCGCCAACCGTTCTCGCCGCCATTGTCCCGGCGGCGGTCCCGCCCCAACCTCATCAGGCGTCACCGCGTCGAGGATTTGCCCTCCTACCCGAGCGACGACGCGCTGCGGTTTTGGGCTGAACCGTGCGGTCAGATCGACAGCCGCTGTTTCCGGTTCGACCTCCCAGCCCAACTCTCTCTCTAGCTCGGCCCGGTGTTCAGAAACCCACAGGTAGAGATCGGTCTCTGTCCGCCCGGGAAAGTCTCGCAGAGTGCCCCGTTCCCGAATCACCCGCACGGTTGGCAGATAGACCTCATCGTACCAATCAGTCGCCGCTTCCTCGTAGGGGACATCTCGCTCCTGAAGCAGGGTCAGAAAGTGGTGGTGCACCTTGATGTGCTCCTGGAGCGCCTGATACTGTCCCGGTGCGGTCACGCTCAGGTCCGACTGTGGGCGGAGTGTATCCAGGTGAGTGTCCTCCAAAAAGTCGGTATACTCGGCCTTCAGGATCAGATCATCAGGCTTGACGTCGGGCGACAAGGGCACCTTTGTGTGAACCTCTGTCACACAAGCTGGGATGTGGGTGTCGCCAAGCTGCCGGGCGACCGACACGCGGTGATTGCCATCCAGCACAAAGTAGACCTGGCCGATCTGATAGACCTCTATTGGCGGCATTGGCTTTGGGCTGGTCATCGCCTTTCTGACCCTTGTCCAGCGGCCCTCGTCACTGTCCTGGCGCGGCAAAAAGCTGCGCGTAAAGTCGTGGTAGCGCCCAACGCTGCCGACGATCGAATCCAGGGGGATCTCCTCGAGTTTCCGCTGTCCCACTCCCGTAGCTTTGAGCTTTTGGCGCACTTCTTCGTAGGAGAGTAGATCAGCCGACCGGCCGGTTAGGCGAGCCAAAATCTGCTGCAACGTCGCCCGACTGCGCGCGCGACGAAAGTCCTGCAACGCTGGTGAGATCTCTCCACTGACCATCCCTTCGTCTCCGCCCTTCGATATACTCGGGGGGCGCCCCCTCGACATACTCGGGGGGCGCCTCAGGACCAGCTACAACCTCTCGGAAGTGTGCCAGGAAGCGGCTGGTGTGTTCCTTCTGACAAGGCGCCATGCATCAAGATAGATACATGGCACCTCAGACTGCGCTGTGTTGCTGCCGCTCACCTTTCTATAGAATATGCGCCAGGAACTGGCGGGTGCGCTCCTCCTTGGGGTTGGTGAACAGTTCGTCGGGAGGCGCAATCTCTGCCCAACCTCCATCCGCCATGAGGATGACCCGATCCGACACGTCCCGGGCAAAGTGGAGCTCGTGGGTGACCACCACCATCGTCATACCCTGGTTGGCCAGTCGCTCCATCACCTCGACTACCTCGGCGATCAACTCTGGGTCGAGGGCTGACGTGGGCTCGTCGAACAGCATGATCTTGGGCTCCATACACAGGGCCCGGGCGATAGCCACCCGCTGTTGTTGCCCCCCCGACAAGCGGGAGGGATATTCATCCCGCTTGTCCGAAAGGCCCACCCACTCCAGTAATTCCTCCGCCTTGACGATGGCTTGTTCCTTGGGTAGACCTTTGACAGTGACGGGCCCTTCGATGGTGTTCTCCAGGGCTGTCATATGAGGAAAGAGGTTAAATGCCTGAAATACCATCCCTGCCTTCTGGCGGAGTTCACGGATGCTCCTGCGCTGCTGGCGTAGCGACGCTCCGGCGTTGACCTCGAGGTCATCCACCTCGATAGTGCCAGCCGAAGGCTCCTCCAGAAAGTTGAGGCAGCGTAGAAATGTGCTTTTTCCCCCACCCGACGGTCCGATGACGACGACCACTTCACCGGGCATCACATCCAGATCTACCCCCCTGATGACGTGTAGAGGTCCAAAATACTTGTGTAGACCGCGTACCTTGATAATCGGTTTGGTCATCAGCCTATCTCCTTTCGCTCCGGGCCATATATTCCTCCAACTTACCCTGGAGGGACTGGAAGATCACGGTCAAGATCCAGTAAAACGCGGCAGCGATCATAAAGGTCTCTAGCGATCGGAAATACTGGCGGCCGATCTTTTGTGCTCGATAGGAGAGCTCCCAAATGCTCATCAACGACACCAGTGAAGAGTCCTTCATCATCGCGATGAACTGGTTACCGATGGGGGGGATGACGATGCGGAACGCCTGAGGTAGGACGATACGTCGGTAGAGTTGTGCCCGCGACATGCCCAACGCCTCGGCCGCCTCGTGCTGTCCTTTGCCGATAGCTTGGATCCCGGCCCGAAAGATCTCGGTCATATAAGCGCCATAGTTGACCCCCAGCGCCAGGATGCCGGCCAGTTCTCCCGGTAGGACAATGTTCACGCGCGGGAGGCCCAGGTACCAGATATAGACCTGCACCAGCAACGGCGTGCCCCGGATAAGAGAGATGTAAAACCCAGAGATGCCGTTGGCAAAGGGGTTTTTGGACAACCGCCCCAACGCGCCCAGCAGGGCTAGGATCACAGCCAGAATGATCGAGATCGCCGAGACACGCACGGTTATCCATGAACCCTGCATGATGAACGAGAAAAAGTGCCCCATGAAGGCAACATCAAGATTGAAGCGCCGTAATACCGAGTATAGGAGCACCAAAACCAGGATCCAGACCGCAGTGGTAAAGATCCCTGCGCGGGTTCTGACCGTCCGCTGGCTGACCATCAGCTTTTGGGATAGGGACAGGGACTGTGCCGCTTCGTAGTACACGGCCACTGAATCCTGCATCAGATTGTAAACTACCACAGCGTACCATACAGCCAGTGCAAGTAGGGGCCAGGCAATCTGGAGTTGCACGCCGAGCGAGAGAGGATACGTGAGAACCTCCAGCAGCGGGAGCCCTAGCACGACGACCGGCCCCAAGATAAAGACAAGCAGGGCGAGCAGGTGTCCCCAGGGCTGGGCCTTCCACAATCCCCATAGAGCGACCAGCCCTAACAGGCCACTGACCAACATCCAGTTGCGCAGGAGTCTGCCCCACGTGCGCTGCAGCCCGAGCCGCGTCCACGCGATGTAGGTGGTTTTCTGATTGGCGGTCTCCCACACCCGGACTGTTCCGTCCTGTCCGGCTGACAGGATCGTCTCTGGGTCCCATCCATAGGCCACGCTGCTCACTCCGCTCAGATGACCTTCGTAGTAAGCCGTGCTCTTGCCTCCTGGCAGTCGCCAGGTGCGGATTTTGTTATCTGCGCCCCCCGACAGCATCGCGTCGCCGTCTGGGTGGAATACCAGCTTGTTCACAGCCGACCAGTGACCGATGGATGGCCACTCTACTTTGCCGGTTTCCACTTCCCAGAAGACGATCGTCGTGTCGGCGCTGCCTGAGGCCAGGATCTCGCCGTCGGGGCTAAAGGCCAGGGCGGTCACCTCTTTCTCGTGGCCCATCCAGTCCTCGTCAGCGACGTCGCATTCCTCCCGAGTCGCCAGTTGCTCTTCCTCACAGTAGCTTTGTAACGTCCGTATCGGATCGCCGGTATGGGCATCCCAGATCCGGATACTCGGGCCATCGTCGGATGCAACCAGAGTGCCATCGGCGCTGACGGCTACGGCCAGCCTGGTGTTCGCGTTTGGGCCAATGGATTGGATCATCTGCCCTGACGCTACCTCGAACACGCGGACCACGCCATCCTCACCCACGGTGGCCAGTACCGAGCCATCGGCCGCCAACGACATATCGTTCAGTGCCATGCCGCCAGCATCCAACTCCTGTCTGATTTGACCGTTGGCCACGTCCCACAGCAGCACTTTTCCATCGTGGCCCGCCGAGATCAGGGTTGAGCTATCTGGCGTAAAGGCGACGCCAGTGACGGGGCCACGGTGACCGGAAAGTGTACTTTCCGCCCAACCAAACCTGGTATCCCACAGGCGCACCGTCCCATCGTCGACGCCAGCCGCGATGATCGAGCTGTTGGGGCTGAGGACCATGTCGTAGATCTCGTTGACCACCGCCAGACGGATTGGGCCACCGACAAAATGCTGGATGGCATAGAGCAGGCTCAGGACAACGGTGATTGCGATAAGGATCAGGGGCAATTTGACCGCTTGAGGGAGAGGTTGGGCCATAGAATCATCGGATGAGTTCACGCTATTCCTCCTTTCGTACGGTTCTTGTCGGACTTTTGTGCGGTCTGCTACTTTGGTAGTCCCCCTGTGGCGTGTTGTTGGCCTGCGGCGGCCGCGCCAGACCCTACCTACGCCGCTCTGCTCGCGGCGGATAGCCATATCCGGCGCATGGGCGGGATCTGCCGATCCCTTGAGAGCAACAACACCCAAGAGGGAGACTAGCGCTATTTCCGACCCTGCAAAGATGAGGTATGGCTATGTTGATGGCACAATGCGTGGAGAAAGCAGGGACGATGGGCGTTAGGGCGACGCCCAGGTTCATTCTGAAGCTTTCAATAGATGACCTCCAACCGTACGGATCTTGCTATGCTGGTGAATCGCAGCCCCCATCTCGTGGATCGTCGTCACAGAGCATCTGTGTTCCAAGCGATGGTGCTTTATTCCTCCGCTCCCTGGATGAGGGCTGCGAGTAACTCGTACCAAAAACTGACTAGAACGAGCCTGTTTCAGTTCGTTCGGCGCTGCTCACCACAGGCAGTGGGCGGCCCATTAAGGCGCGACCACCGTGGTGTAGTCAATGCCGTACCACTCGAGCGAGAGATCGGTCAGCGTGCCGTCCCCGTGCATCTCGGCCAGGATGTCGTTCAGCTTGGCCAACAGCCTGTCGGACGGGCCACGGCTCTTGTCCAGGGCAAAGATCAGCGGTTCGTAGAAGGCGGGAGTGCCCACGTACTTGAGATCGACGCCACTGTCGATCGCCGACTGGATGGTAGGCTGGGCCGACATGACGGCGTCCAGGCGCACGCCATCACCCAGCGCCAGGTCCTGAATGGCCTCCGCATCGGTGGGGTAGGGCTTGATGTCGATGCCTGAGGGTGGGTCGTAGGCGATTTCGCCGCCGCCCATCATGGCCAGTTCCTTGTTCAGATAGGACTCGTAGGTGGTGGCGGTGCCAAGACCGATCGTCTTGCCTGCCAGGTCGTCCACCGAGGTGATGTCGGTGTTGTCCATGTGGACGGCGAAGGAAGCGGGCACATAGTAGTAGGGATCGGTGAACCACAGGACCTCGGAGCGAGGCTCGGTGGGCGTCATAGAGCCGATGCTGACGTCCCAGCGGGCGCTCCAGTTACCGCCGACGATCATGTCCCAATCGGGGGTCACGAACTCGATGTCGACGCCCAGCCGTTCGGCGACCTCCTTGGCCACGTCGACGTCAAAGCCATCCAGTTCGCCATCGTCGTTGAGAAAGCTCTGGGGGGCATAGTTGGGATCGCTGGAGACGAGCAGCACACCAGCCTCCATCACCTCGTCCAGTAGGTCGCCTCCTGCTTCTGGCGCGACCACCGTGGTGTAGTCAATGCCGTACCACTCGAGCGAGAGATCGGTCA
>CAYUIS010000007.1:0-578 GCA_964444825.1 uncultured Anaerolineales bacterium | reverse complement strand
CGTTGAGAAAGCTCTGGGGGGCATAGTTGGGATCGCTGGAGACGAGCAGCACACCGGCCTCCATCACCTCGTCCAGCAGGTCTCCGGCCTCAGGCTCCTCCATGACCTCCTCGGTGGGTTCTGGCTCAGGGGGAGCAGGTGGGGGGGTGGCCTCTTCCGCGCCGCCACAGGCGGTCAGGACCATCCCCACGATGATCAGAATACTGAGCAACACGCCCGTTAGCTTGTTCCTATAGATTGGCATTCTCTTCTCCTTTAGTTTTTGAGATGTCTGTACACAATTAGTCGATCGACAAGGTTAGTATCGGTTCCTTGGCATCACCTCCTTGTCCGAATGAGAAGTGCAGTGGGCTATTGTTCGAAGCAGATATCTCTCCCAATGAGACGGTACGGACCAAAGCGCCAATCAGAGGGCAACAGACCACACGGATATGTACATCTCCCCTTCAATTACACCATATCGCAATTGGAACGGGGATCACATGGACCGATTATATTCACGAATCTACCAGGTGTCAACTGCCCGAATTGACTCACTATAAAGTGTACCGAAAGAGTATCGTTGCCTCACGAATAAA
>CAYUIS010000006.1:53131-60795 GCA_964444825.1 uncultured Anaerolineales bacterium | reverse complement strand
TGTATGGTGCCGAGCGAGCGCCGCTCCTGTTGGAGCGGCTAGACACCATCCTGGATCGATTTCGGAGTCGCGGTCTCCGCGCAAACACGGCGAGTCCCCAGGATCGCCTCACCGAGCGTGACGTCGTCCTGATCACGTATGGTGACCAAGTGTCGGAGGAGGGCAAGCCCCCACTGCGGACTTTGGCCGAGGTATTGGGCGAGCATATCCAGGATATCATCACTGGTATCCATATCCTGCCCTTCTTTCCTTATTCCTCCGATGATGGTTTCTCCGTTATTGACTATATGACAGTCGATCCTGATCTGGGCTCTTGGGCCGACATTGAGCGCCTGGGTCAGGGATTTCGTCTGATGTTCGATGCCGTCATCAACCATATCTCTGCCCAAAGTGATTGGTTCCAAGAGTTTTTGCGGGGCAATCCAGAGTTCAACGATTTCTTCATCGTCGTCGAGCCAGGGACAGACCTCTCGCAGGTCGTCCGCCCCAGGGCGCTGCCCCTTCTAACCCCCGTGGAGACGTCCTATGGCGAGCGGTTGGTCTGGACAACCTTCAGCGCGGATCAGATTGACCTCAACTTTTCGAGCCCCGATGTGTTTCTAAGGGTCGTTGAGGTCCTTCTGTTGTACGTCGAGAGAGGGGCCGAGATCATTCGCCTGGATGCCATCGCCTATCTGTGGAAAAGGATCGGTACATCCTGCATCCACCTGGAGGAGACCCATCGGGTAGTGAAACTGCTTCGGGCCATCCTTGACGTGGTCGCACCACAGGTGATTCTGATCACCGAGACGAATGTGCCTCACGAGGAGAATATCTCCTATTTTGGTGATGGCTCGGACGAGGCCCAGATGGTGTACCAGTTTCCTCTGCCTCCCCTGGTCTTGCACACCTTCTGTTCCGGTGATGCCTCCCACCTTTCCAACTGGGCTGCCGGACTGGAGAGCGTCCCCGACGGGGTCACTTTTTTCAATTTCCTGGCCTCCCACGATGGGGTTGGGGTGCGGCCGGTCGAGGGCATCCTTAGTCCAGCGGAGGTCCGGGCCTTGGTTGATCGGACCGTTGCCCACGGCGGGCACGTCTCGTCCAAGACGAACTCTGATGGCACGCAGAGCGTCTATGAGCTTAACATCTCCTACTTTGACGCCCTCTCTGACCCCAACGGATCGGAACCTCTTGATCTACAGGTGCGGCGCTTCTTGGCATCTCAGGCCATTATGCTCAGCCTGGCTGGCGTGCCGGGTATCTATGTGCACAGTCTGTTTGGCTCCCGGAGCTTTTACGCTGGTGTCGAGCAGACGGGCAGGTACCGCTCCATCAACCGGGAAAAGTTCCAGCGCGGGCGACTGGAGCAGGCGCTGGCGGACACCTCCTCGCTGCGTCACCAGGTGTTCTATCCATACCTGCATCTCATCCGCACCCGTGCTGCTCACCGGGCCTTTCATCCCAACGGTCTACAGCAGGTTTTGTTCTATGGTTCTGCCGTGTTTGTCCTCTTGCGCGCTGCCGTCGACGGGGGCGACAAGGTCCTGTGTGTTCACAACGTCTCCAGTGTTGATCAGCCTATCCACGTAGATGGGGGCGACCTGTCCTTCACCCGCCCTGGACAAGTGCGCGATCTCATTAGCGGCGCTGTCTTTTCCGTGGATGGGTTGGGAGGCCTATACCTGGAGTTGGCTCCATATCAGATACTCTGGCTGGCAGAGGACGCAAGGTAGGGTGTGCTGTGATGTCACACCTATCCCCTGATGCGCTCACAATTGACCGATGAAGGGGCGTGTCACGCGGTAGCAAAAAACGAAAGGGGTCCTACGATCAATGCGCAGACAGCAATGCCGAATCGGTTTCGTCTCCACTCGATTGGCCGGGACAGATGGCGTTTCCCTGGAGACCCAAAAGTGGGTGAGTGTGCTGACCGAGCTGGGCCACGAGTGTTTCTATTTTGCTGGCGAGTCAGAGTGGCCGGATGAGCGAAGTTACGTTGTGCCTGAGGCTCACTTCAATCACCCCGATATCCAGGCGCTGAACGTCGATTTGTTCGACAAAGATACCCGTTCGCCCAAAACCTCGCGTGAGATTCAGAGGATCCAGTCCCATCTGAAGGGGCGACTGTACAACTTTGTGCGCACGTTTGACCTCGATATACTCATCGTTGAGAATGCGCTGTCGATCCCGATGAACATCCCTTTGGGGGTGGCGCTGGCAGAGTTTGTGGCGGAGACCCGTTTCCCTACCATCGGACACCACCACGACTTTGCCTGGGAGCGCGGGCGCTTCAAGATCACCGCAGCCTCTGATTACCAGCGGGGCGCTTTTCCCCCCATTATGCCTTCAGTCTATCACGTGGTCATCAATTCCTATGCTGCCCGCCAGTTGGCGCTGCGTACCGGTGCCACTTCGATGCTCATTCCTAATGTGATGGATTTTGACTCCCCGCCGCCGGAACCGGATGGCTATGCCGCCGATCTGAGATCAGCTCTCGGTATCGGATCCGATGAGTATCTGCTCCTTCAGCCCACTCGGGTCGTTCCGCGGAAGCGCATTGAACAGGCGATCGAGCTGGCCCGCCGGCTGAATTGTGGCAACTGCACTATCGTGATCTCGCACTCCTCTGGCGACGAGGGCACCACCTATGAGACCTACCTGCAGAGCCTGGCTGAATTGCTGGGTGTGCGAGTGGTTTTCGCGTCCGGTGTCATCAATCACCGGCGTGGTCAGATGGCGGACGGGCGCAAGGTATACGGCCTGGCCGATATCTACCACCAGGCCGATTTGGTCACCTATCCCTCTACGGTGGAAGGCTTTGGCAACGCCTTCCTGGAAACCCTCTATTACAGTAAGCCGATTGTCATGTGCACATACGAGATCTTTAAACGAGATATCGAGCCCAAGGGCTTCAGGGTCATTGGTTTCAAGGATTTCGTCACTGACGAGGCCGTTCACCAGGCCAGGGTTATCTTGGAGGATTCGACTGTCGTGGCCGAGATGACCGCCCACAATTACGAGCTTGGTCGCCGGCACTATTCGTACCATGTACTGAGGGACAGTTTGGTTGTCCTTCTGAACCAGATCATGGGGCTTTGAGCTGTAGCCGCGCCGTAGTCAAGGCGATCGAGTACCATATTAGTTGTATGTTAAGGAGGAAGTATAATGAGATACGAGGTAACAGGCACGTTTCTGCAGACGGTGGATGTACATCTCACCCAGGGGGAATCGGTCTTTACCGAGTCCGGCGGGATGGCCTGGATGAAGGGCGACATTGAGATGAAGACCGGTACCAAGGGCGGGCTGATGGCTGGCCTGGGCCGCAAGTTGGCCGGTGAGTCGTTGTTTATGACCACGTACACCTGCCGCAGCGGCGAGGGACTGGTGGTGTTCACGCCGGAGGCTCCGGGCAAGGTGCTCGATTTTCAGCTTCAGCCCGGCCAAAGCCTCATCTGCCAGAAGGACGCCTTTATGGCCGCCCAGGATTCGGTAAAGCTGGAGATACACTTTCGCAAAAAGCTGGGAGCTGGCTTTTTCGGTGGTGAGGGCTTTATCCTGCAGAAGGTCACCGGACCGGGCGTGGTCTTTGTCGAGATACCCGGCGAGGTGCGGGAGTACACGCTGGCAGCGGGCGAGACGATGCAGGTCGATCCGGGGCATATCGCGCTGTTCGAGCCGACGGTACAGTACGACATCACCACGGTCAAAGGTGTGGCTAATGTCCTCTTCTCAGGC
Source organism: uncultured Anaerolineales bacterium (assembly GCA_964444825.1). GTDB lineage: Bacteria > Chloroflexota > Anaerolineae > B4-G1 > B4-G1 > CAYUIS01. The sequence continues at coordinate 57,078 of CAYUIS010000006.1, read as the reverse complement.
GAGGGGCTATTCCTGGCCCAGATGACCGGGCCGGGTCGGATTTGGCTGCAGAGTTTGCCGCTTTCGAATCTGGCGCGAAAGCTGGCCAAGTACCTGCCGACGAAGGGCTAAGCCGCGCGGTTTTGCCCTTCACTGACCGCAAGGGTCAGGCGACCCAGTGATAGAAAAGCGCAGGCACGCGCGGAATGTTGCTCCGCGCCTAGCCTGCGCTCGTTTGTGTCTTGCCCAGCAGAGGTGTTTGGGGCCGGGTCGCCTGACTGGCATGACCCTTGACACTCTGTCAATGCCTATTATAATTATGTATATTGGATCTGGGAGTCGCTGTGGGATGCTGTGTTGTGCTCTGGCGTGTCAGTGATAGAATCACAGCAGCACTCTTCTGGTGGTGAGGACAAATGGACTATATGGTGCAGTGCGATAATATCCATAAATCGTTCTTGATGGGCAAGGAAGCGGTGCAGGCGTTGCGTGGCGTCTCACTCGACGTGACGAGCGGCGAGATGGTGTGCCTGATGGGTCCCAGCGGCTCTGGCAAGACCACACTCCTCAACATCATCGGCGGGTTGGAAGAGCCCAGCCGCGGCCACGTGACTGTGGATGGCGAGGACGTCGTCGCCATGTCGGAGGACAGACTGTCCGAGATGCGGCTCTCCAAGATGGGTTTTGTCTTCCAGAGCTATAACCTGTTGGCCAACTTTACGGCGCGCGAGAACGTAGAAGTGCCCTTGGCGCTGGCAGGCACGGGACGTCGGGAGCGACGGCGCCGGGTGGAGCATCTATTGGATAGTGTTGGCTTGGCCGACCGGGCCCAACACTACCCGAGCGAGCTCTCCGGTGGGCAGCAGCAACGCGTCGCTATCGCCCGCGCCCTGGCCAACGATCCACCCATTCTCATCGGCGACGAGATCACCGGCGAGCTCGATTCCGAGACTGGCTTTGAGGTGATGGAGATCGTCGCCCGGCTGAATCGCGAGCAGGGCACGACGGTGGTCTATGTCACTCACGATCCGCGTATGGCCAAGTTCGCCACTCGGCTGATCCAACTTCGCGATGGCAAAATCGTAGAGGACCAAGATCCCTAGAGCTACGAATCTCGGAATCCCAAATCAACCCATCTCAATTCCCATGATTGTTCTTCAATACGTCCTCAAGAGCTTTAGTCGGCACAAGGCGCGCACGATCATCATGGTGCTGGCGCTGTTTGTAGTGACCACTATGCTGGTGACGCTCAACAACGGCGTCGAGTCGCTGAAGCGGCAGATCGTCGAGATCGTCGAACGTGAGGCTGGCGAGCATGACATCACCCTTGCCCGCGCCGATACCAGTGCGAATCAGTACATAGATATCGAGCGGATATCGTCGACCTTGATGGCCGCCGATCCGGCGGTGGTTGTGGTCTATCCTAGATTCCTGGCCACGGTCGAGGTACAAACGGGGAGCGACGTCGGCAATGCATCACTGCTGGCCCGCACGCCCGCGGATGACCTGGGCCAGGTGACGATGCTGGAAGGGGAATATGACCTGAGCGGTGATTCCATCATCATCCTGCGTGTGACGGCGGACACCTTTGATCTTGAGGTGGGCGACAAAGTTGACCTGAGTTATGTCTTGCCGCTCTCGCGCAGACAGGGGCACGCTCTGCCCGAGGCTGCCAGCGTCGGGCGCGTCACGCGCCGCTTTACGGTCAGCGGGATCGCCCTGGCAACTGGATTAGGCGGTGGAGGGCAAAACGGCATCCTGGCCAGCGTGGAGACGGTCCAGGATTGGCTGGGTGTGCCGGGACTAGCCGAACGGCTGGTGGTGGTGCTCGACGAGGATATCTATGGCTCCCTAAACACTCAAAGTTCGATCTTTCGGGTGCGGCGTATCGCTGAGCGCATGTATGACGCGCTGGGGGATGACGTCGAGACCTACGTTTTCTCCATCGACAAGGCACAAGCGCTGGATTGGAGCGACGTGGCCTTTGCCGTTCTGCGTTCTATCAGCGCTGTCTATGGCTTTCTGGTCATGGGGGTAGTTGGCCTGCTGGTCTACTCGATGATCAACACTAACGTGGAGGAGCGACGCCGCGATCTGGCCTTTTTGCGCGTTCTGGGAGCCAAGCGCCGCCATCTGTTTGGGTTGGTGGTGATCGAGGTTGCCCTCATCGGCATGATCGGTGTGGGGCTGGGAATTGCGGCTGGACAGGCGTTGAGCGCTTCGGTGGTGGCTCCCGCAGCGAACTATTTGATCACCCGCGTTGGCGACGCCGGTGAGGAACTGGGCATCGAGTTCCAGATGGCGACCACCGTCCCGGCGATGTCACGGGCTGCGGTGATCGCGGCAGTTGTGCTGGCGTTGTCGGCCATTGCTCCAGCGCGCAGCGCGGCCAAGACCAAAATCCGCCACGCCGTCAACCCGGGTGCTGCTGACACCCTTCAGATCGAGGACCTGGCCCGGTTGCGCTCCCGCAAATTCGACGTGCGTATCGTCATCGCGGGGATCGTACTGACCGTCATGTGGCTGCTGATCTTTGTCGGCACAAACTATCTTTTTGTGCAGAGTAACCAGTCGGTCATTGGCGTTTTCATGTTTGCCGGTATGGCACTGCTCGTTATCGGCGTGAGTTTGCTTTTCTACGCGCTGACCATGCCGTTTGAACGTTTGCTGATTCTCCTCGCTGGGGCAAGCGCTCCTCGGTTGGCGTTCTTTGCCGGTCCGAATTTGCTACGTGCCAAACAGCGTAACACGATCATCTCCTTGATGGTGGTCTTTAGTGCGACGCTGCCCACATTTCTGGGCACGATGGCTGCCTTGGAGCAGAAGAACTATGACGTCGAAGCCCGGTTTCGTAATGGCGCCCCGGTGACGGCCGAGGTGGCGCGCTGGGACTGGCGCTCCCTCCTGACGAATAACAAAGACAACCTATTGCCGAGCTTTCTGGACGAATTCAGGGCGCTGCCGGGTATCGCCCAAGTGGTCGGCCTGACAGCGGTGTTTCCCGCAGGGGTAACCAACAAGGTCGAATTGCGGGACGCCGATGTGCAGGTGCAAGGGTTGACCAGGACGCTGGACGGGATCGTCTACTCCGACCTGACAGAGTACCATGTCGGTGACCCGGCTGTCTTTGACCTAGTCCTTTCCGAACCTGATACGATCATCCTGGGTGCGGGCTATGCGGAGTATATGGACCTGAGCGTGGGCGACGTGGTGCGAGTAGTCGGTGAGGGCCAGGATCATGTGGTCAACATGCGCGTCGTCGGGCTGATCGAACGTATGCCGGGTTTTGAGGGCTTTACGCGCAATGAGCAATACGTACGTTGGGGGCGTTCGACTGGTTTTGTTTCGCTGGATACCTACATCCGCCTCACCAACGATCCAGGTGTTGAGCCCGTGTGCACGCAAGGTTTCTGTTCGACGGATGAGCGAGAGCAACACATCATCACGCGCATCCTGGCGACGACGAACGATGGAGTGGACGAAGCGGAGGTGGTCGGGGATCTACGCGAGCTTTTCGCGGACCGCAACGATATCTGGGTCCAGTCGACTGACGAGTCGATCCGCACGACGGAGCAATCGATGCGCACGATGCGGGTGCTGATGCTCATTATGACGATACTTTCGTTTGTCACCAGCGTATTTGGTGTCTTTGCGGTAGTCTACGTGGCGGTCTATGTGCGGCGACTAGAGATTGGTATGCTCAAGGCGATTGGTATGCGCCGGCGAGACTTGGTGGGCGCGTTTGCATTGGAGGCGGTTATGATGACCGTTAGTGCCTCCCTGGCAGGGGTGACGGCTGGCACGGTGCTGGGCTATGTCTTTTACATCAGCAACAACCTGATGCGCAACACGCCCACGCAGTTGACCTTCGATTGGCTGACGTCGGTGGCTATTCTGGTGATGGTTGTCCTGGCCAGCGTCATCAGTGCCGTGATGGCCGCCCGTGGTGTTGTGCGGGGCAAGGTCAC
>CAYUIS010000006.1:44369-53031 GCA_964444825.1 uncultured Anaerolineales bacterium | reverse complement strand
TACCCCAGCCTGGCGCTGGCCTTTGACGGCGGCGTGAGCGGACAGATACTGACGGTCACCGTCAAGGCCGGCGATGTGGTCCAAGCCGGCGACCTGCTGGCGGTGCTGGACGATACCGAGTTGCAGCGCGCAGTGAACGATGCGCAGGTTAACCTCGACCAGGCTACTATCAACCGAGGGCAGACCATAGCCCAGGCTGACGTCAACGTGCGCTTGGCTCAACTCGATCTGGCTGATGCCCGAGAGGGGGCCAGCGACGCCGAACTGGCTGCTGCCTATGCTGCCATACGTGACGCTCGTGTCGGATTGGAGGCTGCACAGCATACTTATAGCAGCACGCTCAACTCTGCCTACGACGCGGGTGTGCGTTCCCGCAAGCTTGAATTTGACTGGTACGTCGGTCACTACCAAAGGCAGAAAGCCGCGTATGAACAAGGTCACCTTAGCCAGAGCAGTCATGACCATGCGATGAACGACATGATCTCGGCGGAAGGACGGCTGAACGAGGCTATTGATAGGGCACACGTAGAGGAAATCCAAGCCGAGAATCGCGTGGATCAGGCCCGCAGCACTCTCTACCAAGCTTGGAAGGAGTTGGAACTCTTACAAAACAGCCCACTGACGGAGACGCTCTTGCGAGCTGAACTGGCCGTGGATCAGGCACTAGTAGAGCGCGAGAAAGCGCGCGCGGACCTCATCGGGGCGGAGAGAGAGCTGGCCCGAGCTCAAGAAGCTCTAGAGCACACCCACCTTATTGCACCGTGGGCGGCTATTGTGCTCTCGGTGGATGTAGCGCCTGAGGCGAATGTCGGCGCAGGCGCGCCGGTCGTCACCCTGCTCAACGTCAAGGACGGACTGCGTTTTGTCACCCAGAATCTAAGCGAACAACACATCGCCGACATCTATCCCGGTCATCGAGCGGTCGTCACGCTGCGCACCTTTGCCCAGACCCCGGTGGAGGGGAGCGTTGAGGCGGTGGTTCCACAGGTCGGCGGTGCATCTGATACCGGCGCGCACTTTACCGTTCACGTTCGACTAGCGCCCACTGATTTACGCTTGCTTCCGGGGCTGACAGGGCGGGTGGAGATCTTTGCCGACGACTGAGGCGAGACGGTTCTGAACTAGAGTCGAGTCCTGGAAGCTGACTGCTTGTGCAACCTGCGGTGCCCCAGCAAAAGCCCCCGCCACTTTGCCGGGGGCTTGATTCTATCCAAGGAAATCGCGCAGCTTGCGCCGGTGACCTGGATGGCGCAGCTTGCGCAGAGCTTTTGACTCGATCTGCCGCACCCGCTCGCGCGTGACGCCAAAGGCCTGCCCAACCTCCTCTAGCGTGTGGCTCTCGCCGTCCTCCAGCCCAAAGCGCATCGACAGTACCGCGCGCTCTCGATCGCTGAGCGAGCTGAGGATGGAGTGGAGTTGCTCCTTGAGCAACTGGGAAGAGGTCATATCGTCTGGGCCGGGCATCGTCTCATCCTCGATAAAGTCGCCCAGCATACCGCTGTCCTCCGTCCCTACCGGCATGTCCAGCGACATCGGTTCTTGAGAAATGCGTATGATGCCTCGGGCCTTGGTTGCTGCCCGGCGCAGTCTCCGTTCCAGGGAAGGCGGCAAAGCGTCCCCGACACTCTGAACGCGACGGATGGCCGCCTTCTCTGTCGAGTCCAACAGATCCGATTCCAGCGCCAGTTCCTCCATTGATGGTTCCCGCCCCAGGGTTTGCACCATTTGTCGCTGGAGGCGAAGCAGTCGGTTGATCGTATCGACCATGTGGACGGGGATGCGGATGGTGCGGGCCTGATCGGCGATGGCGCGGCTGATGGCCTGCCGGATCCACCACGTGGCGTACGTTGAGAACTTGAATCCCTTGGTATGATCAAACTTCTGAGCCGCCCGTAGCAGGCCGATGTTTCCCTCTTGGATCAGATCCAGGAATTGGATACCGCGCCCGACATAGTGCTTGGCAACGTTCACGACCAGGCGCAGGTTCGCCCGGGCGAGCAGTTTCCTGGCGTCCTCTCCGTATTCCTCCAGGTTGTCCCACGTCGCCAAGATTTCCGTCTCATCCGGCATCGCCGACTTGAACTTGCGCATTGAGGCCATTCTCTGCCGGCTACTCCCCTCCCCACGAATCGTGTCTATCACTGACTCGGGTAGCAGGTAGAGTAGGATGAAGAGATCAAAAAGTTGCTCCGCCAGCGCTGTCCAGTGCTGATCCTTCGATTCTGACCAGCCCTCCCGTTCGAGGAATTGGTGCAAGTAGGAGGGGATCTCGGGGAGCAGCGTATGGCGGATGGCTGTGGCCTCATCCGCCAGCGCAACCAAGTCGGGCTCAGGTACGTCGAGGGTTTTGCAGTTCTTGCGTACGGCTGACCAGGTCTCCCGGAGTGAGTTTAGCAGGGCGACAAGAACGGCTGTCCCTTCCAGGGTTTGTCCGTTCTGCTTGCCCAAGCGGCTCCGCACGGTTGTGAGGTAGGAGCTTGCCTCACGTTGGGTGGCCAGCCATATCTCTTGATGGGGTAGCAAGAGTGGTACTCGCCCGATTTCACGCAGATACATTCGAACTGGATCATCGACGATTTTGAGCGACTCGGCGTCGAGTGGTTCCGATAAGTCTTCTTCCTCAATCTCCTCCAGTTCGGTGGGAGAGGGTTCCTCGACCTGGTCCAGTTTCGAGATGTCCTCTTCGTCTTCGAGCAAGTCCTCATCTTCAGCTAAAACGGTATCTTTGCCTTCAGATGCTAACGCCGATGAACGGCGTTTTGGCGTGCCAGATGGGTCTTCTGTCTTCCGTCCGCGCGATCGATTGGTTTTGCTAGTCTGTTTGGATTCAGACATCGTTTCCTGGCTCATGTATGCTTTTCCCGGCTCGCCGTTATTCCTTCCTCGCTGTTGCAGTCAAGGTTCTACTTCCAAGGGTTCGCATCATCGGTTCGTCCAACTCCCGCGCTGCGCCAGTGCATGTTGCGTTTGTAGCAGCATCTCGGTATGCGCGCGCCAGATCTCGGCGTATTGTCCTGCCCGCACGTCTCCCGTTTCCTGGGCCTCAAGGGTGAGGAAGCTCAACTCCCGTCCCAGGCGCTTGAGATTTCGCTCCCGCATTCGCAACACCGTCAGCGCCAGGTCGCGCACAAGCTGCTCGTCGGCTACATCAGGTTCATCCCGCTCACTTGCCAACAACCCGTCTAAACGTGCTTGTAGGTCGGCCGACAATCGGGTGTGGAGTGCCTCGATAGGCGTGGGATGATCTGCCTCCTGAAGTGCTGCCCACAGCTCAAAAACCACCCGGTAGCCCGCGTCTTGAAAGTCCTGCTCCTGCAAGGGGTTTTGCTGGTTCTTGCCGAGGGCCTCGTTAATCCTTTGGAGGATGCCCGGGTGCTGCAAGAACACCGACAGGCAATGGCCCTCGAGGTCGGCCTCGTGAGTCTCCAACAGAGTCGATAGGGTAGTTTCTTCCGTCTTGGTCCGCCGAGTGGAAGTCCCCCTGGTCCTCCTCTCTAGCTCGTGCAGGAACTGGGGAGCGGAAATCTCGAGGGCACGAACCAGTCTTTGCGCGTACGCGTTCCGCTCCACCGAGTTTGATACACTTCTCAAGATGGGGAGCATTGTATCTGCGATGGCTTTCTTGGCCTTGGGGTCAGAGGGATCGGTTGATTCCAGTAACCGATGCATGTAGAACTCTACCACTGGTTTGGCTTCCTCGACCAGCTCGGCCCAACGGCGGGGGTTCTCACGGATCAGATCGTCTGGATCTTGGCCTTGGGGGAGTTGCAGCACCTGGATCTCCGCCCCTAGCCGGGCCTCGTACCCAACCAGTCCGCGTGGATCAAAGACCGGTTTCCATTCCTGTTCCAGTGCCTCGCGCGCCACCTCAACGCCGCGCAACGTTGCCTGAATCCCGGCAGCATCTGGATCGAGGGCCAGCACGAGGTTCTTTGAGTAACGTTGAAGTTGCCGGAGTTGGGCTTCTGTCAGGGCAGTTCCCATCTGCGCGACCACGTTGGTGAACCCGGCTTGATGGGCCTGCATCACGTCCATATACCCCTCGACAATAACGCCCCGATCCTCCTCACGGATACCCTTCCGTGCCATATCCAGCCCAAAGAGCGTATGACTCTTGTCGAAAAGCGATGTCTGAGGTGAGTTGATATACTTGGGCAAACCCTCCGGGTCGAGCGTGCGTGCTCCAAACCCAATGACGTGCCCCTGTGCGTCCCGGATAGAGACCATCAGGCGATCACGGAATCGGTCGTAGGTGCTACCATCATCTCGGTGGACCAGCATACCAGCCTTGATCAGCTCCTCGACCGTGAAACCCTGGGCAGTCAGGTGGGCTCGCGTCCTCTCCCAGCCCGGGAGGCTATAACCCACCCCGAATCGATCGACTGTGTCGTCGTTCAGGCTGCGCTTGTTAATGTAGGCCCGGGCCCGTTCGGCCTCCGGTGCATGTCTCAGGAGGTGATGGTAGTACTGGGCCGCAGCAGCGAGCACTTTGCGCAGTCTGTCGGCTTCCTCCTCAGCCTCAACCTGTGCAGGGGAGCGCGGTTGTAGTTCCACCCCCGCCCGTCGTGCCAGTTCCTCCAGGGCGGTGTAAAAGTCCCATCCCTCCCGTTTCATCACGAATGTGAAAATGTCTCCTCCCTCGCTGCAAGCTCCGAAACAGTGCCAGCGCTGGCTGTCCGGAAAGACCACAAAGGAGGGTGTCTTTTCGGCGTGAAAGGGACACAGGCCCTTATAGTTCCGCCCCGTCTTTTGAAGCGGAACGTAGGAGGATATGACCTCGACGATGTCGAGGCGGTCCTTGACTTCGTCTATAGTGCTCACAACTGGCTGCTACTTTGGTCTGTCACGTCTAGCCCGAGTTCCGGTGGGTGCTGCGCCAGCGCCGCCAGGTCTCGGCGACGTGTGGGCAGCGCTCCTTGCTCCGTTCATATATTGTATGCATTCGGCCTATTCATGCAACCTGGTGGGTATCGCGACCGGCCATCGCCATCTGGTCAGCGACGGTTTCCCACGCTCTCGCCAGGGGGTGGACAAACAAGTGTGGCAGGCAGCTAACGCCGCCTGCCACACACAACTTGCAGCAGATGCACCTGTTATTCGCGGTTCCGAATCGTCGCTCGGGCCGCCGCGAGACGGGCCACAGGCACCCGGTAGGGTGAGCAGCTCACATAGTCCAGGCCGACGCGGTGGAAAAAGTCGATCGAGGCTGGGTCACCACCGTGCTCGCCACAGATGCCGATCTCGAGATTGGGATCGGCGGCTTTTCCTTCCTCCACGCAGATCTCTACCAGGCGGCCCACGCCCGTCTGATCCAGTGTCTGGAACGGATTGACGTCCAGGATCTTGAATGGAACTGGCTTGCCCTCGCTGTCCACCTCACCCACGTCGATGCCATCTACGTATGCCATCAGGAACTTGCCTTCGGCGTCGTCGCGGCTGTAGCCAAAGGCCATCTGTGTCAGGTCGTTGGTGCCGAAGGAGAAAAAGTCGGCATATTGGGCAATCTCGTCCGCTGTGAGGGCGGCACGGGGTATCTCGATCATCGTGCCGAACATGTACTCGACCTCGATGCCCTCTTCTTCCATCACCTGCTTTGCCACGGCTTCCAGCTTCTCTCGTTCCAGTTTCAGTTCGTTGACGTGGCCCACCAGGGGGATCATCACCTCTGGAATCACCTGGATGCCTCGCTTGGCGCAGCGGCAGGCGGCCTGGAAGTAGGCGCGGGTCTGCATCTCGGTCAGTCCCTTGTACATGATGCCTGCGCGGCAGCCGCGCAGCCCCATCATGGGGTTCACCTCCCATAGCGAGTTGACCACGTGGAGCATCTTCTCCTTCTCTGCCAGTTCAGGCGAGTCGGGGGCGGTCAACCGGAGGCGGGCGACCTCCTCGATCAGTTCCTCCCGGGGGGGCAGGAATTCGTGCATCGGTGGGTCGATCAGGCGCATAATCACCGGCAGCCCATCCATCGCCTCAAAGATGCCCTCAAAGTCCTCTTCCTGGAAGGGAAGCATTTCATCCAGTGCGGCATAACGTTCCTCGTCCGTCTCTGCCATGATCATCCGCACCACTGCGTCCCGAGCGCGGGGGTCAAAGAACATGTGCTCGGTGCGGCACAGTCCGATGCCTTCGGCTCCGAACTCGCGGGCCAGTTGGGCATCCTTTGGATAGTCGGCGTTTGTGCGAACGCCGAGTGTGCGGATCTCGTCGGCCCACCCGATCAACTCGACCAGGTCGTGCTGTTCCCTGTAGTCGACTTCAAGGGTGGGGATTTCGCCCCAGAAGACCTCGCCGGTGGCGCCGTCAATTGAAATCGTGTCCCCCTCCTTGATCACGCGGTCAGTGCCGCTGACGGTGAACTGCCGGTGTTCCAGATCCACGCGAATATCCTCACAGCCCGCCACACAGGGCAGGTTGCTGCCCCGAGCCACCACCGCTGCGTGGGACGTCATCCCACCGTGCTGGGTCAGCACGCCTTTCGAGGATAGCATCCCCGGCACGTCGTCAGGGGCGGTCTCCGGTCGCACCAGAATCACAGCCTTTCCTTCCGCTCCCAACTTCTTGGCCTGCTTGGCCTCAAAGACGACGACGCCTGTTCCAGCGCCGGGAGAGGCGTTGAGGCCCTTGGCCAGCAAGTCTCCTTGCTTCGTAGCGGCCAGCTTTGCCGCGGGATCGAAGAATGGGTGCAGGAGCTGGTCCGCCTGTTCCGGATCAACGCGCATCACCGCTTCCTCTTTAGTGATGCGTCCTTCCTTCACCAGATCCATCGCGATCTTGACCGCCGCGGCCGCTGTGCGCTTGCCCGTGCGGGTCTGGAGCATCCACAGTTTCCCCTGCTCGACTGTGAATTCGACGTCCTGCATATCGTGGAAGTGTAGCTCAAGCTGTTGAGCGACCTGGTTAAACTGCTCGAAAATGTCCGGCATCACCGTATTGAGCTGCTCGATCTTGAGCGGTGTGCGGATACCGGCAACCACATCCTCACCTTGGGCGTTCTCTAGATACTCGCCATACAGCCGGTTTTCGCCTGTGGCAGGATCGCGGGTAAAGGCCACGCCGGTGCCGCTCTTTTCGCCGATGTTGCCAAAGACCATCGTGCAAGCGTTGACGCCGGTGCCCCAGTCGTGGGGGATACCGTTATAGTCCCGGTAGGCAACGGCACGCTCGCCGTTCCACGAGTCAAATACCGCCTTGATGGACAGCTTCAATTGCTCCACGGGGTCGGTAGGAAAGTCCTCTCCAAAGTGCTCCTTGTACATCCGCTTGTACTCGGTTACCAGATCCTTCATTCCCTCCATACTGACCTCAGGATCCAGCTTGACGCCTTCTTTGTCCTTCAACTCCTGGAGCTTTTTCTCAAAGTGCTCCCGGCTGTAGCCCATCACGATGTCGGAGAACATTGTGATAAAGCGCCGGTAAGCGTCGTAGGAGAACCACTCGTTGCCGGTTAGGCTAGCCAGGCTCTCGCGCGTCTCGTCGTTGAGCCCCAGGTTGAGCACGGTATCCATCATTCCGGGCATCGACTCGCGCGCACCGGAGCGCACCGAGATCAACAGCGGGTTGGCAGGATTGCCAAACTGCTTGCCTGTCTGCTTCTCAATGTCCTCGAGTGCCTCCAGCGTCTGTTCCCACATCCCCTCCGGGAACTCGCCCGTCTTCATATACTCGACGCAGGCCTCGGTAGTGATGGTGAACGTTGGGGGCACGGGCAGCCCCGCACCCGTCATCTCTGCCAGGCCGGCCCCCTTACCGCCCAGGATGATCTTGCGTTCCGGCAGGTCAGGTGCATAGCCCAATACCTTGGCCAGTTCTTCTTTGGCATTCCGCGACAGATAGACCCATTTCTTCGTCATAGTGCTTTGCTCCTCGTAATTTCTAGGTTTTAGGTCAGTCAGGATCAGACCGAACGCTCTACACAAAAGCCGGAGCACCATCAGTTTCGCCGCTGCGAGCTTCTAGTGCCCGGGGTCACAGATTACGCTTTATTCAAGGTGTCATTTGCCAGCAAACCATTATACCTATCTCGCTGGGTAAAGTCAAATTTGACTCCAGGGAAGATTCTTGATACAATGTTTGGGAGCCGCTGGCAGGTCGCAGTTGAACCGGATCGCCTCTATGGTTCAGCTCTCTGATCGTTCGGGCATCCGCCGCTACAGTAGTCTTATCCACGGGAGGTGGATATGGTCCGTATCCTTTCGCGCAAAGATGTGCGCCAGTCGCTGCCGATGGCTGAAGCCATTGAGGCCGTGAAAGCCGCCTTTGCGCAGCTTTGCACCGGTCGCGCTGACGTGCCACTCCGGGTGGCAATCGAGGTCCCCCGCCACAATGGCGTCACTCTTTTTATGCCAGCCTATTTGACGGCCGGCGACCAGATGGCGGTCAAAATTGTCTCCGTCTTCAACGACAATCCGGCCAAGGGACTGCCGCTCATCCACGCGTTGGTCACCGTGGTGGATGCGACGACGGGCGAACCGGTCGCTGTGATGGATGGCACGTACCTGACCGCCCTGCGCACAGGGGCAGCCTCCGGTGCAGCCACGGATCTGCTGGCCCGTCAGGAGACGGGCACAGCAGCCATCTTTGGTGCCGGTGTGCAAGGGCGTACGCAATTGGAGGCAGTCTGCGCTGTGCGGCCGATCGAAAAGGCGTGGGTCTATGACATTTC
>CAYUIS010000006.1:0-44269 GCA_964444825.1 uncultured Anaerolineales bacterium | reverse complement strand
TGGAGGCAGTCTGCGCTGTGCGGCCGATCGAAAAGGCGTGGGTCTATGACATTTCGCCGCAGCAGGCCGCCACCTTTGCTGCAGAAATGGCTCGGCGCTTGTCTTTGCCTGTGAAGGTGGCGGGTACACCCGCTGAGGCGGTGCGCCAGGCGGACGTCATCTGCACCGCTACGACCGCCACTAGTCCGGTGTTCGACGATGCTGACGTCCGGCCGGGGACGCACATCAACGCTGTCGGGGCCTACACGCCGCACATGCAAGAGATCCCGGTCGAGACGGTCCTACGGGCAAAAGTCGTGATCGACCATCGCGAGTCGAGCCTGGCTGAGGCGGGAGATCTGATCATACCCTTGCAGCAAGAGCGGATGACCGAGGCCCATATCTACGCCGAGCTGGGAGAGATCTCTGCTGGCGTCAAGCCCGGCAGGACGTCTGCGGAGGAGATCACCTTGTTCAAGTCGGTGGGGGTGGCTGTGCAGGACGTAGCGGCCGCTAGCGCCGTGTTGAAGGCGGCGCGCAGGCTGGGCCTGGGGACAGACGTCTCGCTGTAGGGGCACTTTGTGAACTGCCCGAGTTCTGTGTTTCTCTGTCCGTTTCCTCCCGCCTGCGGTGGATGGTGGCTTTGGAGCAGGAGGGGGAATGGATAACTCGCCTTATCCAGTCGTTAACACTCACAACGAATGGGATCCCCTGGAAGAGGTCATCGTGGGCACTGTCGAGGGGGCCCTGATTCCACCGTGGGATGTCGTGATGGAAGCCACCCTCCACAAGAGGGGGCTCTGGGATTTCCACAAGAGGCACGGTGGGTCCCCTTGGCCTCAGGAGCTGCTGGATGCTGCGCAGAAGGACTTGTGCGAATTTGTCCATATTCTTGAAGCGGAAGGAGTGACGGTCCGTCGTCCAACCCCGTACGACTTTTCCAGGCCGTATGCGACGCCCGATTTTGCGATCAAGAGTAGCTGCTATGCCCTGATGCCGCGTGACGTGCTGCTGATCATCGGCGATCAAATCATCGAAGCGCCGATGGGCTGGCGGTCTCGGTACCACGAACATCACGCCTACAAGGACCTCTGCAAGGCGTATTTCAAGGCCGGCGCCCGGTGGGTGTCCGCTCCTCGGCCCCAATTGGGGGACGAGACTTATGTAGAAGGGTTTGTTGCGCCCACAGAAGGCGAGCCGATGCGGACCATCCTCACGGAATACGAGCCCCTCTTTGACGCGGCAGACGTGATCAAATGTGGACGCGACGTTTTCGTGGCGCAGAGCAGTTGCTGCAACCGTTTCGGCATTGATTGGTTGCAGCGGCATCTAGGCGCCGAGTATCGCGTTCACGAGGTTGAGGTTTACGACACACACCCTATGCACATAGACGCCACCTTCTACCCTCTGGCTCCCGGCAAGCTGCTTATCAACCCTGAGCGGGCGAGAAGAGTGCCCGAGATGTTTGAGAGGAACGGCTGGGATATCCTGGTGTGCCCTGAGCCGCTTATGCCTGTGAGCCACCCGATGTATAATTCCAGTCGGTGGATCAGTATGAACGTCTTGATGCTGGATGAGGAGCGCGTTATCGTCTCTAAAGGGGAAGACACATTGATCCAGGCGCTAGCAGACTGGGGTTTTAAGCCTATTTCTTGCAGTTTCTGGAACTTCCAGACGATCGGAGGGGGCTTTCATTGCGCCACGGTCGATGTCAGGCGGAGAGGTGAGCTCCAGTCCTATCTCTGAGCCCGAGCAGGAGAAGGTGGCAGCTATCTCCTTTGGCAACCGAGTTTCTTTGGCTGAACGCAGAGTGAGACGGAAACAAACCGATTCTTGCTCTTGAGAGTAGGGCGATTGCATTTGGCTGACCACAGCTCTGAGCCCCGTCCTCAGGGCGCCTTGCACGATGGGATTCCGCTATTGTAGCCCGATTTCGTGAAGGCCGTCCTCGGGGACGAGGACTGGGAGCGCTAAATGCGATAGCCCGCCCTTGGGAGTAGTTTGACAAAAGCCACGGGCTGGGTACAATATGGCGTATGCAGTTCGCCGAGTGTGTCCTAGCCGAGGAAGGAGGTGATGCTCGCTCACGTTGCTCTCTCGAATCAGGCTCTCTCCGGGGATGGCATCCCCACAGTCTTGACTGGGTCTGTCTGTTCAAGTCGTTCTTTCAAAAACAGTAAACCAGGAGGAGTAAAGATGAACAAGAAGTTGGCAGTCATTAGTTTGCTGCTGCTTGTCAGCATGTTGGTGGCGGCCTGTGGGCCCCAAGCAGCACCTTTCGAGTGCACCGACGCGATCGGCTGCGTCGACATCCCCCCGGATGACCCGATTCGCGTCGGCTATGCCCTGGTGATCTCGGGCCCGAACGAGTCGCTGGGTGTGGACTCGCGGCGTGGGATTGAGATCGCCCTGGAGGACAAGGGATGGGAGTTCCTGGGGCACCCCGTCGAGCTGGTGGGCGAGGACGGTATGTGCAGCGCTGAGGGCGGCCAGACGGCTCTTACCAAGCTGGCCGCTGACCCCAGCCTGATCGGCGTCATCGGCACCAACTGCTCCAGCGGCGGTGAGCCGGCTTCCCGCATCGCCTCTGATGCTGGCATGGTGCTGATCTCGCCGTCCAACACCGCTCCGTCGCTGACCAACCCAGACGCGGCCTGGAACCCTGGCTACCTCCGCACCTGCCACAACGACAACGTCCAGGGCGCGGCTATGGCGAACTATGTGTACAATGAGCTGGGCGCCCGCACGGCCGCCACGATCCACGACGGCAGCCCCTACGCCGACCAGTTGCAGCAGGTGTTTGCCGAGACCTTCCAGGAGATGGGCGGCACCATCACCTATCAGGGCGCGGTCAACGTTGGCGACACCGATATGGGGCCCATCCTGACGACCATCGCCGCGGGCGCGCCCGACTTTATCTATTACCCGATCTTTATCCCCGAGGGCGCGCAGATCACACGGCAGGCGAAGGAGACCGCTGGCCTGGAGAACACGGATCTGGCGGGTGCGGACGGGATGTATTCGCCCGACTTTGTCGAGGCCGCTGGCGAGGCCGCCGAGGGGATGTACATCTCCGGTCCGAACCTGGCTTTCGATAATCCCATCTACGACCACTTCCTGGAGGTTCACCAGGAAAAGTATGGTGAGGCGCCGCTGAGCGTCTTCCACGCCCACGCCTATGACGGTACGATGATTCTCCTGGCCGCCATCGAGAAGGCTGCGGTCCAGGATGAGGATGGCACGCTTCACGTCGGGCGTCAGGCGCTGCGCGATGCGCTGTACGGGACCAAGGACTATGAGGGCGTCACCGGCACGCTGAACTGCAACGAGTTTGGCGACTGCGCCGACCCCGAGATCGCTGTCAACCAGATCCAGGATGGCGCGTACGTGCCGCTCTGGGAGTACGTAGAGTAATAGAATGTCCGGTGTCTAGTCATCTGGTCTAGAGCCGGTGATGCAGGGGATGAGCCCAGGTGGGTTTGATCCGGGCTCATCCCCGTCTGCGTGATGGAGCCTTAGTACCTGTCCTGCCATTGCTCTGGCCCCCGTCCTCGGGGGTTCGAGCGAATTTGCGGATAGATTCTTAGGGGGAGAGACTATGCAAGCAACTCTGCGCCAGCGATTCGAGGGTCTCAGCTTCATAGATGTTGTCCTGTGGGTATTCCGATTGGCCATTATTGTAGTCGTCGTCGCCGGAACCATAGGCACCATTCGCAATAACCCGTACACTACTGAACAGTGGATAGACCTGCTGGTCTCCGGTCTGACTCAGGGCAGCCTCTACGCACTGATCGCGCTGGGCTACACCCTGGTGTACGGTGTACTGCTCATGATCAATTTCGCTCACGGTGAGTTCTTCATGTCGGGGGTCTTTACGGCCACGGTCTTTGTCGCCATCCCTCTGGATGAGGCGGGGCTGTGGAATCGTTATCCGATCCCGTGTTTGTTCATCGTTAGCATCGCGGCTATGGCCACCTCGATCGGTATCGCCATCCTGACCGAGCGCGTGGCCTACCGTCCGCTCCGGCGCGCTCCACGCCTGGTGCCTCTGATCACCGCCATCGGCGCTTCGTTCTTCTGGCAGTATTTCTTTCGGGGTCTGTTGGGCTCTGGTGTCACGGCTTTTCCAACCCTCCAGGTTCTGAAGGGAAAGTGGTCAATTGGAGGGGTAGATATCGGAAAGACCGATGTCGTCGTGATGGTGGCTTCTGTGTTGCTGATGATTGGCCTTTATTACTTTGTTATGCGAACCAAGACCGGTAAGGCGATGCGCGCCGTATCGGAGGACAAGGACGTCGCCGCGTTGATGGGCATCGACGTGGACCGGGTGATCGTGATCACCTTTGCCGTCGGTGCGGCGCTGGCCGGGGCGGCCGGGATACTCTATGCGCTCCTGTACCGCCAGGTGGGCTTTCTGATGGGGTTCTACCCCGGGCTCAAGGCCTTTACGGCTGCTGTACTGGGTGGTATCGGCAGCGTGCAGGGTGCCGCTTTGGGGGGCCTGGCGCTGGGCCTGTTCGAGTCGGTCGCGCCTAATCTGTTCCTGGAGGGCCTGGGCATTCCCGGGGCCAATCAGCTCAAGGATGTGACCGCCTTCACCATGTTGGTCTTGGTCCTGCTGTTCCGGCCGCAGGGCATCATGGGCGAGCCGCTAGCCGAGAAGAAGGCCTAGGGGGAAAACAATGGAGACAGAAACTCGTTTCGACTGGAGAGGGTTCTTCCGCCTGGGGCTCTTGGCCGCGATCATCGCGTTCTTCCTCAGCGCCATCGGTGTGGTGGGTACATTTGGCCAGCGCGACATTATCGGTAAGGTGTTATCCCTCGGTCAGATATTTCTGTTCGGCGCAATAGTGGGCTGTGCATATCTCGCGGCGCAGCGACACGCCGGGGGGGAAGTGGGCAAGGTGCTCCTGGGCGGGGCGATGATCGGCCTGCTCTCCAGCTTGCCGGTGGTCCTACTGGCTCTGGTGGCCGTGCCGCTCAATTTGCGCCGCTTCTTTCTCAACGTCTCGCCGGAATTGCTGGAGGTCCTGACCTTTGGGCAAGGCCCAATTGGGCTTGTGATCCTGGTCATCGTGTCGGTGGTGCTTGGCCTGGCTGGGGCTGGGATCGTCCTGCTGCCCGAGCGCGTGCGACGCCCGCTGCTCGCAGCCCTCGCGGCTGTTCTCCTGGTCGGTTTGCTGTCCGAGACGATCATCCTGTCGTGGGGTAACAAAGGGCTCGGTCTGGTGATTCGTCGCTTTGTGTTCGCGGGCCGAGGCCTGTCCGTGCTGGGTACCGCCTTGATCTTTGTGATCGTGGTCGGTATAGCGGTCTGGTGGAGCAGCCGGGGCGAGCGGCTCAAGGCGCGTGTGAACGCGCTCCCCGCTGGACAGCAGCGAACTCTTCGCTGGGGCGGCATCGTTCTGGCGGCCCTGGTCCTGCTGATCCTGCCGATGCTCCTGCGCACGTACCTGAGTGAGGTTGTTGATAACGTGGGCCTATATGTCCTCATGGGCCTAGGCCTGAACATCGTGGTCGGCTTTGCCGGTCTTTTGGACCTGGGCTACGTGGCCTTTTTTGCCATCGGGGCCTACACCATGGCCCTCCTCACCCCTAGCGAGTTCGGACTGGCGAACTTTACGTTCTGGACTGCCTTGCCGTTTTCCGTACTGGCCGCGGTGGTGGCGGGCGTCATCCTGGGCGTCCCGGTGTTGCGCATGCGGGGCGACTATCTGGCGATCGTCACCATGGGCTTTGGAGAGATCGTCCGCATCCTGGTCCTGTCTGATGTTTTTGCCCCCGTCCTCGGCGGCGCTCAGGGTATCCTCAAGGTGCCCAATCCCTCCGTCGGTGCTCTGGAGATCGTCAAGCCGGAGCATCTCTACTACCTGATCCTGGGTGGATGCCTGCTGGCTCTCTTTATCTCGTGGCGGCTGCGGGATGCGCGCCTGGGGCGGCAGTGGATGGCCATGCGTGAGGATGAGGACGTCTCCGAGGCGATGGGCATCAACCTGGTCAGGACCAAGCTGCTCGCCTTTGCCATCGGCGCTGGCTTTTCCGGTCTGTCAGGGGCGATATTTGTCGCCAAGCTGGGCTCGGTCTTTCCCCACAGCTTCAACTTGAATGTCTCGATCTACGTGCTGTGCCTGATCATCGTCGGGGGTATGGGGAGCCTTCCCGGTGTGATCGTGGGGGCCTTTTTTATTATGGGGCTCCCGGAGCTGCTGCGCGAGTTCGCCGAGTACCGGATGCTGATGTATGGTGCGCTGCTGATCGTGATGATGATCGCCCGGCCGGAGGGCTTGTGGCCGTCCGAGACCCGGAAGCGCGAATTGCGTGCTGCCGATGAAATTGTAGCGGTGGGTGGTGGTGGCCTGGTCGAGCCATTGTAGCGCGCAAATAGGATATGAGTCCACACGAGGGCAAAAACTATGGCTATTCTGACATCTAACCACGTGACCAAACGTTTTGGCGGGCTCACGGCGGTCAATGGCTTTGACTTTGAGGTTCCGGAGGGCTCGATTGTCAGTATCATCGGGCCGAATGGGGCGGGGAAAACCACCTACTTTAACTGCGTGACCGGGTTCTACCCCTTCGATGAGGGCGAGATTCACTTCAACGGCCACCTTCTGAATGGGCGATCGCCCGACCAGATCGCTCGCCTGGGTGTCACCCGCACCTATCAGAACATCCGCCTGTTCGCCAATATGACGGCCATCGAAAACGTCCTGGTCGGCATGGAGCCACAACTAAAATCTAGCTGGATTGGGGCTATCTTTGGTTCAAAAGGTACAAAGGCGGAGGAGGAGTGGGCGGTGGTGGAGGCCCGCCGGTTGCTCGAGTTCGTCAGTCTGGCGGGCAAGGGGGATCTCCTGGCCAAGAACCTGCCCTACGGGGATCAGCGGCGTCTGGAGATCGCCCGGGCCTTGGCTGGCAAGCCGATGCTGCTCCTTCTTGATGAGCCGACGGCGGGTATGAATCCGCGCGAGTCCGCCGAGATGATGGCGTTCTTCCGCAACCTGCGGGACGAACTGGAGATCACCCTCCTGCTGATTGAGCACGACATGCGCGTGGTGATGGGTATCTCTGAGCGGGTGACGGTCATCGACTATGGGAGCAAGATCGCCGAAGGGACACCAGCCGAGATCCAGCGCAACCCACAGGTGATCGAGGCCTACCTGGGGCGGGGCGCGGCGACTGGCCTGGCCACCGACGCCTAGTTGGGATCAAGGAGCAGACACATGGCTATGCTGGAAGTCCAAGACATACATACCTACTACGGCAATATCCACGCCTTGAAGGGCATCTCGATCACGGTCGAGGAAGGCGAGATTGTGACCTTGATCGGCGCCAATGGCGCTGGAAAGACCACCACCCTGTGGACCATCGCGGGGCTGCTTCAGCCCCGCCACGGGCAGGTCTTTCTCGAGGGTGAGGACTTGGCCGCCTACAAGGCCCACGATATCGTCTACAAGGGCGTGGCTATGGTGCCTGAAGGGCGGCGCGTGTTCTCGAAGCTCACCGTCTCCGAAAACCTGGACATGGGCGCCTACAACCGCGACGATCGCGCGGGTATCGAGGAGGATCGAAAGCGTGTATTCAAGCTCTTCCCTCGCCTCGAGGAGCGTCGTGGCCAGGTGGCTGGCACATTGAGCGGCGGCGAGCAGCAGATGCTTGCCACAGCCCGTGCTATGATGGCGAGGCCCCGCCTGATGCTGTTGGACGAACCGTCGATGGGACTGGCCCCTGTCCTGGTCGAGGATGTATTTGACACGATCGAGGAGATCAATCGAGATGGGACGACGATCCTGCTCGTCGAGCAGAACGCCCATATGGCGCTCCAGATCGCCAACCGCGGTTACGTCCTCCAGACTGGGGAGATTGTCTTGAGCGACTCTGCCGAGGGGCTGCGTCAGAACTCGATGGTGCAGAAGGCGTACCTGGGGATGGAATAAGCGTCGTCGCGAACTTGGAACAAATAGAGGCCTCCCGTCGGTTCTTTTCGACGGGAGGTTTTTCGTTTGTCTACTTGTGGTAAATCACTGGCTGGTTTTCAGTGGACGCAGGTGCCTCTGTATCCAGGCTGTCACTGCGTCTTTGTCCTGTTGTCCGCTAGCGATGCTTATCGTCAAATCGTACAATTCGTCCTCGGTTGCATCGAATGTAGAGCCGTTCAACTCGACAAAACGCAGTGCAGCCAAAAAGGCAGTACGCTTGTTGCCATCCACAAAAGGGTGATTCTCGATCAGCAAGTAAAGCAGAATTGCGCACTTCGCTGCCAGGTCAGGGTACAGGTCCTCACCGAACATCGAGTGATGTGGTGCAGCAAGCGCAGATTCTAACAATCCCAGATCACGTATCCCGTGCGAGCCACCATACAGGTGAATTGCAGTGCGCTGAATGATCAGAACGTCCTGGAGGTTCAGAAAGCGCATCAGCCAGTTATGGCTCAGCCAAACGGCGCAGTAAACTGTCGTAACGTGACGTTGCGCCTTCCAGCCATTCCTCCAAGTCTTGACTCTCGGGAGCCCGTGGGCGGATGAGCACTTCATTGGACAGGAAGTACACTTCAATTTTGGTGTCTGACGGTCGCCCGACAGCCTCTAACCACTCTCGCACAATTCCTGCTATGTCTTCTTGGCTCACCACCATACGGGTTATGGCTTCCATAGCTAGTCCCTCCTCAGGTGGGTAAATCATAACAGGTTGCTCTTTTACTGGCAAGCAGACCTAGAATCCTTCCAATCGACTCAGGTCAACAATCCCCTCGGCCAGTGCGGCGATGTGTTGAAGTTGCGCCAGCCGATTCTCCCGCACTGCCTGGTCTTTCGCCATCACCATCACGCCCGATTTCTTGGCAAAGTACCCGTCAATAACGTCCACCAACGGGAGGAAGGCGTAAAGAAACTCATCCACGGTGCTTTGGGGTGTGACCTGCGCCTGGGCCTCTTGGTAAGCAGTGTATAGCTGGCTCTCTGTTGGTTGAACAAAGAGGTCTGGGTCCAGCGGGAATCGCTCCCCAGAGTCACGCGTGATACGAACGCAGCGGGCATAGTTGTCGAGCACACGGTCCCAGTCCTCACGAGCCACCCATCGAGAGAGCTCCTCGACCGCCTGCTGGGCGCGGAAGGGGTCGTCACCCCGGGCTGCCAGCACCCCATCCACGACGTCGTAGCGATAGCCCCCTTCACGCAGGACGCCCCGCAGGCGTTCGACGACAAAATCGAGCGCTGCGGATATTGTGTCCTCCGTTGCCTCCACTGGCAGCAGACGAGCCGCTGCCGCCAATCCCTCATGGACCGAGAACGGAAGCTGATGTCCGATCAGGTTTTGCACCAGGCCCAGGGCTTCCCGACGCAGATGGTAGGGATCGGCGGAGCCGGTGGGAGTCAGTCCCACTGAGAACAGCCCTGCCAAGCTGTCGAGCCGGCTGGCAATCCCAATGGCCAGACCGGTCCTGGTTTTGGGAAGGGCATCCCCGGCGGACCGGGGCAGGTAGTGCTCCTGGATCGCCTCGGCGACGGCGGCTTCCTCATCTCCCATCAGACCATATTCTCGTCCCATGACGCCCTGGAGGCTCGTAAACTCGACCACCATCTGAGTAGCCAGATCCGCCTTGCAGAGCCGGGCCGCCCGCTGTGCGATCCGTTTCTCCTCTTCGCTCAGTTCTAGCATATCGGCCACCGGGACGACCAGTTGCTCCAGACGATGGGTTTTGTCCAACATCGATCCCAGTTGCTCCTGGAAGGTAAGCGTTCCCAGGCGTGGCAAAAAGCCCTCCAGAGGCGTTTTGGTGTCCTCGCGGAAGAAAAAGTCGGCGTCGGCGAAACGGGCGCGGATGACCTGCTCGTTGCCGTGACGTACCGTGTCCAGGTGCGCCGTGCCCCCATTGCGCACCGCGACAAAATGGGGCAGCAACCTGCCATCGTCGCCGATTACGGGAAAGCACCGTTGGTGTTTTCTCATCACCGCGACGAGCACGTCCGCTGGTAGACGCAGGTATTTCTCCTCAAAGTGACCCAGCAGTGGGGTGGGCTGCTCGACCAAATTGCTCACCTCGTCCAAGAGCGCTGGATCGTCTGGGACGCGACCGCCTACACCCTGGGCCATCTCGGTCACCCGTTTGGCGATCAGGGCTCGTCGTTCCCTGGGATCGGCCACGATGTGATGCTGTTCTAGTAGGGCCAGGTATTCGCCCGCTTGCCCTATGTCAAACTCGGGGGAGCCCGCTGGCCGTGATCCCCGGCTTGTGCGGCCGCTGGTTACCCTGGCGTATTCGAAAGGGATCACCGCGCTGCCCAGCAGAGCCACCAGCCACCGGATCGGTCGCGAGAAGGTGACGTTGCTGTCGTTCCAGCGCATGCTCTTCTGAAAGCGGAGCCCGGCGATCAGCTCGGGCAGCAGAGAGGTCAATACCTCGGCGGCGGGTCGGCCTTGCTCACGCCGGGTAGCGACTATGTACTCACCGCCATCCGTTTCCCGTACTTCTAGTTCATCAACCGCTACGCCCTGTTTGCGGGCAAAACCCAGGGCAGCCTTCGTCGGGCGACGCTCGGCGTCGAAGGCCACGCGTGCCGGTGGCCCTTTGACGATCTCTTCGATCGGCCGCTGGCGCGGTGATAGTCCCTCGATCAGCACGATCTGTCGCCTGGGGGTCCCGAGAATCTGGACGTTGTCGTAGTCAAGCCGCGCTTCTGCCAGTTGGCTCGGGACCATCTCGCGCAATTGACCGAGGGCGTTGTCCAGGTCGCTGGCGGGCAGTTCCTCTGTGCCGATCTCGAGCAGAAAAACCTCGGCGTTGTCAAGTTCTAGGCCAGATGCAGAGCTTGCGCCATGGAATTTGTGGCCTGGCGCTTGCTCTTCATCCAGCCACGGATACTCCATCCGCTGCCGTTGCTCC
The DNA here is from genome assembly GCA_964444825.1 of uncultured Anaerolineales bacterium. Classification (GTDB taxonomy): domain Bacteria; phylum Chloroflexota; class Anaerolineae; order B4-G1; family B4-G1; genus CAYUIS01. The sequence continues at coordinate 33,408 of CAYUIS010000006.1, read as the reverse complement.
GCGTAAGCTTCCGATATCTGTCGGGCGAGCTCACGCATACGGTGAAAGAACGTCGCTCGTTCCGTGACGCCAATGGCCCCCCGTGCATCCAGGAGGTTGAACGCGTGGGAGCAGCGCAGGACATAGTCGTGAGCGGGGATGACCAGCCCGTTCTGTAGGCAACTGTGCGCCTCGGCCTCGAACAGGTCGTACATCTGGGTCAAGCGCTCCACGTCGGCCACCTCAAACTCGTACCGGCAGTGCTCGATCTCCGGCTGGAGCAGAACGTCGCCATAGGTAAGGGTGCCGTCCCAGTCGATGTCCCAGACCGAGCGTACGTCCTGGAGGAACATGACGATCCGCTCCAGCCCATAGGTGAGCTCCACCGAGACCGGATCGAGCGCAAAGCCTCCCGCTTGCTGGAAGTAGGTGAACTGGGTGATCTCCAGCCCATCCAACCAGACCTCCCAGCCGAGTCCCCAGGCCCCCAATGCCGGGCTTTCCCAGTTGTCTTCTACGAAGCGAATGTCGTGCTCCTCGCGACGGATGCCCACGGCATACAGGCTTTCCAGGTAGAGCTCCTGGGGATTGCCAGGGTCGGGCTTGAGGATCACCTGGAACTGGGTATGCATCTGCATACGGTTCGGATTGTCTCCGTATCGACCGTCGTCGGGTCGGAACGAGGGCTCCACGTAGCCCACGTTCCACGGTTCAGGTCCAAGGACCCGCAGCACGGTGGCCGGGTTCATCGTCCCAGCACCTACCTTTTCGCTGTATGGTTGCCAGATAAGGCAGCCGTGGTCAGCCCAGAACTGCTGTAAGCCTAGAATGACTTGTTGGAATGTCAGCGGTTTGTTATTCACTCTCTATGTATCCCTCTTGCTTCAAGATATCCAGAGCCGTCATATCCCCGTCTTTTGCTCCCGTTTCAAGCGCTGCAAAAACGTGCCCGATCTCACGCCGCGCTCCAGGTGATAGGTGACGTAATGATGCATCACGCGTTCCGCCTCAGCGTGTAGGGTAGGGGTGTAGTGTTGGGTACGGAGCCTCGAATACGGACCTCGCTGGCATTCCTGGAGGAACCACAGGCTCCAGGGTGAAAGCACGACGATCGCTGGCAGTCGCTTTTGTCGAGCATAACACGCCGGGCACAGGGCGCCGCCGTGCTCTGGGTCAAAGCCGTACGGTTGGCTCTCCTCCTTCGGCTCGCGAGGTTGGAGTGACACCGTCTGGTCGTGCTCGCCCACACAGCGGAACAACTCCGGGCGGAATCCAGCCAGCCCCAACAGATGTTGCTCAAAGAAACGAATGATCAAGTCTAGATCGGTCTCCTTGCCATCCTCACACAGCCAGGTCAGCGTATAGTTGAGCAGGTCGTAGAGTGCTTGACCGCCCTCATCTTCGGTAAAGAAACGATCGAGCAATTCGACGGCATAACGGGCATACGTGCCACGCAGCAGGTCACTTCGCAACATGGTGTGTGGGTCCACCATCTCGGCCTGGCTGACAATGTCCCACGTGTTTTTTACCCGGGAGATCACAAAGTTGGAGCGGCTGAACAGCTCCACGTGTCCCGCTTTGCGGCTGCGTGTTTTTCGAGCACCTTTGACGATGACTTCGATTTTGCCCACAGGGGTGCATAGGGTCAAGACGCGGTCCGCCTCGCCCTGGTTGCGCCGTCGTATTATGATGCCTTCGGTGCGGTATAATCGCTCTGTGCTCACATGTCGGCTCCTGAACCGGCATTATACCATTCCGATGATCAAGCGCAACCGTTACTACTAAAGACCAGACCCTAAAGGTTTTCATGAGGTGATTGCTTGGGAAAAAATCTCATAGCCGTCAGTTGTTCTATTGCAAAGGCCTTACGCTAAACCTTTAGGGTCTCACTGAAGGGGCCGACGGTGCTTTTTGGGGTATCGCGTGTTCAGATGGGCGTCTAGTTGTCCTGGTCCAGCCTGAGTTCCGCTATGACGGGCAGGTGATCGGAGGAGCCGTCCCAATCTCCCACCCAGGCGGCGGTCGCCTGCCACTGCTCGGAGGTAAAGATGTGGTCGAGCCGGGCAAGTCGGCTGGGGTATCGTGTTCCCCAAAAGTGTTCTCCGGTCGCCGGGTAGGTGTGACCCAGTCCCCACCCTGCCACACGGAAGGCATCGCTCAGGTGTGCTGACAGTGTGCGATAGACCTGGTGAGTGGGGGCTGTGTTCAGGTCTCCCAGTATGATGAGGGGTTCCGGTTGATCCCTGGTCGTGTCGAGTATGCGGTCGATCTGTCGCTCTCGTAGATAAAAGCTGCGCTCAATGCTCTCCCGGTTTATCCCGTTGAATGGCTGGGCGTGTACGTCCACGATCCGCACGGCCTGCCCGTCGAGATCAACTATGACTGAGCGCACGTGGCACAGCGTGTCCTCGTAGACACTTTCGACCTGAAGTGGGTACCGGCTCCATATCGCGACGTCGAACCGGCATTCATCGTGCACTGGCGTGCGGTGAGGGTAAAGGTTTCCGATCTCTTGCTCCAACCGCTGCACCAGCGGGCGGGTGAGTTCCTGGAAGGCGACGATGTCGGCGTCAGCTCTGGTGACGCTGGTCGCAATTGGTGTGGCGTTGGACCTGTGGAAGAGAACGTTGTACGTCATAACGGTCAAGGACGGCCCGCTGACCTCTGGTCGATCTACTAGGATCGGAGGCATCAGGTCGCCACCGAACAATCCTAGGAATAGCAGCGCAACCACCGAGGTCACGATCCAGGCCGTGCGATGGCGGACCAGAATTCCGAGCAGCGCCATCAATGGCAATGGCGCGAACAAATAGACCGCGAAGGCGTTGACTATCGCCAATACCCAAAAGCCGTCGCCTACGATTCTGTAAACGATGGTCCACCCCAGTACGGCGATCCCATACAGGAGTATCGCTCCCAGCGTGATACGTCTCAGGCAACTGCTTCTAGGTTCTTCCATTGGGACCGATCAGTTGGCATCCAGCAGTCTTAACTGCGCGATCACGGGTAGATGATCCGAAGAGCCATCCCATTCTCCGACCCAGGCGGCTTCTGCGCTCCATTGCTCCGAATGGAAGATGTGGTCAATACGCACCAACCGTCTGAACCGCCGTATCCCCCACACGTATTCTCCCGACGCCGGGTAGGTGTGTCCTAATCCCCATCCTGCTTCACGGAAAGCGTCGCTCAGATGTGCTGACAACATGTGGTAGACTTGGTGCGTTGGCGTCGCGTTCAGGTCGCCCATGATGATCAGTGGTTCCGGTTGATCCCGCGTTCTATCTAGCACCCACTCGATCTGCTCCCGTCGCCACTGAAAGCTGAGTTCCACGCTTTCGCGATCAAGCCCTCGGTATGACCAGCCGTGTATGCCCACCACCCGCACCTTGGTTCCATCAAGGTCTATGATGGCCGAGGACACGCGGCACACCATGTCTCTGTCCACGGATTCAACCTGGAGTGGATAGCGGCTCCAGATGACCACACCAGCGGAGCATCCGGCCGGCAGAGGGGTGCGGTAGGCATAGTCAGCGCCGACCTTCTGCTCCAGTTGCTGCGCCAGTAGAGGCGTGAACTCCTGAAAGGCGACGATGTCGGCGTGGGCGCTGGTGATGCTATTGGCTATCGGCGTTCCATCGGCGCTGGTGAACAGGACGTTGTATGTCATAACGCGCAGGTACGGGCTACCACTCTCGGCGCGGACTATGGGGGATGGGGGTAGCAGGTCGCCGCCGAACAGGCTAAAGAACAGCAGTGTGACGCCCGAGGTAACGATCCAGGCCGCGCGGTGGCGGGCCAGAATCCCTAGTATCGCCACCAACGGCAGTGGCGCGAACAAATAGACGGCAAAGGCGTTGACCATCGCCAGTACCCAAAAGCCGTCGCCGACGACCCTGTACGCGATAGTCCATCCGATCACCACCGTCGCGTATAGGAGTATGATTCCTAACACGGCGTATCTGAAACAGCCAGGTTTCGATTCTCTCACACATCTCTCCATTCAAAGTGTGGCACGTGTCTCCAGTCAGGCGTCCCTCTCTTGGCTTTGTCTCTCGTTCGACGTTTGCTATTCTACCTCGTCTCCAGCACCTTGACTGGATGGATGCCCTACTCTTGGCCCCCGTTTGGCATACGGGGCGGTGATACGGTGGCTGTGTTCTGCGTACGGTGCGACGAGCGACCGAAGGGCAGCGCGTCATACCGTGCAAGGCCTTGAGCGCACTGTAGCACCAAGGGAAAGTTGAGGTCTCGATGTCGCCGGCGGCGTCCACGGCCTGTAGGCCGGCTGAACGATCGTCTACAGGGGGCGTTCATCGGCGTGCCGCTCAGGGTGGCTGAGCAACAATCCGAACTGTCACCACAGGTACCCGGACGCTCAAAGACGTGGTGGCGGCGGTATTTTGGCTGAGTCTACTCCTCCAAATCCCTCGCGCTGAAACTATCTGGGAGCAGCTCTCCTACCGTGGTCTCCCGGTAGTTGCCCAAGCCGTCAGCGATCACTACCACTGTCTTTTTGCCAAACTCCCTCAAGACCTGGCGGCAGGCGCCGCACGGGGAGCCGCCATTCTCGGTTGCCACGGCTATCGCCACAAACTTTTGCTCTCCTTCGGAGACCGCCTTGACCACCGCTGTGCGTTCGGCGCAGATGCAGAGTGGATATACGGCATTCTCCACGTTGCAGCCGGTATAGATCTTGCCTGACCTTCCCAGCAGCGCTGCTCCCACTTTGTACCCAGAGTAGGGTGCGTAGGCACGCTCACGCGCCTCCAGCGCTTGTTCCACCAGATACTCGCGTGACCATTTTCCCATCTTGTTGCCTCCCGCTTGCGCGCTCGGATCATACTGCTTTCTTTTTGTCTCGCACCCGTGCGGGCACCCCATAGACCGTTGTTTCGTCAGGTACGTCGCGGGTTACCACTGATCCGGCCCCCGTCTGGGCTCGCTTTCCTACCCGCACCGGTGCGACGAGCATAGTGTCGGAGCCGATGAACGCGCCTTCCTCGATCACCGTTTTGTGTTTTTTGACGCCGTCATAGTTGCAGGTGATGGTCCCCGCGCCGATGTTCGCCCCAGGTCCCACCTCGGTGTCCCCCAGGTAGCTAACGTGCCCCATCTTGGCCCCGGGACCCAGGGTCGAGTTCTTCATCTCGCCAAAGTTGCCCATGTGTGCGCCCTCACACAGCCGCGCTCCCTTCCGCAGGTGGCCAAATGGACCGATGTCAGAGTCATTTTCCATCACCGCTTGTTCCAATACCGAGGCCAACACCCGGCAGCGGTCACCGATCTGGCAGTCCACCATGATGGTGTTGGGTCCGATGTCACAGCCCTCCCCAATCGTCGTCTCCCCACGTAGGTGCGTGTTGGGCCAAACGACCGTGTCCCGGCCGAGCGTCACGCCCGGTTCGATGTAGGTCGTCGCGGGATCCACAATCGTGACTCCGGCCAACATCCACCTCTCGTTGATGCGACGGCGGAGCACGCTTTCCGCCTCTGCCAGGTGCACCCGAGAGTTGATGCCCAAGACCTCCTCGGGGTCGGTCGCAATCACTGCTTCGACGCGCAATCCCTCCGATACGGCCATCTCGATCAGATCTGTCAAATAGTATTCCTGTTTGGGAAGACTGAGGGGAATGCGATCGACGTGAGTCCACAGCCAGCCGGCGTCGAAGCAGTACACGCCAGCGTTGAGTTCCCTGACCGCCAATTGCTCTGGTGTAGCCACTGCCTCTTCGACGATCTGGGTCACGGCTCCGCTGGTTTCTCGAATCACGCGCCCGAATCCCCGGGGGTTCTCTTCTACCAAGGTCAGTATCGTGATGGGGCCGGGGTTCGCCTGCTGTTGCTCCACCAAGTGGGTCAGTGTCTCGGCCGTCAGGAGCGGCATGTCGGCATAGTTGACCAGTACCAGGTCAGATTGTCCCTGGAGCGCCTCTCGGGCCTGAAGCACAGCGTGCCCCGTGCCCAACCTCTCGGTTTGCGTGACAAAGGTGGCTCGCTCTCCCACTTTCTCTCGCACCGCTTCAGCGCCATATCCTACCACCAACACCGGACGGGTGTCGGCCAGCGCCTGGGCGTTCTCTACGGCGTGGGTAACCAGCGGCCGTCCGACCAACGGATGGAGTACCTTTGCCAGGTTGGACTTCATGCGGGTTCCCTGGCCTGCTGCCAAGACTATGACTGCCACCTTCACGTCTGATGCCTCCTCAACTAGGATCTATGTGAGCCATCCCATTCTACCCTGACCATACAGAGTTTGTCAAACCTGAGGTGCGGGCTCACTGCTATTGAACAGCCGCTCAAAGACGTCCGCTGGAAGCGTGTCGAGCCGCTCGACGACGATGTCGGCGCCGCTTAACGCGCGTGCCGGGTTTGTCGTCGTGACCGCGATGCATCGCATACCCGCCCGCTTGGCAGCTTGCACGCCTGCTATTGCGTCCTCGACGACGATGCACCGCTGCGGCGGTAGGTCGATCTCAGACGCAGCTTTCAGGAATACCGCTGGGTCTGGTTTGCCGGGCATGTCATAGCCGGATACGATGGTCTCAAAGTAGGGTCGAATGCCGAGTTCGTCCACCAGTGTGTTTATGTTCTCCGGTGGTGCGGATGAGGCGACGGCCTGCCTTACGCCCGTTGCCCTTAGCCTATCCAGCCATCTCAGCACGCCAGGCAGCGGCTGGGCGTGACCTCGGATCGCCTGGCGAAACATCCGTTCCTTGTGGTCGCTGACCCTGGCTGTGAACTCGGGTTCCGGCGTTCGTCCGAGGAGGTGGGCCATTAGGCCCGTGTTGTTCATCCCGAACGTCGCCCGAAACAGATCCCGGGAGAAGGGAATATCGTACTCGGCCAGGGTCTCTGACCAAGCCTGGAAGTGAAACTCGCCTGTGTCCACTAGCACGCCATCCATGTCCCAGAGCACGCCGCGCTTGCTCATATCGATGCTCACTGACCGTATACCTGGGTGTATCGCTCGCGCAGCTTGGCCACGGCATCTGGCGGGATCTCTTGGCATATCATCCAGTCTGGTTCGTCCGCTTTTCCATTGGGCTAGAGTGTCTGAACTGTGATCAAACGATCGCTTTCTCCAACTCGCACCAATGAATTGCGCAACGGTCGACCAAAGGGGGCGGCGGAGATTTCGAACACGTCGCCTGGCTGGGCCACAATGCCGGCAGAGCTGCTCAGGGTGGCTGTTCCAAAGAAATGGCAGTGAACGTCGCCCGGTTGCCGGAAGGCTGCATACTTGAAGTGGTGATGCTCAAGATTGGCGAGCGAGTGTGACATGTGAGCCTCGCCGGTAAGAAAGGTGTCCGACCATAGTTCCACCCCGGCGCGCAAAACCCGAACGTGTCCATTGACGGCCGATGGGAGTTGGTCGACCAGGAGCTCAGGACCTATCGAGCAGGTGCGTAGTTTCGAGTGGGCCAAGTACAAATAGTTCTGGCGCTCCATCACGTGGTCGGAGAACTCGTTGCCCAGTGCAAAGCCGATCCGCAAGACCGCTCCTGACTCGGCAATCACATAGAGTCCAACTACTTCTGCCTCCTCACCTCCGTCGAGGGCAAAAGCGGGCAACTCGAGCGCCTGCTCGGGCGGCACGATACAGTGCCCATTCCCCTTGTAGAACCATTCGGGTTGTACTCCGACCTGACCGGGGCGTGGCTTGCCCCCCTCCAATCCCCACTGGAACATGCGCATCGAGTCGGTCAGCGTTGCTTCGCCATCAGCCGACTCTGCGTGCATTTGGTCGCGTGTCTGGGCGCTGCCGAGGTGGGTCAGCCCCGTGCCGGTTACGTAGCAATGGGTTGGATCGGGGTGGTCAAGCGGTGGAAGAAGCCGCTGTTCGGCTACAACACCTTCGTAGTCAACCACCTGATCACTCAAGCGCGCCATCACAAGCTGCTCGAGTTTGTTGCCTAATTGGTGTGCCTCAAGAGCCAGGTCATAGATACGAGATGAATCACGAAGCACGTATAGTACAGAGCCATCCTCCTCAACCAAACCCACCTGGCGGCTGCCGTCATCTGCTATGAATTGCACAAGTCGCATTCGAGGGCTCTCCCTATCTCTACCAGTTTGTGAATGAGCCATCCAGGCGGCGGAGGTGGGGGAGTTCAGTCATTTGGAAAGGGTGTCTCTTGGCCGCTTCGCGATCAAGCTCGATGCCCAGACCGGGGCGCGTCGGGGGCCACAAGTAGCCGTCTTTCCATTCTGGCTGGACTGGAAAAACATCGGTCAACGATATAGGACGAGCGTTTTCCATCAATACCTCCCGTACTCGTATCCCGCCTCATACATCGCCACCACGTTCTCAGCAGGGCTGACCGCCTGAATGTTGTGGCAGGGGGCCAGGATGTAACCCCCTCCCTCACCCAAGACCTGGATGTTGTACGCCACTTCCTCGCGCACGTCCTCCACGGTCCCAAAGGCCAGCGTCTGCTGGTTGTCAACGCCGCCGTGAAAGACCACCTGATCGCCAAAGTCCCGCTTCAATGCCTTCCGGTCCATCCCCTGGCATCGCCACTGGATTGGGTTGAGCGTGTCGATGCCAGCTTTGATCATATCGGGGATGATCGGCCGAATCGCCCCATCGCTGTGGAAAAAGACATAGACGCTGGCCTGATGGGCCAGGTCGATCATCCGCTTCATCCTCGGTATAAAGACCTCTCTGATGACCTGGGGCGAGAACAACAGGCTCTGCTGGGAGCCAAAGTCCTCCGCGACGTATGAGATGTCTATTCCTCCTGGCACCTGTTCGTAGATGCGCAGGGTGTTATCATAGCAGAAGTCAAAGAGCTTGTCCAGACAGTATTCGACTAGATCGGGGTTTTTGATCAAGTCAACGTACGCCTGCTCCATCCCGCGTAACTCTGTATAGGTCAGGAACGGTTCCGATCCACCACCCCGGATAGGACTTGTCTCTTTGCCCTTGATCTGGTCGGGAATGCCCGAGTAATCGAACCAGTCAGCCGTAGGCCAGGTGTAGTCTTCCTCGATCTCCTTGATCGAATTGTACCGGGTCAATGGATGATAGACGCACTCCTCGTACACGCCCGTGGGGTAGCTGACGTCCTGCCGTCGGCAGCCATACATATCGTGCCCTGGTTTGATCGGTGGGCCGGCGTATCGAGGAGCCACGGTCACGACTGCATCTATGTGGAGTCTGTCGAACATCTCCCACTTGTTGGAGCACCCGAGATGCTTTTTCACCTTCTCTGTCGCTTCGTCGGTGGCTCAATAGTCCATAGGAATTCTGTCTGGCTTCTCGCGCTTCAACACGGCGAGCCATCTCTCCTTGGCAGTCATGCTGTCCTCACCTCCTGGTCCTGCCCAGCAACCTGGCTCTAATCAATCGCACCAATCCATCCCGTTGCACGCAGTTCCGGAGCGCGAAAGACTGCATCATCTGGTCGATCTCGTCCTCGTTCATTCCTCGAAATTGCTCAGCAAACGCGGGCAGGAGCATTCGAGATAGCACGCCGTCGCAAATCGCGAATCTGAGGGTCTCACCCAGGTTCGTCCAGTCCCCCGGCAAGTCCGCGGCCACCATCCTGGTGTGATCGCCAATCCGCTGGACGAGATATCCTATCTCGGCCTCGTGTCTCTCTATCCAGGAATCGCAGCGGAGAGACGTCTTGGCCTCGCGGACCGGGCGTGTGCGGCGCATCCAGTCTGACTGGGGGCCGGCGTACACGATTCCCATCTTGCCGATGTCCTTATAGGTCCAGATGGTCCAGTGATCCCCCTCTTCCTCTGCGATGTCGAGCAAGTCCGCCATGACGCGCAAGCGGGAGGGTTCCAACGTGCTGTCTGCGTAGATACACCCGAACTCGCCGAACAGATGGGGCACGCCGTGTTCACGTATCCACGCTGTGCGCTCCCGGTACGACTTCTCCAGTTGCTCACGACCGTAGAACTCGCCGTTGAACGTTCCCGGGTATTCGCCGTCGTCCAGGCCAGGTGTGACATAGTTGTGGCTGCTATAGACCGTGTTGTTGTCAAACGGTGGATCGAGTTCGTGGAACTGCTGGGAGTAGTGATTTCCCTCGAGAAACAAAATGTGATCAGGGTCGATGGCTCGGACGGCGTCGGTCACACGGCGATAAAAGTGGTTGAGCCACCTCGCGTCGTCGGCGCATGGCTCATTCATGACGTTGTAGCCCGCCACGAATGGCTCGTCGCGGTATCGCCGCGCCAGTTCCTCCCACAGCGTCACCGCCCGATCTTCAAATACCTTTTGCCCCCAGAAGAGCGCAACCCCTGCATTGTTGTCACAGTGCCAGCCTGGACTTTGCCAGCCCTGGACGGCGTGCAGATCGAGGATCACATAGATCCGTTGGGCGCGCGCCCAGCCGACCACCTTGTCGAGAAGCGCAAACCCTTCTGCCCTGTACTCAAAGGGCCGGTCGTCGGTCTCAAGGTGCCGATAGTTGAAAGGAACCCGGACGACGTTGCAGCCAAGACTCTTCAAAAAGCGCAGATCATCCTCAGCGGCAAAGTGGTACAAGAAACGCTCGAAGAAGAACTCGGCCTTCGCTTCACCCAATACCTGAGTCACGGCCGCCCGAATCCCAGACTCGTGGCCCGGATAGCCGGTGATAGAGTTCTCCATGTTCATCCAGCCGCCCAGGCAAAAGCCACACAGGCGGACGACATCGCCCCGGCCATTGACGATCTCGCTACCTCTGACGTGCAGAAAGTCAGCGTTTGTTTTCACACTAATCCTCCTCTGCTGATCGCGTGAGCGGCAGCCTGACCGGCTCGCCTCCCCGTCGGGCCGATTCGTACATCGCCAGGGTCGCTTCCTGATCCAGGCGGGCCTGCCCTGGGCCATACTCTGGCAGGCGGTCCTCGCGAATAGCGCGTACCAGGCTCATCACACAATCGGCGACAGCGATCATCTCGTCATCCATATAGTAGGCCCGGAATGGATTGCGCCAGACAACCTGGGGCGTGGTGTGGGCCACGAGTTCGCTGAGCGTCTCCATGCCGCCCACGTTATGAAAGCGACGCTCGACCTCGATCGATTGGGGATCCTTCCCATCGGGCGTAAGCAGGGTCAATCGGTCGCCCACGGCCATGCCCTTCTCGGCAAAGAACTTGGTCGAGCGCATCCAGCGCAAGGCAGAGTCGTAAGCGATACTCGACCAGTTGAAGAACCCCAGACGGCCGTCCTTGAAACGAAGAGCCGCTTGCTCCCACTGCTCCTCGCGCGAGCCGAAGGTCCTCCCAATCCAGGCATAGTGTGGCGCGACCGCGAATTGGGCAGTGGCTCCGCTCACTGTCTCAACCGGAGTCTCGAGGCCGATGTAGCTGCGGATGAGGCTCACGCCGTGATAGCCGTGGCCCATAAAGTCGTTGTAGGCGACCAGCACCTGGCCGAACAGGCCCGCATCGATCAGCGCGCGCTTCAGCCGCTCCATTGGCCGGCGGTAGTACTGCTCGGCGACCTCTATCTTCAGATTCTGTGCTCTGGCCTCTGCGATGATGGCATCGGCATCCGCCAGGGCATGGGCGATGGGTGTCTCAAGCAGCGCGTTGAGCCCTAGTTCGACCACCCGACGACCGACCTCGCCGTTGGCTGCGTACGCGACCGCAACGACAGCAGCCTGCGGACGTGCCTCATTCCAGAGTCGTTCAAGGTCAGTGAACCACGGGGCGCGGAATCTCTCGCCAAGTGCCCGGGCCTTCTCCTCTGAACGGCCCCATACGCCGACGAGTTTCACCTCATCGGACAGGGTTGTGAGCAGAGGGCCGTAGAGATAGTCGCTGCGCTTGCCCGTGCCCACGATGGCAAACCGGATTTGCTCGCCCATAGCACTGCCCTCCTCAATCTTCCTGCAAAACGAGGACGCCCCGTGGTGGCACAGTGACGGTCCCCTCGAGGGGTTCTGAACCCCCGATCAAGTTGGTGTACCGTCGATTCAGGGTGATCTCTCGCGCCTGTCCAGCGTGGTTGAGCAGGAACAGCAGCCGCCGTTCTCCCTTCCACCGTTCCGTTGCCTCGATCCCCTCCGGCACAGAGAGGAGTGGTTGTACATCGGCCAGGCTGAGGAGCCATCTAGCCAAGGCTTCGTACAGAGAGGCATCGCCATATGCGCCCACGTACACAGCCTGGCCCTGACCAAACTGGTTCATCGTGATGGCCGGCTTACCAGCGTAATAGTCCTTGGTGTAGCAGGCCACTGCAGTCGCGTCAGTGGGCCTCAGTACGTCGCACCACGTGCTGACAGGAACTGGGCCAGAGGGCAATCCGGGGAGGACAAACTCGAGTTCATTGTGCATACCGGTGCCCAGGGAATCATATTCTTCCACTTCGACGCCGCACAGGTCGGCCAGTAAACCGGGTAGCCGCTGGTTGACGACTGCATTAGCCTCATCCTTGACCCCGCTGCGCTGGGTGACGACGAGCACACCCCCGACCGTAACAAAGCGGTTCAGGTTTTCGGCGATGGCCGTGGAGACGACGTGTAGGGCTGGGACTATGACGAGTCTGTACGCCGAGATGTCGTCGGTTGGAGCCACGATATCAATTGGGACGTTGTGGTGATAGAAGGCCCGATAGAACTGGTGGAAGTGTGCCGGATAGCTGAACTGTGGGTTGTTCGCCTGGATCTGAAAGGCGAAGCGCGAGTCGTAGGAGAGCATCATAGCAACGACAGGTCTGATGGTTGATCCGTGGATATGCTCGCCGGCCCGCTGGATCTCGGCTCCCATACGTTTGATCTCCTCATAGCGCCGGCTGGGGTGCCCGTCGTGGTCAAGTAAGCCGTGCCAGTATTCCTCGGTGCCAAATCGCGCTGTTCGCCACCGGAAGAATATGATGGCGTCCGCGCCGTGCGCGATCGTTTGATAAGCCCACAGGCGCAGCTCACCGGGGCGCGGGGCCACGCTGACGATCTCCCAACCACCCTGCCCGGCCTGTTGCTCCATCACCCAAAAGCTCTGCCCCTTGAGACCACGCATAGTGTCGGCGGCCAGAGCGCCCTGGCTTGGATCTACCTTGGCGTGCATGCCCCACTGCGTGCGCTGGTAGTTGTCCCACGATACAAAGTCGAGCGATCGGGCGAGGTCAAAGTAGTCGATGCGGTCGTAGCCAAAGCCCATAAAGTTGTGGGTGATGAAATGCGCGGGACACTTCTCACGCAGGATGTCCACCTGCATCTGCTGGTACGCTACGTACGAGTCTGACGCGAACCGATAAAAGTCCAGGGCCAGACCCGGATTGGGCGAGTTGCCAGTTGTCAGGGGCACGGGAATCTGGTCCCAATTGGAATAAACGTGACTCCAGAAGATGGTGCCCCACTTTTCGTTGAGCTCGTCAAGTGATCCATAGAGATTGCGTAGCCAATCCTGGAAGGACCGTGCACAGATCGGGCAGTAGCAGCGGTTGCCCAGCTCATTGTCGATCTGCCAACCGATGACTGATGGATGGTCGGTGTAGTGTTCGGCCATCTGCGTCACGATGCGCCGACTATAGTCGTGATAGACAGGGCTGTTTGGGCAGTACTCGCGGCGGTTGCCGAACGTCAGCCGCTGCCCGTCCTGGCGCACGAGGAAAATCTCCGGGTGCTTGGTCATCAGCCACGGAGGGGGTGAGGCAGTGGGGGTCCCCAGGATGACTCGAATGTCGTGGAAGGCGAGTACCGAAATCGCCCGGTCCAGCCAGTCAAAATCGTATTCTCCCTCTTGAGGCTCCATCCAGGACCAGGCAAACTCGGCCAGGCGCACCACGTTGAAGCCTGCCTCGGCCATCAGCCGCGCATCCTCTGGCCAGCGTTCCTGGGGCCAGTGCTCAGGGTAGTAGTCAACGCCGAAGTAGAACATGCCATCCTCCAAGTGCTATCTGAATGGAGAGCAGGCAGACAACCATATACGTCAGCCTCAGCCCTCAGGTCGTTGGATGTGGGTCTTTCAGAGGCATGCTACCTACTCCAGGAAAACTGCCTGCAGATCGGACTCTAGTTTGTCAATCTCGGTGTTGAGGTCGAGGTCACCGCTTCTCACCATCAGGTCCCGCAGATCGTCGAAGCGAGCGTACGCTGTGGCATGGTTGGGCATGAGACTGACGTGGGGAGAATTGCTCAGGTAGTCCAGCCCGTCCAGGGCGACCTGTAGATCCGCGCTAGGGTGTCTTCCCTTGAGTATCGTGAAGAAATCGGCCTGCAGGCTCTCAAGCACGGGGATGTCGCCCCACAGCGCGAGCAGTTCGGGGTTGGTTGTCAAAGCGAGAGCCACCTCGGCTGCTTCCTTGGGATACTCTGTTGTGTTCAGCACGCTGACTATGCTGCTGCTCCAGTCGACCGTGACCGCTCCTCGGTACGAGGGAACTGCGGCAATGTCCCACGCGAAAGAGGTCTCGGTCAGCCTGGGGAGGTACCACAGGTAACTTCGCACCATGGCGACTTTGCCGGAGGCAAAGGGATTGGACTCCAGGAGACCCGTCACGTTGCTGCCGTTGGGGATAAAGTGCTTTGCCCACATGCCGTCATAGTACCACTGGTACGCCTCGCGCCAATGCTCCGGGATGGCGGCGTTACCATCCTCATCTATGGCTGGCCCAGGACCGAAGAAACTGGCTAACCCGGTCCCGCTTTCCCACTGCCAGTGGAAGCCCCACTGCCTGATAGTTTGCGGGTCCAAGCCCGGACTGGTCGCGTCGTTGCCGTGGGCATCGAGTGTGAGTAGCATAGCGATCTCTTCCATCTTCGCGATGGTCCACGGGTCGCCATCTGCGTACGGCTCGCCGTATCTGTGGGGGGGGTAGGGCAGGCCTGCGGCGTCGAACAAATCCTGGTTGTAATAGATCACCGCAGGGTTGACCCCGATAGGTAGACCGATCAGGTGACCTTCCACGCGCCACATATCTATGACGGCCGGGTTGACGCCGCTGATGTCGTAATCGCTCACCAGAGATTCCAGGTCCATCCAGAGGTCGGAAAACTGATCCACGGCCAACGGTCCCGTCGGCCCAGCGATGTCTGGCTCTTCATCGGCATCGATCCTGGCCTGTAGAGCCTCTGCGCCCTCAAAGACTCCTCCGCGGGGACTCACGTCTAGCACCAGTTCAATCCCGTCCTGCGAGTTGTTGAACTGCTCGACGAACGCTGCTTCAACCTTCTGGGCCTCCGGACCTGTGCCCGTGCCCAGGCCGACGAACCAGTGGACCTGAACTCTTCCAGGTGTGATGTCTTGGGATGGGAACATGGTTCCTTCAGGGCGAACTGTGGCGGCTTCCCGGCCGAGAGTCACCGCTGACGTACAGGCGCCGAGTACCAAACTCAGAACTGCCAGCAGGCTCATCAGATGTAGAGCTGACTTGCGCACTGTTCCTTTCCTCCTGTTTCCACAGCTTCCTATCGCTTGCCCGGTGCCGATTCCATAAGCGTTCTGTCTTGCCCCATAACCCTGACAGCATAGGCCGCTACCTGGTATGGCTCGGTCACTTACACCACGGCCTTCAGTTGGCGCAGGTGTGGCCGGGCGGCAGCGGCCTATGCGGATCGGTGGAGAGAGACTTGTGTGATACAATCAGAACGAAGGCCTTGACCAGCTACGTCGCCCTGACTGTCTGAATCCGCCCATAGCTTACGCGCCGTCAGCTCCGTGGTAGTAGACGTCCCAGCCCATATATTTGCCCAGCGCCTCGCTCACGGCGGCTGCCACCTGTGACTGGTTGATTGCTACGTGATGCTCATATCCATTCTCGCAGATGTGCTTGAGCAGTCCCTGGAAATCTGGAATGTGCACGACACCGTAACCACCAAAGGTATCCAGCGGGTCGTCGGTCGTCTTGCCCTCGCCCACGTAGGCGCGAATCACGCCCCGCACATCGTCGGTGGACACACGGCAGTAGGTGAACGGTGCGCTCTTGACGCGTCCGACGACAGTGCCGTAGGTGTTCTCCTTGCCCACTGTCCCGGCGATGATGTCTTGATAGGACATCTGTGCACTTTCGAAGAAATCCTTGGGCAGGTTGCTGCAGTGAAAGACTACGCCCTTGTCCGGATCGTCGCCATAATTGTTGTTCCAGTCGACCAGCGCGCTCGGCTTGCCCGAGGCCAGGGCCATGGCGTACATGCCGACGGCACCGGTTATGTCCGTCTCGCAGGCGCTCGGCTTCAACACGTTGCTCATCATACTCATCACCGCGCAGGGCACGATGCCAAAGAACTCTTCCATCGAGGTCCAGCACTGCACCGCCGAAGCTACCAGGTCGTTCTCCTCCATCCAGCGATCCGTCACCAGGGCGAACTTGGCCATCTTGAGCAATGGTTCGGCCGGGATGCCGGGGGTGGGTACGTATTCTTTGACCGCCTCAAGCTTGGCGAGCATCTCTTTATCGTCGTCTGCCAAGCGATTGGCGCGTCCAAAGGCCTCTGAAAGGTCCAGGACCTCGACGCTGATGCCAGCCCGCTCTAGCAACTTCTCGCTGTAACGCACGGTGATGAAGGCTGCCGGGCGCGCGCCCAGGGCCCCGAACTTGGCTCCGCGTAGGCCGCGTACCACCCGGCACGTGCCGATGAACCGGCGCAGGTCCCGCCGGAAGTCCTCCGTGTCCGGTGCAACCGTGTGCAGCGTGGTGAGGGAGAAGGGGATGTCGTACTGCCACAGGTTGTTACACACCGACATCTTGCCGCAAAAGCTATCCCGCCGGTCCGTCGCCGTCATCTTGCCAGGTTCATCCGGGAAGGCCTGCACCAGCACCGGCACGTCCAGCCCGGACATACGTATCGCGTTCGCGACGCCTCGCTCATCGCCAAAGTTGGGCAGGGTCACCAGTATGCCATCGATCTCCTCGCGGTGCTGCTTGAACAGGGCGGCGTTTTTCTCGGCGTCCTGCAGCGTCTCTACCGATCCGAACTTTGCATCCTCAGGTCCCAAGATCACCGCTGTGATCCCTTCCTCCTCTAGCACCCGCAAAACCTCCGCGCGACCACTCTCGCATAAGTGGTTCGGAAAGAACCCCCGATTGCCGACGATGACGCCCAATGTTGTCTTTTTCCTCATGACATGGTCTCCTTTCAGTTCTTGATTAGCCGCCTTGGGTTGAGCTTGGGCGGGCTGTTTCGGACTGGAGGAAGCATACTATACCTGTCACAACACTGCCACTATCGGCCAGGAGCGGGAGCGTATTGGTGAGACCAAAGAGTGGACAACTCCTTGCCAGTGATCTGCTTGGGTTCTCATTGTCCCTGCAAGGCCCCCGCTGTGATACCCTCTGTGAACTGCCGCTGGAAGGCTAGAAACAGGATCAATAGCGGAACCACGCTGATCACCGCTACGCCCATCAGCTCGCGGTAGAAGGTATAGCCCGGAGGACCTGTCATCAATGTCTGCATCAAGGGCAAGGTCCATTTCGCTGGCGTCTTTAGGTAGATCGAGGGGTACAAGTAAGCATTCCAAGAGCCCATAAAGGAGAGCAGTCCCAGGGTGGTCAGGCCAGGCCCGCAGATGGGAAAGATCACCCGCCAGAAGGTGCCGAACTCACTGCAACCGTCTATACGTGCTGCGTCTAGCAACTCATCCTCAATGGCGCTGATGTACTGCCGCATATAAAAGATACCAAAGGCGTTGGCTGCGCCGGGTATGATGAGGGGCCAGTAGGTATCGATCCAGCCCAGCTTGAGCACGAGGATGTAGGTCGGCACCATAGTTATTGCAGGGGGGATTACCATCGTGCCCAAGAGGAAAGCAAACAGCACGTTCCGTCCTGGGAAGCGATACTTGGCAAAGCCGTAGCCTCCCAGTGCGCAAAGGCAGATCGAGAGGGTAGTAAAGGAGGAGGCGACAAGGAAAGTGTTCCATAGTGCGCGCAGGACGCCGCCTCCGCCCATTTCGTCGTACTCAATGATGTAGCGATAGCCATCCAGGTTCATATTGCGCGAGATGAAAATGGGCGGGCGCGCGAATATCTCCTCCTGCGGCTTGAAGGAGGTGCTCAGCATCCAGACAAAGGGCAATATCATAAAGGCTGAAAGCAGGGTCAACAGTCCGTACAGGATGGCCTTGTTCCCGATAACTCTCATCCGACTTGCCAGGGTCATAGTCTTTTCCTCCGCTTGGACTGGCTCTATCGCTGAACTTGCCTTCTGCTGCCATACTTGAACTGCAGGAAGGACAGTACAAAGACAATTGCGAAATAGACGTAGCCTAGCGCTGCGGCGCGGCCGAACCGGTAATTGTCAAAGGCCACATTGTATATGTGGATCAGTGTGGTGAGGGTGGATCTCATTGGGCCTGCGGTGTCATTGGTGAGCGCCTGAACCTCGGGGAAGAGCCCGAAACTACCAATAATGGAGAGGAGCACCGCGAACACGATAGTCGGTCGCAGGAGCGGGAGGGTGATATGGAGGAAGGTTTGAACCCGGTTGGCTCCATCGACGCGAGCTGCCTCGGTCAGCTCATAGGGGATGGTCTGCAGGCCGGCCAGCATGTAGATCATATTCTGACCCAGCCAACCCCAGATGACAAGTAGACACAGGGAGACCTTTGCCCACCAGACGTGTTCCAACCACGGAACCGCGGGCAACCCCAATATGCCCAAGGCCACGTTGACCAGTCCTCCTTTTGCGTTCAGCATAAAGCGAAACGTCATACCTGCGGCGACCATCGAGGTGACGCGGGGAGCGTAAATCATCGTGCGATAACTGCGGAAAAACCGGACGCGCCTCGAGTTCAGGATCACGGCCACGATGATCGCCAAGAAGGTCTGGATGGGAACGTACATAAAGAACAGAATAATGCCGTTCTGAATGGATTTCCAAAAGGCCTTGCCTCCGACGCCGAAAAGGAAGCTATAGTTGTTTAGGCCGACGAACGCCATAGGCTCGTATCCGTTCCACTTCTGAAAACTGAGATACATGGAAAAGACAATTGGGAAAAGACCAAAGACAGCAAACAAGATATAAAACGGAGATATAAAGACGTAGGCCCAGCGGTTCTTGACAATCTCCCGCCAGAGTGTCTTCCCTTTGCTCTTGGTCAGAGCACCGACAGTCGGGGCGGTACTATCAGTCTTCTCTCGTGTGATCATCACCAGACCTCCTGTCACATCACATAGGACGTACAAGGGCTATACTGGGCTGGGGGATGCCTGACGCGGCACCCGATCGCTGCAGTCGGGCGGTCGTTTTCCTTCGCCAAAGAGTTCCGGGTTTGAGGTGAGGAGAGCCCACAGCGGCTCTCCTCACTCGTCTGGACTGTATCTGCTACTCGAGGTTGGCGCGGATCTCGGCTGCGGCTTCCTGCAGCGCCTCCTCGGCCCCGGCCTCTCCCGTGGCGTACCGCTGGATGGCCACAGACACGGAGCCATTCATCATATTGTAGTCGGGGCCATAGATGCCCGCGCGCGGAATCTTGCTGTTCACGTCGGCATAGATCTCACGCGTGTTTTGACCGGCGAAGAAAGAGTCTCCCTCTAGGAAGAGCGCGCTGTCGTAAGAGCTCTTCAGGGATGGGACAAAGCCACTGATGGCGAACATCTTGAGCACGTTCTCGTCGCGGCCCAGCACGAACTCGACAAAGGCCCACGCAGCTTCCGGGTTCTGGGATTGTTCAGGGATGACGAAGGTGGACCCTCCGTCGTTTGCTGCCCTCGCCCCGCCCTCCTCAAAGGCGGGCATATAGGCCACACCCCACTTGCCGGATGTGCCCGGAGCGATCCAGCTCTTCAAGAAGATGTCCATCCACGAAGCCTCGATGAGGGTGGCGATGATGGGCTCCTCCAGGGCAGCCAGTTCCCCGTACCACTCGTCCGTCCACTCCAGCGCGTCGGAGACCAGGTCTTCCTCCCAGAACACCCCCAGCTTTTCCAGGGTAGCGACGTTCTCAGGACTATCCACGGTGACCTCGCCTGTGACAGGATCGTAGTAACCCAGACCCCGTTCCCAAAGCACCATCTCGTAAAGACGGCTGTAGTTGTTGGCCTTGTTGTGGGCGAAGCAGTAGTTGCCGGTCTCCTCTTTGGTAGTCTTGCATGCCTGGTAATAGTCGTCCCAGGTGGCGATCATATCGCTCACCTCGCCTGGATCAGTCGGCAGGCCAGCCGCCTCAAAGACGTCGCGGCGGTAGTACATGACCACCGGCCCGCCGTCCCAAGGCATACAGTAGTACTTGCCGTCCATCTCACAGTCGTACATCTTGTACTCGACGATGTTGTCGAGGTAGGGCTGCACGTACTCTGTCAGGTCGAGCAGGCCGCCCATATGGACGAACTGGGCCAGGTGGCTGTTCTCCACTAGGCACACGTCGGGCGCGCCTTCGCCAGCGGTGATGGCCAAGGGTAGGTTCGTGTAGACGTCGTTGGGGCTGTAGCTCACGATCTCCACTTCGATGTCGGGGTACTCCTCGTTGAAGGCTTCGATCAGACCGGCGGCTACGACGACATCCCGGATGGCCGCGTCCCAACCCCAGAGGACGATTGTGCCTGAGGGCTTCTCCGGCTCAGGGGCCGCGGGTTCCGGCGTGGCGGTAACTACAACTGTCTCCGTCTCGCCCTCCACAACCCGGGTGACCTCTACCTCCACGGGTACCTCCACCTCTACTTCCCTTACCTCTGGCGTGGGCTGTGCGCACGCTGCCGCCAGGCTCAGTAGGATGACACTTACTGCCAACAGACTTGCGTACTTTCTCATTTTCTTCCTCCATATGTCTACGGGTGGGTATGTCACTGATCTAGCACAAAACGGTATTTGTATCTCTGACACAATCTGGTCTATGATCTTTTCACCTCCTCGCGTTTTTTTGCCGCGGCCGTCGGGCGCTATTCCGGCTTGCCATCTTTCCTCCGCGTTTCCGTCTATGGTTCCAGAAGGATCGAGCTCTCTCGCACGATCAACTTTGGCTGAAGTAATATGGTTACAGGTCTACCGACTGTTTCACCCTGCTGGCTGGCTTCAATCGTCTGGACCAGTTCTAGCACGGCGGTATTCCCCAACTCTGGCAGATCCTGGTACACTGTCGTAAGCGGCGGCGAGAAGTGGGCTGATTCAGGTATGTTGTCAAACCCGACGAGTGCGATATCCTGTGGCACTTTAAGCCCTTCCCGACGCATAGCCTGTACCACACCGAGTGCCATCTGGTCGTTGGCGGCAAACAGGGCGTCCATCTCAGGATATCGGTCCAGTAGCCGGTACAATGCCTGCTCTCCGCCTGTGGGGGACCAATCGCCCTCTTCCCAGTGGTGATCCACAACCTGAACGCCCGCCTCGCGAAGGGCGTCTTGCCAGCCCGCCTTTCGCTGGCGGGCTTCCCACCAATTCAATGGGCCCGTGATGTGGCCGATATGCCGATATCCCTGTTCGAGCAGATGCTCCGTTGCGATGCGCCCCCCAGTGTAGTTGTCGATCGAGACCGTGGAGACGGGCAGATCCGGCCGCGCTTGTGTCGTGACGAGGATCAGCGGTGCGGGTAGTTCGGGAAGACGATCTTGAAGCCAATCTCGATTGGTCCCGACCTCTGGGACCCCCCAGACGATCCCATCCACCTGCCTCGCCAGCAACGAGTTGAGATGTGGCTCGATGTCCTCTGTGTCAAAGGTGGGCAACTCTTTCAACAGGGGAGTGAACCCCATCTCCTCAGCTTTCTCTGTGATGCCCTTGAGAACCCTGGCGGGGCCAAAGAATCCCAGACCAGCGGTCACGACTCCCAAGGTGAAGCTGCGCTGCCGGATCAGACTCCGGGCGATGGCGCTTGGTTGATATCCAAGGTCCTTGATCACCTGCCGCACCTGGTGACGGGTCTCTTTTGCCACGTCGGGCCTTTCGTTGATCACCCGGGATACGGTCTGGTGAGAGACCCCGGCTGCAGCGGCGACGTCTCTGATGGTTACCTTTTTCCTCAAGCGTGTCATTCCTTACTGTGTGTTATCGTTCCCGTTACCGATCACGGAACTTGGCAAAAAAAAGAGCACTCAAGAGTTTCGTGTCTTTATGATCCAATGACTATACGCCTAGCTCCCGCACGAACCTCGTCGCACGAGCTCCGTTTTCAACAACACTTTCTCTCTCTCCGCATCAGGGTTGTCGATCAAATCGATCAACATCTGAACGGCGATCTTTCCCACCTGCTGCATCGGCTGGCGTATGGTTGTCAGGGGAGGGTGGCAATAGGCGGCCACCGGGATGTCGTCGTAACCGACGATGGCCACGTCATCCGGTATCATGTGCCCCGCCTCCCGCAGGGCACGCATGGCGCCGATGGCCATGCGGTCGTTGTGGGCAAAGAAGGCGCTGAAGTGAGACCCTGTCTCCAATAGCCGCTGCATCGCCCCGTAACCACTCTCATAGGACCAGTCGCCGTGTTCTATGAGCGACTCATCCAAGCCGAGATCTGCCTGCTCCAAAGCGAGCCGGTAGCCTTGGGTCCTATCTTTCACTGATTTCCATCCCGGCGGGCCGCCGATCATTCCAACCCGTCGATGACCACCAGCGATCAGACATTGTGTAGCCTGGAGGCCGCCATCCACGTTGTCCACGTCAACGATCGTCAGTTTTTCGCCGGGTACCTGGTAGACCGTGGTGACCAGGGGCACGCCCTGGCGCAGCAGCGAGACGATGTGGTGGCTATCCTGCTCAGTGCTGGGCCGGGCAAAGAGGATACCGTCCACCTGTCTCTCGGTCAAGAGTCTTAGGTACTCGGGTTCGTCATCCGGGTTCCGCTCAGTGCTGCATAACATGAAAAAGTAACCGTGCTTCCTGGCTTCTATCTCGGCCCCAACGATAACCTGTGTGAAAAAGTAATCACTAAAGTCTGCCGTGATCAGCCCCAGTGTATATGATCTCTGGGAGACTAGACTGCGAGCGATGGCGCTCGGCTGATACCCCAACTCCTCGATCACCTGCCATACTCGCTGGCGAGTCTCTTCGGCTACATCCGGTCTGTTGTTGATCACGCGAGATATCGTTTGATGGGAGACCCCTGCGGCAGCGGCGACATCTCTGATAGTTACCTTTTTCTTCATAGTCTACGGCTCTATGTCGCTGGGATGTTACCGTTCCTGTGACCGTTCCCGTTACCGGTCACATTATATCATGGAAATATGACGTTGTCAAGACCCAATTGTGAGCTATTCTACGATCTCCCATATCTTGAGTGGCTCATCTTGCCACTTTACCTCGAAATCCGGGAGCCTGCGGGTCTTGTGTTTCTCTTTGATATGGTTGTAGACGTTTTCGGTTATCGTGATCCCCCGGTGATGTCCAATCATCGCCGCCCGGTTGACCTCTTCTCCGAATACGTCTTTCTGCCTTAATGACCTGTGCCCGAACATCCCCACCGTCACTTTGCCCGAGGCCACGCCGATCTCGAGTTCGGTGTCCTGGCCCAGGTTTCTTTGGGACATAAGGTCGGAATAGGCCTTTCGAAGTTCTGTAGCGCAGGCTATCGTTTCGTTCTCCGAGCCAGCCGGAAATATGCACAGCATAGCATCTCCCATATACTTGATGATCTCACCCTCATAGGCAACGATGGCGTCACCTAGTGTTTCGTAGATCTCCTGCAGGAAGCCGTACATTTCGTCGCCCAGCCTGTTGGCCGCTATCGAAAAGTTGTGAATGTCCCAGAACAGGATGACCCGATCCTCAACCGTCGTGCTGTGGTCCCCCATCAGTCTCTTCTCCTTTCCAAAGAAAAGTCGGTCGCCATAGAGCAGTTCGGCGACCCAGCCAATCCCCAGCTCCTGCAAGTCTGCCCGCGGTGGGTGCGCCTGTCTCCCTGTCCCATCCGTACATCTCATAGTACAGGGCAAGGGCATTTGCCATATCCTCATATGGTTCTACAGCAAAGTTGCGCTTCAATCAACCACGCTGATCGGCGTCGTGCGGCACGACGTCACAGCTCTCCAGGTAGAACGTCAGCAGGCGCTCCTGCAGTCCTGTCAATGTGTCCGCCAGTGATGGATTGTTTATGCGGTTGTACAGCTCGGCCGGATCGGTGCGCAGATCGTACAACTCGTCGGCCTCGTAGAGCCGATGGACGTACTTGAACTCCTTCGTGCCCCAGCACGTCACCCCGCCACTGGTCCGGGTTAAAGATCATGATATGTGGGCGTCGAGTTACAGGCTCTCTCCCATGGGTCAAGCTTGTGCCTCCGCAGGCGACACGTAACGCTGGCCACTGGGCCGCGTCGGCGCGGGTTCGATGGTCGGCTTCGCCTCGCCCGCTTCGACCATCCGGCGCACGAGACGCTCTCTCATCACCTTGGACACCTCTCGATGTGATTCCAGTCCAATGAGATTCGTCAACTCGTAGGGGTCCGCCTCTAAATCGTAGAGGACCTCTTCGACATAGTGATCGGAAGCGGCGTGTTGCCAACCATCCCTGTCTGGGGCAACGACGCTGTACTTCCAGCGCCGAGTGCGGACCGCGCGCCCCACCTGCGACTCACTGATCTGGACAAAGACCTCCTCAGGCCACTCTTCTGTCCCTCCCTTCAAAAGGGGGAGAATCGAGCGTCCCATCATATCTGTGGGTATAGGCAGGCCGGCAGCGTCCAGGAGCGTCGGCGGTAGGTCCACGATGCTGACAAGCTCCCGGATCTGTCCCCCGCTATCAAAACCAGGTCCTTGCAGGGCGGTCGGCACACGGATCGAGCTCTCGTGGCAGGAGCGCTTGTACTCTTCGTTGCGCGTCTTAAAGTGGCAACCGTGGTCGGAGGTAAAGAGTAGAATCGTCTTGTGTGTCAGACTGAGGCTTTTGAGCGCGTCCAAGAGCCTGCCTAGTGCTTCGTCGATCCGTTTGACCATGCCATAGTAGCCCGCCAGGTGCTGGTGGGTGGATCCCCCAAGAGCAGCCAGGTCCGGGGGAATCCACTTCCCCACGTAGCGCTCTCGGTAGCCATCGGGCGCGACATAGTCATCGAGATGGTTTTGGTGGTGCGGCTCCAGGAACGAGAGAAACAGATAGAAAGGACGTTTCTGATGAGCCTCGATGGTGCGTATCGCCGCGTCGGTCAACCCGTCCACGCGGTAGCCCGGGAGTCTGACGGGTCTGTTCTCGTTGTCGTAGACGACGGTGCGATAGGGGGCCGAGACAAACTCGAGGAGGTTGGCCCCAAGCCAGTGCTCGTATCCCCCTCGCTGCTGTTCCGGCACCGGCTCTTCGTCTGCGAGGTGCCATTTGCCGATGTAGGCTGTGTGGTAGCCCGCCTCCCGAAAGCGATGGGCGAGTGTCTTGGCCTCTGGTGACAGGGCGATGCCATTGCGAAAGACGCCCGTCTGCGTCGCGTATCGGCCTGTCTGCAGCGACGAGCGTGCGGGTGCGCAGACAGGCTGGCAGGTGAATGAGTTAAAGACGTGCGTTCCGCGCTGTGCCATGCGGTCCAGGTTAGGCGTCAGACCGAGTGGGTTCCCGTGAACCCCGGTCGTATCCCAGCGCTGTTGGTCTGTGAAGCATACGATGACGTTGGGAGGTTCAGGCATTGGGAATGCTCCTTGGGCTATTCGTGGGAAGGGGTAAGCACCAGGGCCAGGGTTTTTTTATACGACGAAACCCTGCCCTTGTCAAGTTGCGTTCCTAACGCTGCGTCTTGACAAGCACAGTCTCTTGTGCAATAATTCGACGGTTCGCCGCAAGCTGGCCGGCGTGATCACAACCCTGAGTCAGAGTCCGGCCCGCGTGTGTTGGTGTCTGGCCCAAGACTCTGGTGATGAGGAGGAACGAATCACGATGATACGACGAGCAAAACGCGTCGCTGAGCTGCTAGTCCCTTTGATCATGCTGATCGGAGCTATGTTGCTACCAACGGGCTGTTCGAGCGGGTCAGCGCCGGTCACGGAGGCGACGCCAACTCCCATCCCTACGCCCATTGTGCCCGTCAAGCCCACCTACCGCGTGCAGCTTGGCGAGGTGGTCAAGTCCGTCCAGTTCACAGGACGTATCGCACCCGTGGTCGAGCAGGAGCTCTTCTTTCGCTCGCCGGGCTATGTTGGGGTGGTTTACGTCGAAAGGGATGACTGGGTCGAGGCCGGTGACATTCTGGCCGAGCTAGAGACCGCCGATCTGCAAAATCAACTGGCCCAGGCCAGGACCGAGTTGGAGGCGGCCCGGTTGAACTCCCAAAGGCAGCTTGCCGAGGCCAAGGCCAATCTCAAGATCGCCGAGCTACGTCTGGCCCAGGCCCAGGCCCGCTCCCCCGACTTGGTAGCTGCCGAGGTTGCTTTGCAGCAGGCCATCAAGGCCGAGGCCGATGCAGCCCACGAGTACGAGAGGCAAAAGAATCGGGAGTGGGTGTGGAAGTACGAGGATGTGCAAAAGGCCTATACCGATGCGTGGGGGTATGCCAAGGATGATCTGGAACTTGCCCAGGCCAATTACGATGCTATGGTAGCCGAGCGGCACATCGCCAGCCTGGAGACAGAGATCCTAGAGATCGAGGTAGACCTGGCCGGGATGCGTCTGACCGAGCTTGAAGCCGGGTTGGACATCCAGTCGCTGGAGCTGATGGTCAAGCGGCTGGAGGATCAACTCGCGGATGCCCGCATCATCGCGCCCTTTGACGGCCAGATACTCTCGTGGAGCCTTGCGGAGGGGCGTCTCGTGGATGCCTACAAAAATGTCGCCATCCTGGCCGATCCCAGCGACACGGAGATAAGTGCCGATCCGATGGACAAGGAGCTGCGGGAACTGGCCGAGGGCATGCCGGCCACGATCATGGCGGTCAGTCGGCCCGGCGAGGAGATTCCAGGCGTCATTCGACGGTTGCCATATCCCTATGGGGGGGGCGGTCGCAGTGCAGGTGTTGAGGAGGAAGACCAGGACAAATCCACCCGCATCACACTGGGGACGACGGCCGCTGAGGCCGGCTTCGAACGCGGCGACCTGGTGCGCATCACCGTGGTGTTGGAGCGTAAGGACGATGTGCTTTGGCTGCCGCCTCAGGCGATTCGCACTTTTGAAGGTCGCAGGTTCGTCGTCGTCCAGGAGGGCGACGCCCAACTCCGCGTGGACGTCAAAGTCGGCATCCAGAGCGAGGATCGGGTTGAGGTCGAGGAGGGCCTGAGCGAGGGGCAGGTCGTGATCGGGCAGTAGAGACGGGCGTAGAGAGATATGAACATATTGCTGCGGACGTGGGCCATCTTTGTCGTGGCCGCCAAGCGCCTCTTTTCCCAGAGTTGGTTGGCGCTGGCCACCGTGCTGGGACTCGTTACATCGGTAGCCTTGACGATGAGCATCCCCCTGTACGCCGACGCGGTTTACTACCGTGTCCTGCGCGAGGAGCTCTCGGGGGAAGCCTTGGAGGAAGGAAGCAGTCGCGCCCATCCGCCGTTTGCCTTCATGTTCCGCTACCTGGGGGCCTGGTCCGGTGCGGTGGAATGGGAGGACCTGCAGCCGGTCGATGAGTATCTATCCGGTCCGGCCGGGGGTGAGCTGGGTCTTCCTCAACAAGCGCTAGTGCGTTACTGCAAAACCGACACCTTTCGGCTGTTTCCGCAAGAGGACGTCGCCTACGCCGACATCAAGGATCCGCTCACGTGGACGAGTCTGGCCTTTGTCAGCGATCTGATGGATCATATCACAGTCCTTGAAGGTAGCTTTCCGGCTGTGGCGGCTCCGGCGCAGGATAGCACCATTGACGTACTGATCAGCGAGGTGCTGGCTGTCGAGTTGGGCCTCCAGGTCGGCGAGAACTATGCTCTCTTCGCCCGTCGCGAAACGGCCGAGGGAGAGCGGACCGTGCAGATGATCGTCCGTATCGCCGGCGTGTGGCGACCGACGGATCCCGGGGAATCCTTCTGGTTCTACGACCCTGTCGCGCTAGAGGATGTGCTGCTGGTGCCGGAGGAGACCTTCTTGGGGCGGATCAGTCCTTACATGGAGGATGAGATCTACCTGGGGTTATGGTATCTTGTTATGGATGGCTCCGATGTCACCTCCGGCGACGCCGGCTCGTTGGTGACGCAAATTACGACGGTTCAACAGCGTGCAGCCAGCCTCCTACCTGGCACCAGGCTGGATGTGTCGCCGGTGGGCGCCCTGCAAGAGTATCGGCGCGCTGCTAGGCTGCTCACTGTTCTGCTCTATGCCTTCAGTACGCCCATCATCGGCATGATCTTGGCCTTTATTGGCCTGGTGGTCGGGTTGGCTGTAGGGCGGCAGCGCAATGAGATTGCCGTACTGCGGAGCCGCGGGGCTACCGCGATTCAGGTATTGGGGATCGCGGCCCTGGAGGCCCTGCTGTTGGGGATCGTTGCGTTGGCTGCCGGTTCGTCCGCTGGCACGCTGGTGGCCCGTGTTATCGGTCGGGCCCGTAGTTTTCTGGATTTTTCCGGCGCGTCGGATCTGCGAATCGGTGTAACGACGGCGACGTTGAGCTTTGGGTTGGCTGCCGTTGGGCTGGCGCTGGTGGCGCAGATCGTGCCCACTATCGGTGCTGCCCGCCACACGATCGTCACGTACAAGCAAGAGCGCGCCAGGGCGCTGCGCCCGCCATGGTGGCAACGAGTCTGGCTTGATCTAATGCTCCTTATCCCAGCGGCCTATGGCACCTATCTGCTCCGCCAGCAGGGCGCTATCGTCCTGCCGGTGGCAGGCAGCGAAGTGGTCAACGATCCCTTCCAGAACCCGCTACTCTTTATCGTGCCGTCGCTGGGGGTCTTTGCCCTCACGCTGTTTATCCTGCGTATTCTGCCCCTGGCAATGACCGGCATCGCCTGGCTCGCCTCGCGCACGAGCGGGGTTGGGATTCTCCTGGCCTCTCGTCATCTCGCTCGCACGCCAGGCTTTTACGCTGCGCCTCTCGTCCTGCTGGTGCTGACGCTCAGCCTGTCCGCCTTCACGGCATCTCTGGCGCAGACCCTGGATCGTCACCTCTACGATCAGACCTACTATGAGACCGGCGCCGATATGCAACTGGACGAAATGGGCGAGAGCACAGAGACTACCAGTCGCTTCGATTTCTCGGGACAGGATGCCGCCGTCACCGACGAGGAGGAAGAGGAAGGTCCGCGCTGGCTTTTCCTTCCGGTGTCCGAGCACCTCAGGGTACCGGGCGTACAAGCCGCTGCACGGGTTGGACGTTTCAAGACGTTCTCTCGATTGAGTGGCGGGACGCAGGAAGGTGTGTTTATCGGTATCGACCGGATTGATTTTCCTCAGGTCGCGTTCTGGCGCAGGGATTTCGCCCCAGCCAGTCTGGGTGCGCTGATGAATGGACTGGCTGTCTATTCCGACGGTGTGTTGGTCTCCCGTCGATTCATGAGCCAGCATGCGCTCAAGGGGGGCGACACTTTCCGCATCGGTGTGAACACCTTCGGAGAGCGCGTCGAGATGGACGTGCAGATCGTTGGCGCGTTCGATCTATTCCCCACGTGGTATCCTGAGGATGGACCGCTTTTTGTGGGTAATCTGGACTATTTGTTCACGCAGGCCGGGGGACAGTACCCATACGATGTATGGCTCAAGACCGATGGGCAGGCGGACTATGAGGAGATCGTGGGCGGCGTGCGCGATCTGCGCTTGAGGGTGGTCGATTGGGATGCACCCCTCGATCGGGTTCTTGTGGAGCAACTGCGTCCGGAACGCCAGGGTTTGTTCGGGTTGCTCTCCGTGGGGTTCTTGGCCGCCGCTCTGTTGACGGTGCTAGGCTTTCTGCTTTATGCCTTTTTCTCCTTCCGCCGTCGTTTTATCGAACTGGGTATCCTGCGGGCTATCGGGCTATCGGCGGGGCAAATGGTGGTGTTCTTGGCTTGGGAATTGGCCTTTCTGATTCTGACCGGGACTATTGTGGGTACGGCCTTGGGCGCTTGGATCAGCAAGCTGTTTATTCCCTATCTCCAGATTGGCGCCGGGCCATCGGCCCAGATCCCTCCCTTCGTGGTAGAGATCGCCTGGCCTGCCATCCTCCGCATCTATGCCCTCTTTGGATCGCTATTTGTGGCTGCTTTGGCGGTGTTGGTGATCCTGCTCCTGCGCATGAAGATCTTTCAGGCAGTCAAGCTCGGGGAAACGGCCTAGTCGGAGGAGAGAGGGGGCAGTGGCAAGCGGATGGATAGGACAGCCGGGGTTTTGTATGATTGGGCAAAGGGTTCAGGGAGGTAAGCAATGACGGGAACCGAAAAAGAGATCTCGTTGTCTTCTCTTCCCTCTGACTCCTCTGCTCTCCCTTCGGATGCCTCGCCACTGATCATCTGTGACGGTCTGGTGAAAATCCACCAGGTGGCTGAACTGGAGATCGTGGCGTTGCAGGGCCTGGATCTGGTGGTAACCCCTGGTGAATTGCTGGGCATCGTCGGTCCCAGCGGCAGCGGTAAATCGACGTTGATGAACATACTGGGTGGCATTGATCGTCCCTCGGCCGGGCGGGTATGGGTGGATGGGCAAGACTTGCTCAAGATGCCGGATGCCGCCCTCACCCGCTATCGCCGCTCCAAGGTAGGATTCGTCTGGCAGCAGGGCAGCCGCAACCTGGTGCCATATCTGAATGCGCTGGAAAACGTCGAGTTGCCGATGACGTTGTCGGGTCAGGCCGGACGCAAGAAGCGACGGCGCGCTGAGGAATTGATTGAAGCTGTTGGGCTGACCGAGCGAATCCATCATCGCCTGGCAGAGATGTCGGGCGGTGAGCAACAGCGGGTTGCCATCGCTGTCGCCCTGGCCAACGACCCCAAGCTGCTGTTGGCGGACGAGCCGACAGGCGAGGTGGACTCTACCACGGCGTTGGTCATATACGAGACGTTCAAACGGCTCAACCGGGAGTACGGCCTGACGACGCTGATCGTCAGCCATGACCCCGGCATCGCTCGCCACGTGGATCGGGTGGTCGCTATCCGAGATGGCAAGATGGCTACCGAGACGGTGCGTCAGTCGGTGGCGAACGCTTCGGCCGGGGGTGAGTTGGCCGGTGAGGACGGCGATGGCGATGGAGCAGAGGAACTCTTTGAGGAGTTGGTTGTGCTGGACTCGGCGGGACGCTTGCAGGTGCCGAAAGAGTACCTGGAGCACTTTGCCATCCAGGGGCGCGCTCGACTGGAGCTGATCGACGACGGGATCCTGATTCGGCCGGTGCCGCAGTCTGCCCAGGCGTCCGGGATGGCGGCGGTCGATCTGATGCCGGTGCCCGGAGGGCGTACCATCGGTCATTTTCTCGACCTGCCGGGTGTCGCTGGTCTGAGGCGTTCTCTCTCCAAAGCGCGTGAACGGTTGGGCCGTTGGGGGCGCAGGCCCCGCGACCAGTTCCAACCCGAGCCCGGCCCGAGCCAGGTCGATGAATCAGGCCCCGATGAAGGCGAGGGACGGTAGCGATGGTGGAAGAGACTATGAATGGATCAAGCGGCTACGTCGTCGAGACCGAGGACCTGTGGCGCGTGTACCGGTCTGGCGCACAGGAGGTGCCGGCCTTGCGAGGCGTCAATTTCGGGATCGAACTTGGGCGCTTTGTGGCGCTGAAGGGGCGCTCGGGCAGTGGCAAAACGACGTTGCTCAACTGCATCGGAGGTCTCGATCATCCCACGTCTGGCATCGTCCGCGTATTCGGGCGCGAGATATCAGAGTTCAATGAGAGGCAGCTTACCCAGTGGCGGCGCGACCGGGTGGGCTTTGTCTTCCAGTCCTTTGGCCTTTTGCCCACCCTGTCCGCCTACGAAAATGTGGAGTTGATGTTGCGTATCGCCGGTGTTAAGACCAAGGAGCGCCGAGAGCAGGCGCTGCACTGCCTTGATCTGGTCGGCCTGCGCCAGTGGATTCATCATCGCCCCTTCGAGATGTCGGGCGGCCAGCAACAACGAGTCGCCATTGCCCGGGCCCTGGCCAACAACCCCCATTTGGTCCTGGCCGACGAACCCACCGGCGAATTGGACAGCACGACTGCCCGGGAGATCCTGAATCTTTTCCGCCGTATCGTGGAGGAGGAGCAGGTGACCGTGCTGATGGCCTCCCACGACGCCCTGGTGGATGAATACGTGGACGACGTGCTGCAACTGAAGGACGGCCAGATTCTGCAAGACAACTGACGGCGCGGTTCTGTAAGTGGAGGGGGCATGTCTGTCGGTTCACACCGTAGGGACGGGGGAATGAGGTGGGTATACAATCCTCTTTGCCTGATTCTCGTGCTTGCCTGTTCCGGTTGTGCTGTGGCTGCACCAACCCCTGAGCCGGTAACGATCGGGTTTGCCCATCCCGATGTGGACGTGGACTTTTACCAGGCCATGGTCGATGAATTCGGTGTCAGCCATCCCCACATCACTGTCGAATTACACGCGAGCGGCGGGAATCCGTTGGGAGCCCTTGGTACGGGCGACGTGGATGTCCTGGTCGTTTCGCCGTACGCGCTGATTGCCCTGCAGCAAGAGGGCCAGATTATCAGCCTGGACCCCTTCATCGAGCAGGAACGGTCCTTCGATCTATCCGGTTTTTATCCAGGCGCGATGGAGCCCCTCACCATGGAAGGCAAGCGTTGGGCTATCCCGGCCGGGGTGGACGTGCTGGTGACTTTTTACAGCCGAGACCTGTTTGATCAACACAGCCTGCCGTATCCCGAGATCGGGTGGACGTGGGACGATTTTCTGAACGCTGGTCTGACCATCACCGATCCCGATGAGGGCATTTATGGCTACACCACCACTGGCACTACGACCGATCCGAGTTACTTTGACGCCGTGTTCTTCATCTACCAGCACGGTGGGCAGCTTTTCGACAGTCTCCAGGACCCCGATTACACAACCTTCAACGATCCGTTGGCCGTTGACGCGGTGGACTGGTATGCCCGGCTGTACAACGAGTACGACGTCGCACCCACGCCGCAGGAGGCGCGCCAGGCGTTTGGAGGGGGGCAGTACGCCATTTACGATGGCCTGCGCCACGGCAAGGTGGGTATGTGGTTTGGGATGTTGTCCGAGCGAGGAGGCATCGGGTGGCCGGTGGAGTGGTTTGTCAACTGGGGGATGGCTCCGCTGCCCCAGGACGTCACGTCGATCACCCAGGCTCAGGTCGAGGGCTATGTTATCTATGCTGAGACCAAACATCCCGACGCGTGCTGGGAGTGGATCACGTTCCTCAGCCAGCAGATGCCCTACCGCCTGATGCCAGCGCGCAAGGCCTTGGCCGAGTCTTCCGCATATGGGCAGCGTGTGGGCCAGGACGTGGCTGCCGTCGCCCGCGCCTCGATGGAGAACGCGGTCCTGATCAACCTGCTGGCTTTTGCCGAGTTTGAAGGGGATATGGAGAATTTCGCCAGGGCGGTGGGCGAGGTCATCGATGAGACCTCTACCCCTCAGGCGGCGATGGACTGGGTTCAGCAGCAAGCAGAGCAGTGACGGTGGATAGCCAGCGCGTCTGGCTGATAACCGGTCACCGGTTGAGTGTCCACAACAGTGGCAGACGTGAACTTGACAGGATTAACAGGATTCACAAGATAGAATTGCCGGAGAAACCCTGCAAATCTGTAATGGTCAACAACATAATGAACATTCGCAGAAGCCGAAGTGAGTCAACCTG
>CAYUIS010000005.1:58569-67002 GCA_964444825.1 uncultured Anaerolineales bacterium | reverse complement strand
CGCTCGCTTTGACTTCCGTGCCAGTTGCGACTATACTATGGGCTAGACGATGATATGAATGATCTATCAGTTATGGAGCGGTTATGAAGTTTGGATACCAAAGCCCCCACCGCATAGTGGGGGCCCTAGCCTTTGGCGTTAACACAACGCTTGTTCATTATATTATTGTACAGGTTGCGTCAAACTTCTGCGTATAAGTATCTATGCCCGAACTGGCTGTCGTGATCGTCAGTTGGAATGTGAGGGACCTGCTGGCAGCCTGCCTGCGGTCCCTCTTTGCTGACATACAGCAATCGGACCTGGCGGCTCAGGTCTGGGTGGTGGACAACGGGTCCACAGATGGGACACCGGACATGGTGGCAGAAACATTTCCGGTCGTTCACCTGATCGCCAATCAGGAGAACTTGGGCTTTGTACGGGCCAACAATCGGGCATTGCGCAAGATCCGAGGCTCTGAGAAGCAAATCCCGAAATATGTGTGGCTGCTGAATCCGGATACGGAGGTGCTTCCAGGCGCTACGGCGGCGTTGCTTTCGGCTCTGACGGTCGATCCTCAGATTGGCATAGTCGGCCCCAAGCTCGTTTACCCAGACGGTTCCCTGCAGCACTCTGCCTTCCGCTTTCCTGGGTTGATTCAACTGCTCTTTGATCTATTCCCCCTTCCGGCTCGTCTCTACGATACGTCGCTCAACGGGCGTTACCCGCGTCGCCTGTACGAAGGCGCCAGGCCCTTCCGCGTCGATTTCCCCCTGGGCGCCTCGATGATGGTAAAGTCAGCGGCGATAGCCGACGTGGGACTGATGGATGAGAGCTTTTTTATGTACTGCGAGGAGATCGACTGGTGCTGGCGGATGCGCAAAGCGAGCTGGCATATAGCCTGCGTGCCTGCCGCCCGTGTGATTCACCATGCGGGGCAGTCGAGTGGCCAGGTGCGCATCCCATCCTTCGTCAATCTGTGGACCAGCCGGGCCCATCTCTATGCACGCCACCACCAACCGTTGACACGGCGATTGGCGCGGATCTTGGTGCACGCCGGCATGAAGCGCAGAAAACGGACCGCCCCTCCAGAAATGGTCGACGCCTGTCAGCAAGTCATAGAAATCTGGAAACAAGCCGTATGAATGTGACAGCTATCGTCTGCGCTCGGGACGAGGAACACAATATTGTGGATTGTCTGGATAGTCTGGCCTGGTCCGATCGGCGGGTCGTCTTTTTGGACTCTCGCTCCGCCGACCGGACGGCAGAGCTGGCTCGAGAGAATGGGGCGCAGGTGTTGCAGCACACTTTCGAGAACTATGCCCAGTTTCACAACGCCGCGATGGAGCGCGTCGAGGCAGAGTGGCTCTTTTTCGTGGATGCTGACGAGCGAGCCATCCCGGCCCTCGCGGATGAAATCCGGAAGGTGACCGATGGGACGCGCGAGGAAGTGGCGTGGGCGGTGCCGCGCCACAACTACATCTTTGGTCGCCTCACCCTGTGGGCAGGCTGGTACCCTGATTACCAGTCACGCCTGCTGTTGCGGGACCGCGTGCGCTGGGAGCGCCCCGTGCACGAGGTGATCGTGACAGATGGACCGCTGGGCCATTTGGAAAACCCCCTGATTCACTACAACTATGACGATCTGCCTGACTTTGTCGCCCGTCAGGAAAGGTACAGCGACATCGATGCTGGCATCCTGTTGAAGGAGGGGATCCACCCTCGTTTCTACACACCCTATTCCCAGGCAGTGCGCCAGTTCTGGTGGCGATTTGTGACGCTGCGCGGCGTGCGGGATGGACTGCACGGGCTCTGGCTGAGCTTGCTGATGGCCTACTATGAAGCCGTCAAATACCGCAAGCTCACGCGGCTGTGGAACTCGAGCCCGGATTGAGCAGAACCTAAATACCTGTACCCCTACTTGCCCCTGGTCTCCCATCTTCTTTTGTTACCTGTTCTTTTTGGGGGGCTCTCCTCAGAAACAGTTTGACAGGCCATAAAACCGGATGTATAATGGCGACTGTTCCGAACACCAGTACACTGGGACTCTGACCTTGATGGAGCCTATTCAGACCCACTCCATTCCCCAAGCCATCGTGCAGCGCATTATCCAGATGATTGGCGATGGCATATGGAGAGCTGGCGATCAACTGCCTCCCCAGCGCCAGCTCGCCCACGATCTCAACGTGAGTATGGCCTCCCTTCGTGAGGCTCTGCAGACTTTGCAAGGTATGGGCATGCTTGAGCTTCGCCACGGACAGGGCACGTTCGTCTGTCGCGACCCGAGCCAGATTGTTGAACGGTGTCTCAACCTTGCCCTGGTCTTGGACAGGGAGATGGTGACGGATTTCTTGGATGCGCGTCGCGCTATTGAGGGTGGTCTGGCCTATTTGGCAGCCAAGCGGGCAAGCAATGGTCAGATCACCCAGTTGGCTAGACTTGTCGGTGGAATGGAGATTGCGGTCGAAACTGGCGATGATGCCAGGTTTGAAGAGCTAGATCTCGCGTTCCATCGCTTGATTGCTGAGATGAGTGACAGCAACATCCTTCAGTATCTTGGCAGCACCCTTTTTGACACCCTGGAGCAATTCCTCCAGGTAGTTCCCCACACACCAAAGGGCTGGCGACAGCACGTTGAGGTTTGCGCAGCTATCACAGCTCACGATCCGGATCGTAGCGAGCAGGCAATGCACAACTTGGTGGACGTAACAGCGTCCTATATCCATTTTCTACACGTTGACAATGGTGGGAATTAATCAAAGATGAAGACAGTATTAGTGAATAAGCCAATCCATACTGCTGCCCTCGACCGTCTCCAGGGACAGGTGAACGTGCTAACACCCTATGGGGCCTCACCACCTGAGCTGTTGGACATGATGCCGGATGTGCATGGTATCATTCTCTGCGCAGGTCTGATGATGGGACCTGCGGAGATGGACCAGGCCGTGCAATTGGAGGTAATCAGTCGCCATGGAGCAGGCGTAGACATTGTGGATGTCAAAGCAGCGACCGAGCGTGGTATTCCGGTGACATTCACGCCGTATGGTCCTACCGAATCTACGGCTGAACACGCCCTTATGCTGATGTTGGCCGTTGCTAGACGCCTTCCCCAGCTTGATCGCGCTGTGCGGAGTGGGGGTTTCCACATCCGAGATCGTGTGGTGGGACGAGAGCTGGATGGTAAGGCGCTCGGTATCGTAGGATTGGGCCGTATTGGCAGGCGGCTGGCGGAGATATGTCGCGAGGGCTTGCACATGTCAGTTTATGCTTTCGACCCGTTCGTAGATTCTGAAACGGCACAGGAATGCAGCGCGACGTGTTTCGAGACCCTGGTTGAATTGGCCAGCAAGGTTGACATTCTATCCATACACTCTCCCCTGACTGACACCACTCGACATCTGATCGACCGGAGAGTCATCCAGGCCATGAAACCGGGTGCGATTCTCATCAATGCGTCGCGGGGGCCAGTGGTCGAAGAGGAAGCACTGATCGAAGCTCTCGAGTCTGGACACCTCGGAGGTGCAGGGCTTGACGTCTACGAGCAAGAACCTCCTGCACTCGATAATCCCCTGTTCGAGATGGACAATGTAGCTCTCACACCACACCTGGCGAGTTTTACTGACGAAGGGCGAGAGCGGATGGGATTGATGGCGGTCGAGAATACTTTGCGGGTTCTAAACGGGGAAGAGCCAAACTTTCTTGCCAATCCTCAAGTATGGCAACATCGCCGAACTGTCAGCGAGGGAGACTAACAATGAAGCGAAACGCGTTACGAGAAAAGCTCCAGAAGGGGAAAGCAGTCTATGGGACGATGATTCAGGCAGTCCCCTTACCAGCCATTGGGCAGATTATGGCGCAGGCCGGATGTGATTTCCTGTTCTTTGATATGGAACATGGCCCGTTTGACATCGGGACCATCGCCACTATGGTGCAGATCACCCGCCTGGCGCAAATAACCCCTCTGGTGCGTGTTCCGAGCGACGCGTACCATCTGATGGTTCGTCCGCTCGACGCTGGCGCTCAAGGTATCATGGTTCCACGTGTGGAGACGAGAGCTCAAGTGGAGCACATTGTCGAGAGCACAATGTTCCCACCTGCCGGTAAGCGTGGATGCTCAGTTGCCAAAGGCCACAACGACTATGCCGGCCAGAATCTGTGGGAGTTTACCGGGGAGGCCAACAGGGAGAATATGATCATCCTGCAGATCGAGCGTGACAAGGCCGTGGAGAGCATTGACGAGCTTTTGTCGGTGCCTGGCGTCGGTGGAGCGATCCTGGGGCCGAACGATCTGGCGCTAAGTATGGGGGTCCGGGATGCCGATATGCTCGGCGCCCTTGAGGAGCCGATACAACACGTGCTGGACGCTGCCCTGGCTAACAAGGTTCCCTGTGGTATCCACATTGGGAACCTGGACTGGCTGGCCGAATGGCAACGGCGCGGAATGCAGTTGATATGCTATTCAACCGACATAAGCTTTTTGCGCAACGGTGCGTCGAGCGGAATTGGCAGCCTGCGTCAGCGGGCAGGAGATTAGAACGGAGAGCCCTTTGGGGGCAGCAAGAGATCTGGACTAATCAGGTAACTAGTCAGTAATCGCCGAAAGGAGAGCGACATGGGCAAACTTCTCGTTAAGGGTGGATTGGTGGTCACGGTTGATTCTAGAGATCGAGTCTTCCGAAACGGCAGCCTCTACATTGAGGACAACGTCATCAAGGAGATCGGCCCGGCTGCCGAGGTGGGCGATAGGGAAGGCGCAGAGGTCATTGACGCATCGGGCAAGGTGGTCATTCCAGGCTTTGTCTGTTGCCACAATCACCTGTATAGCTCTGTCGTGCGCAGTATCCCTGCCTCTGGCTTCGAAGAAGTAGACTACTCTTTCATCTCCTGGATGGAGCGGTTCTGGTTTCCGTTGCTTGAGGATCGGGTTACCCAAGAGCAGATGTACATCGGTACGTTGGCCAATATGGTCGAGCACGTCCGCAGCGGGATAACGACCACTACCGACACGGCCGAGGGGTCCTACGCGCTGCCCGGCGCGCTGGACGCGGTGGATCAGGCGGCGATAGAGTCCGGTATGCGGGCCGTGCTCTCCTTTGAGACCACGGGACGTATCAGTGAGGAAAATGCACGAATGGGATTGGAGGAGAACGTCAGGTTCTTCAAGAGGGCCAAGGCCCGCGGTGGTCGAGTGACGGGACGCATCGGTGTGCACACGACCTTTACCTGCTCGACGGAGCTTCTCCAGGAAGTGCGCGCCGTGGCGGACGAGATTGGCGCCGGGGTCATGATGCACATGGCCGACGACCGCTATCACGTGTTTGACACAACCCGCCGTTTTGGCCTCCGCCCCACGGCCTATCTGGAGGACATTGGCTTCTTGCGCCCGGACCTAATCCTCTTCCACTGTAGTTATCTCGATCAGTGGAAAGACCCGGCCATCTTTAAGGAACACGACGTCAAGATCGCACACAACGCCGAATCCAACGCGATTTTCGGCTTTTGGCCAGACATGATGCCCTTTATTCAGGAAGGTGTCACGGTCGGCCTGGGCACGGATGGCCAGACACACTCGATGTTTGAGATCATGCGCACAGCCCAGATGATCCACCGTATCAAATACGAGGATCTGGAAATGCTCCCCGACCAACAGATGCTTCGTATGGCGACCATTGAGGGGGCAAAAGCTCTGCAGATGGAGGACGAAATCGGCTCGCTGGAAGTCGGGAAGAAGGCTGACGTGGTGTTACTTGACGATCGCTGTACGGTACCTTTGTTCGAGATAAATGTCGCCAACTATATCGTCGGCACGTGCGAGCGCGTGGATGTTAACACTGTGATCATTGATGGACAGGTCGTGATGAAGGATGGCGAGTTCCTGCTGGTTGACGAGGAGGAGGTACGGACCAAGACCCAGGCGGAGGCGGTTAAACTGTGGAAGGCGAACGGGTGGGCAACACCGTAACCGGCCATGCTCCGGTTGCCATCGACCCGCAGAGGGTAGTAGAATTCGCCCAGGCAATCATCCGCCTGCCCAGCGTCACTGGCGAGGAGAGGGCTCTGGGGCGTTACCTTGGTCACGCGCTGGAAGCGTTCGGCCTCCAGGTGGAACTGGAGGAGGTAGCGCCCAATCGCTACAATGTGCTGGCAATCTTGGCTGGTGAGCAGCCTGAGCTTGGCTTGCTCTTCCATTCCCATATGGACACCGTACCCTATGGCGCAATGCCAGATCCGGTGTCTGGTGAGATCAAGGGGGATCACATCTGGGGCCGTGGTTCGGTAGACCAGAAGGGCGGACTTGCGGCCTCTGTCATAGCCCTGGCGATGATCGCCCAGTCTGGAGCGCGACTACACAGCAGCCTGGGATTGGCGCTGGTGGTAGATGAGGAATCGGAGCATCGAGGGAGTATGACGCTCGTCGAACAAGGGCTCCAGGCGCGCCATGCCGTAGTCACAGAGCCCAGCAACCTGCGTCTGGTGATTGGATGCAAGGGCACAACCCCCTTCCGAATCCGTGTAGCGGGCAAAGCAGCTCACGGAGCCCGGCCCTGGCTAGGGGTCAATGCTATTCACCGCGCGATGCAGGTAGTGACAGCGCTGGAGAAGCTGGAATATCCAGAACAAGTCATTTCAGGCTATGGACCCATCCGTGGCAGTTTGAACTTGGGTGTCGTCGAGGGGGGGAGAGCCTACAATATCGTGCCCGACGAGTGTATGTTGTGGTTTGACCGTCGCACCGTGCCGGGTGAGACGCAGGATTCGGTACTGGATGCGGTACAGTCCATCCTTGACTGCCTGGCCGAGGCCGATCCCCCGGTGACGAGCTCCCTGAGCGTGGCCCGTCCTGACTGGAGCTGGGATCCCATCCGCCGCAGAGGTCTCTGGCCTGCGGTCACTCCTGCAAGTGCTCCCATACGCGACCTGGCAGCGCGGCATCACAAAGCTGTTGTGGGCTGCCCGGTTGAGGTCTACTTTACCGATGGTTACAACGAGATGGACTTTCTTATCAATGATCTGAACATTCCTACAGTCCAGTATGGTCCAGGGGACAGCCGTTTGTGTCACACAGACGAAGAGAGCCTCAGTATTCCACAACTCCTGGATGCGACCCGTGTCTATGTGGGAATGGCTCTAGAGTCAGCCTTGGCGTAGACTGTGAAACAAGAAAGGAGGTGGCTATTGCACGATTTCGGGACCAGTTATGTTTCCGACGGTGTAGACGGCGTATCTCAACTTTACCCTAGTTAATAACACTACCTATAGGAGGAGATAGAAAGATGAAACACCTAATCAGGCTGATGAGCTTGCTGCTCGTGATAGCCATGTTGCTGCCCGCCTGTGGGCCTGCAGCCACCGAAGAGCCGACTGAGGGGCCTGTAGTCGAGGAGCCAGCCGAGGAACCAGTCGAGGAGCCAGTTGAGGAACCAGCCGAGCCTCCGGCTGATGCATCTGATCTTTCCTTTGCGATGGTGACCGACCAGGCAGGACTGGGAGATCAGGCATTCAACGACGCCACCTGGGAAGGGTTCACCCGCTTGAACGAGGAGTTTGGCATTCAGATCAAGGTCGTCGAGACGAACGAGCAGGCTCAGTACGTGCCTAACCTCAGCACGTTGGCCGAACAAGAGGAGGATCTGATCGTGGGCGTCGGCTTCCTGCTCAAGGACGCCGTCAACGAGGTTGCTCCCCTGTATCCCGACATCAAGTTTGCGCTGATCGACAACTATGTGGAGCAGCCCAACGTAGCCTGCATCCAGTTTGCCGAGAACGAAGGGGCGTTTTTAATGGGCGCTATCGCTGCGTATATGACCAAGTCCGGCAAAGTGGGCTTCGTCGGTGGTATGGAGACTGACGTGGTCAAAAAGTTTGAGGCCGGCTACCGGGCGGGCGTGATGACGGTTGCGCCCGACATGGAAGTCCTGGTGTCATATGCGGGTGCCTTCAACGATCCAGCCAAGGGCAAGGAGTTGGCGTTGGCTCAGTACGACCAGGGAGCTGACGTAGTGTTCCAGGTGGCGGGTTTCACCGGCACTGGTGTGATCGACGCGGCTGTGGAACGGGATCAGATGGTCATCGGCGTGGACCGGGATCAGAACTATTTGGCGCCCGACAATGTCATCAGTTCTATGATGAAGGGGCTGGGCGCAGGTGTCTACGATGTGGGCCAGATGATCCTCAAAGACGAGTTCAAGGGCGGTTCCTATCGCTACGGCATCGCCGAGGGTGGCATCGACATCGCACCGACCACCGACAAGAACGTCCCTGCCGACATTCTGGAGAAGGTGGAAGCGCTCAAGCAGATGATCATCGATGGCGAGATCCAAGCTCCAGCGACCCTCGATGAGTTTGAGGCGTTCACGCCGCCGGACGTCGGCGAGGCAGTGGCCGCGGGCGTAGATAGATCCGATCTTTCCTTTGCGATGGTGACCGACCAGGCAGGACTGGGAGATCAGGCATTCA
>CAYUIS010000005.1:0-58469 GCA_964444825.1 uncultured Anaerolineales bacterium | reverse complement strand
ATGGCGAGATCCAAGCTCCAGCGACCCTCGATGAGTTTGAGGCGTTCACGCCGCCTACTTGGGAGTGAGGTTGTAGAACCCCTACGCAGAATGTGATCTCCCGCTGGATACTGGAAGCCGTGGATTGGTCTCCAGTATCCAGCATCTGCCGTCCAATAGTGAGGAAAGGAGCAGACCTTTGGCTACAGCCGTCGAGATGAGAAATATCGTCAGACAGTTCCCAGGTGTCCTGGCGAACGATCACATCTGTCTTGAGGTCGAAAAAGGCGAGATCCATGGCCTGCTGGGAGAAAACGGCGCTGGCAAAACCACTTTGATGAACGTTCTATCTGGACTATCTGTCCCCGATGAAGGGGAAATTCTGCTGGACGAACTGTTGGTCAACTTTGGTAGCTGCCTTGACGCTATTGGCCATGGAATCGGCATGGTCCATCAGCATTTTATGCTGGTACCCGTATTCACCGTTGCCGAGAACTTTGTGCTTGGGCACGAGCCTCGCAAAGGGATCACACTGGACATGCAGCAAGCCCGGGAATTAGTCATTGACCTCTCCCAGCGCTTTGGCCTAAAAGTGGACCCGGACGCGCTGATCCGTGACATTCCGGTTGGTATGCAACAGCGGGTCGAGATTCTCAAGGCCCTGTCTCGGGGCGCTGAAATAATGATCCTTGATGAACCGACCGCCGTCCTGACCCCTCAAGAGGTAGAGGAACTGTACGCGATCATGCGCTCTCTTCGGGACTCGGGCCACACGATCATATTCATCACCCACAAACTGCAAGAGATCATGGAAATCACGGACCGGGTAACAGTCTTGCGGGATGGTCGGGTGGTGGACACAGTCGAGACAAAAGACGTCAGTCAAGAGGATCTGGCCCGCATGATGGTGGGGCGAGATGTGGTGCTCCGTGTAGAGAAGGAAAAGCGCGAACCTGGGGACATCCAACTGCGGGTGGAGCACCTACGTGCCAGTGACTCGAGAGGATTGCCTGCCCTGAAAGACGTGTCCCTGGAGGTACGTGCTGGTGAAATCGTAGGCATCGCCGGCGTTGCTGGGAATGGTCAGACGGAGCTGGTCGAGGTGATCACCGGTTTGCGATCCAAGGATGGGGGCCAAGTCTT
Source organism: uncultured Anaerolineales bacterium (assembly GCA_964444825.1). Lineage (GTDB taxonomy): Bacteria > Chloroflexota > Anaerolineae > B4-G1 > B4-G1 > CAYUIS01. The sequence goes on along the minus strand of CAYUIS010000005.1, from coordinate 57,347 downwards.
TCTGCAGGGTCTCGATATCTCGGACAGGACACCCCGCCAGCGGATGTATGCCGGGCTAGGGCACATTCCCGAAGATCGGCAGCGCCGGGGGCTGGTTATGGACTTTTCGCTGACCGACAATTTCCTACTAGGTTTTGAAGACTCGGCTCCATTTGCCAAAGGCCCGCTACTGGACTATGGCCAGGCCGAGCGGTATTCACGCGAGTCGATCAAGATGTTCGACGTGCGTACGCCAGGACCGGACGTCCTGGCCCACGCCCTCTCTGGAGGCAATCAACAAAAGGTGATCGTCGCCCGAGAGTTCCACCGGGACCCCAAGGTCCTGATCGCCGCACAGCCTACTCGGGGTCTGGATGTGGCAGCTACGGAGTTCGTCCATCGCAAACTGGTCGAGTTCCGAAATCAAGACAGGGCTGTTCTGTTGATCTCGATGGAACTGACCGAGATTCTCGACTTGAGTGATCGAATCCTGGTCATGTACGAGGGCGAGATTGTCGGCTCGTTCGAGGCTGGCCAGGCCACCCCCGAGCTCCTGGGGCTCTTGATGGCCGGTAGCCAAGAGGAAACGCCCGACGGGCACGAGGAGGGTGTAGTATGACCCAGTCCAGAGAGCTACGCAAAACGACCACGGGAACGTCTCGGTTGAACTTCCTGGTCGGTCCTATGCAGTTCATCCTGGGAGTCTTGCTGGCATTCGTCGCTGGAGCGTTGTTTCTGTTCGTTTTCCAAGAAGACCCGGTTGAAGCTTACCAGGCGCTGTTCAAGGGCGCCTTTGGTTCTAAGCGATACATCGCGGAAACCTTGCTCTCGATGACGCCTTTGGTGTTCGGCGGGCTGGCGGTTGCCCTTGGTTTCCGCTGCGGTCTGTTCAACATGGGTGTGGAAGGACAAATCGTATTGGGTGGTATGGCTGCCGCATACATTGGGTATGCCTGGGACTTGCCCCGAGTGATTCATCTTCCCCTGGCGATACTGGGTGGGGCATTCGCTGGTGGCGTATGGGGGGCAATTCCGGGCTACCTCAAGGCACGCCACAGGATCCACGAGGTGATTACGACGATCATGCTCAATTACATCGTCTTTCAGATCGCCGCCTATATGATTGCGGTAGGCGGTCCGATGAAGGCGGACAATGAGCTACCTGTCTCACCCGATATCTTGCCAACAGCTCAACTGGTACGGATTTGGGAAGGCACACGTATGAGCGCCGGTATCTTTATTGCGCTAGTGACGGCCATAGTTGTGTGGTTCTTTTTGTTCAAGACACGCCTGGGCTACAAAATGCGCGCAGTAGGATTTAGCCCATCTGCCGCCGAGTATGCAGGGATCAAGTCAAGACAGATGATGGTGCTCGCGATGTTCTTTAGCGGTGCGCTGGGCGGTATAGCTGGCGCAGTAGAGGTATTAGGCTTGCATTACAAGTTCTACGCCGCGTTCTCGCCGGGTTATGGATGGGATGCCATCGCCGTTGCCCTGCTGGGATTACTCCATCCAGTGGGGGTAGTTGCCTCTGCGTTCCTGTTTGGCGTGTTGCGAAGTGGTTCCATAACCATGCAAGCCATAGCCCAGATCAGCAAGGACATTGTGCTGGTGTTGACGGCCCTGATCATCTTCTTCACAGCCACCAACAAAACTATCCGGCCAATTCTGGAGGGTGCCATCGTTCGTGCCACTTCACGCCAAGACAAGCGCAAGAGCGAAACATGATCCTTTTGCTGGACGCATGATATCTCTACGTACGACGTATGGAGTAGGAGGCATTTGATGGAAGCTTGGTCACAAGTTCTCAGCCTGACCCTGGTTGCAGCGGCGATCAGATCAGCGACGCCCATCCTTTACCCCGCGCTAGCCGGAATCTTTTGCGAAAGGTCTGGCATCCTGAATATCGCCCTGGAAGGCGTCATGCTGATTAGTGCCTTCACGGCGGTCGTGGGATCCTACTACACCGGCAGCGCTTGGATAGGAGTTTTGTGTGCTATTGCCGCCGGCGTCTTGACCAGCTTAATCCACGCGTTTATGTGTATCAACATGCGCGCGGATCAAGCCATCGTCGGCACTGGCATCAACATTCTGGGAGCAGGCCTACCGAGCTTCTTGCTCCTAAAGCTATTCGGCTCGCAGGGGATCTCCCCGATCGTTGAGCGAATCGCCGAGTGGCGGGTTCCGATCCTTGCCGACCTGCCAGTGATCGGTCCCGTCTTGGGAACGCAGGGGCCACTGGTCTATCTCTGTCTGATCATGGTGCCCGTAAGCTGGTTTGTCCTGTTCAAGACGCCGTTTGGGCTGCGTCTCCGTGCAGTTGGTGAGAATCCCCGTGCGGCTGAGACTGTTGGCGTCAGCGTATACCGGATGCGCTACGCTGGCGTAATGATCAGTGGAGTTCTGGCTGCTCTGGGAGGTGCTTTCCTGTCGGTATCGTACCTGGCCCAATTCGTCAAACTGATGACGGCTGGGCGTGGGTTCATCGGTTTGGCGGCAATGATCTTTGGGCGGTGGAATCCCTGGGGAGCCCTGTTCGCGTGCCTGCTTTTCGGATTTGCGGATGCAGTACAGGCCGCGGCCCAAGCGTCGAACGTGCCCATCGCTCCCCAATTACTGCGAACGCTACCCTACGTATTGACCATTATCGCGCTGGTTGGCGCGATGGGACGGGCCGAGCCCCCCGCCTTTGTTGCCAAGCCGTACGAGAAGGCCTAAAGCTGTGCGTTCTCTTCTGGTGAGAGGCGGGTTGCTCATCACAATGGACCCACACCGGCGGGTTTTCGTGGGCAACCTTTACGTCGAGGACGGCGTCATCCGTGAGGTGGGTTCCCAACGGACGGTCGCCGATACCGTGATTGAGGCTGCGGACCGTCTGGTCCTACCCGGTTTTGTTCAGACCCACGTCCATCTATGCCAGACTCTCTTCCGAGGGCAAGCCGATGACATGGACGTGGTGGATTGGCTCCGTCTGCGGATCTGGCCCTTGGAGCAGGCTCACGATGAGCGATCTCTCTATAATTCAGCCCGGCTGGCCATCGCCGAGATGGTGCAAAGTGGCACCACCTGTGCCCTAACCATTGAGACGGTGCGTCATACTGAGGCTGCCCTGCAAGCTGTGCTGGATACCGGGTTTCGCGCCACCTGTGGCAAAGCTCTGATGGACAACCGGGAAGCTGGAACGGACATGCTCGGCGAGAGCACGGAGGATGGGCTGGCCGAAAGCCTGCGCCTGCTACGCCGGTATCACGGTGCGGGGGAAGGTCGGCTGCGATACGCACTCTCACCCCGAGGCACACGCAACGTCACCGACCAACTGTGGGCCCGCGTACGGGACATAGCCCAGGAAGAAGGGCTCATCATCCACACCCACGCCGCGGAGAATCGGGTGCAGAGCGAGCGCCTGGCCCACCTGCCGGGCGGACGCGATGTGCAGTATTTGCACTCGCTGGGTGTTCTGGGCCCCAACCTGGTGTTGGCCCATTGTGTGTGGGTCACCCCCCAAGACCAGGAAGCCTTGGCCAGCACTGATACACGGGTGGCCCACTGCCCCTCAGCCAACCTCAAGCTAGCCTCGGGATTCGCCCCGATACCAGAGATGCTGAAACGCGGCCTGACTGTGGGCTTGGGAGCTGATGGGGCCCCGTGCAACAACAACCTGGACATGTTTCAAGAGATGCGGCTGGCCGCATTGATGCACAAGCCGACCTATGGCCCACGCGCGATGCCAGCGTCGGCCGTGCTGGAGATGGCTACCCTGGGGGGAGCCAAGGTGCTGGGACTTGAGGATCAGATTGGCAGTCTGGAGGTAGGAAAACGGGCAGACATCATCGTCATCTCGCGGGATGGATTGCACCTCCGCCCGCAGACTTCCGTGGACCCAGTATCTGCGCTGGTCTATTCGCACCGTGCAACCGACGTGGAAACCGTCATCATCGATGGGCACATTGTGTTTCGCGACCGGCGGTTCACGAGTCTAGATGAGCAGGAGATCCGCCAGGCGGCGGAACGCTCCATTGAACAGTTGCTAGATCAGGTAAGGTCCCAGCTTCCGCAATAGATCGGTGAATAGGAGAAGTATGGTTGATCTGATAATCACCGGTGGGACGGTGATCACAATGGATCCCCAGCATCGTGTCGTCGAAGGCGGCGCCGTCGTGGTAGACGGTGGAGAAATCGTCGCCGTGGCACAGGGTTCTGTGGACCACGAGGCTCATCAAACCATCGACGCTACCGGGTGCGTGGTCTGTCCCGGGCTTGTCAACTGTCACACTCACGTCTACCAAGCATTGATCGAGGGAATCGGCTACGACATGCACTTTGATCCCTGGAACTGGCGTTTCAACTTTCCCATCGCCTCTCAGATTGGCGCGGACCACGCCGAGGTTGGGGCACAGGTCGCGGCCCTGGAGATGATCAAGAGTGGCACGACCACCGTTTCTGATCACTGGTATCTTCACAACGAGTTTGAGAGCATCCATCGAGTGGCCCAGGTCTTTCGAGACGCGGGGCTGAGGCATCACGCGGTCTATGGTCTGTTGGATCAGTCCTTTGCAGGAGAGCACATTGACTTTGAGGATATGGCAATGATCCGGCGTGAGGACGAACTGATCCATGCTGCGGATGAGTTCATTGCCCAGTGGCACCAGCAGGGTCGTACCGTCGTCGCCCTGGGGCCTGGCTCCACTGAAGACATCAGCGATCGCCTCATGGACACGACCATCGAGATGGCACGGACGCGAGGGCTGCAGCTTGCCACTCACGTCGCCGGATGGGCGGAAATCGTCTCGCGCTCTTTGAAGCACTATGGGATGCGGGATCTCGAGCATGTCCACGAGATCGGCCTAACAGGACCGGATTCTATCCTCATCCACGCCGTCTGGTTATCTCCTCGTGAGATACAGTTGGTCATTGAGACCGATTGCAGGATTGCCCACTGCCCGGTAGCGAACGCACACCTGGGATACGGCGTCGCACCGATAGCAGAACTGCGAGCGCAGGGTGTGATCGTGGGTTTGGGCACCGATGGCGCGGCCAGCTACACCTACGATCTGTTTGAAGCGATGAAATTCGCAGCCATGCTCCAGAAGGTGAAGCACCTTGACGCCGAGGTCCTGACGGCGGAGGACGCACTGGATATGGCGACGATAGATGGGGCCCGAGTGTTGGGCCTGGATGAACAGGTGGGCAGTCTAGCGCCAGGCAAGCGGGCTGACGTTATCATCATCGACTTTCACCAGCCACACCTGATGGCCAATCATCAACTGGTCAGCAAGCTGGTCTATAGCGCCCGAGGGCACGACGTGGTGACCGCTATCATCGATGGGCAGGTGGTGATGCAGAATCGCCAGGTACTCACAATGGACGAACATGCCATTCTTGCCCGTGCCCAGGAGGCTGCCGCGGATCTCGTATCCCGGGCACGGTTCGAGACGCGTGATTTGCTCAGTGCCCCATGGCCTGACTATGGTCCGCGCTGGCGACAGGCCGTGAGGCCGGAGTGGTTTGCGGCTTAGCTCACTTCTGATCAACTCTAGCAATGACATGGTTCCATCGCTTACTGCGTATTGACCTAACCCGTCAAACGGCCGAGGTCGAGGACATCCCCGCCGAGGTCACCGCGGCTTTTGTCGGCGGTAAAGGCTTGGGGAGCTACTATCTATATCGTGAAATCGCTCCGCAGGTAGATCCCCTGGGACCGCAAAACAAGGTATTTCTCGCGCCTGGTGCATTAAGCGGCACTCTGACGCCTGCCTCGTCTCGATATGAGGCGGTCACCAAGTCGCCCCTGACAGGCATCTACCTAGATAGCAACTCCGGCGGTCACTTTGGACAGGAACTCAAGCTCACTGGGCACGATCTAGTTGTGCTAGAGGGCCAATCATCGCGGCCTGTGACGGTTGTAATCCGGGACAAGGACGTGCAGTTCCACGATGCCTCTCAGCTTTGGGGCTGCTCTGTCTACGACACCGAGTCCACCTTGCGACAGGCGCTCGGCGATCGGTGCTTTCGCGTTGCCAGCATCGGGCCAGCCGGTGAGCGACTGGTCAAGTTTGCTTGCGTAAGCAACGATTATTCCCGCCAGCTTGGGCGTGGGGGCTTGGGTGCCGTTCTTGGCTCCAAGCGAGTCAAGGCTATCGCTGTCCGGGGCACGCGCGCTCTTGCGGTAGCCGATCCTGATGCATTTATGGCAGCCGTGTCCAGGGCGCTTGCACGAATCTTTGAAAACGAGTGGGTTCCACACAAACGAGAGCATGGGACAATAGGCTCCCTGGACAGCATGCATACGCTGGGTATCACACCAGTTGCCAATTTCACGCAAAGTGTTTTCAAATCCATCGAGCGGATCGACGCCACTGTTTTTGGCAGCCTTGTGGAAGCACGCCTGGCTTGCTCGAACTGCCCAATGGCCTGCTCCAAGGGTACTCGATGGCGAAGCGGCGGGGCTGGGGACGGTATCGAAGGTCCAGAATACGAGACTGCGGCCTTGTTCGGCCCCAACTGTCTGGTTGACGATCCTCAGGCTATCATCCAGGCCAACCTCATATGCAACACGGCCGGGATGGATACTATCTCAGCCGGGACGCTGGTGGGAATGGTGCTCGGCGCTGCGGACGAGGGTTTGATCTCTTGGGCTGAATTGGAGCTTTCCCCCTCGATGGGTCGAGGGGATATGGTGGTCAGTCTGCTGCACCGAATTGTCCATCGGGAGGGTATCGGTGATATTTTGGCCGAAGGCGCGCGTATAGCGGGAGAGACCCTTGGTTTCCCTGAATTGGTGCCTCAGGTCAAGGGGCTCGAGTTCCCCGCCTACGATCCTCGTGTGTCGCCCGGTATGGCTTTGGCCTATATGACATCTGACCGAGGTGCATGTCATCTGCGCACCTATCCTTTCGGCCGAGAGACGTCCGGCGTGTTGCCCTGGTTCAGCCTGGACCAAAAGGCCGAGTTCGTCAAACGTCAACAGGACGAGAAAGCGGCTCAAGAGTGCCTGGGTGTCTGTCAGTTCCCCTACGGTATCGGGTTGCTGACAAATGACCTTCCGACTCTCCTAAGCGCTGCCAGCGGCCAGGATTGGACCCGCGAACGACTATGCGCGGTCGGGGAGCGTATTTGGAATCTGAGTCGCGCCTTCAATACCCAGGTGGGCATAGATCGGCAGGCAGACTATCTGCCTCAACGGTTCTCTGAGATTCCCATGCCGGATGGAATGGGCGCCGGGCACGCTCTATCCCGCGCTGAGCAAGACCGGCTATTGGATCGGTACTATCAACTACGAGGGTGGGATCAACAGGGATTTCCCACGCAGGAGACGTGGAGGCGACTGGCTTTGTTGGCCTTGTTGGGTCAGATGCCAATCTCTAACTGACCCCGATCTCTAGAGGCAAGTATGACTCATATCGAGATCGACACAGATCGCTGCACCGGATGCCGTAGCTGTGAGCAAGTGTGTGCGTTTGCTCACGAAAACATGTTTGGCCCGGCGCGCGCGCGCCTCCGGGTATATCGGCGTGACGTCTTGACATTCGAGGCCAAGGTCTGTACTCACTGCATCCAGGCATACTGTGTAGCCGCGTGTCCTTCGGGTGCACTCGTGCGCCAGGAAGATAGGACGGTGTTCGACGCGGAGCTGTGCACGGGCTGCGGCACGTGCGTTGAGGAATGTGACCGGCTGTTCTGGGACGCGGAGCGGCTGCAACCTCTCATCTGTGATCTATGCATGAGTTGTGTGAACCAGTGCCCAGAACAGGCCATTAAGATCGTCCAGTGATCCAGGCAAGGACAAGGCGGATCCATTGATCTCGGGAAACGACATCCTGGGGTTTGTATTCTGAGGAGGAGAGCCAGTGACAGAAAAACAGACTATTCGCCTGAACGTGAACGGGGTGGCTGTCGAGGCCCACGTTGAACCTGAGACATCGCTCCTCGCTTACCTAAGGGAGGAACTTGGACTGACAGGTACCAAAGACGGCTGCTCGGAGGGGACCTGTGGGGCGTGCACAGTCATCGTGGATGGCCTGGCTAAACGAGCCTGTCTACTAAAGATGGGACGTATGGCCGGGCGTAGCGTGGAGACCATCGAATCCCTGGCCAGGGATGACTCACTGCACCCGCTCCAGTACACCATGATTGAGGAGGGGGCGATCCAATGTGGTTTCTGCACCCCAGGGATGGTGATGGCAGGCAAAGCTCTATTGGATAAGAACCCCTCTCCCTCTCCTGATGAGATCAAAAGAGCTCTCAAGCCCAACCTGTGCCGTTGCACAGGTTACCGCCCCATCGTCGCGGCTGTTGAACGAGCCAGTCGTCTGCTCCGCGATGGCATTGAAGCCGTACCAGCCAGCGATTTGTATCCAACGGAGGATCAGGTTGTCGGGCGAGGCATAGCCCGCGTGGACGGGGTGGACAAAGTCACTGGTCGCCTCAAGTACTCGGCCGATCTGTGGGTGGAGCACATGCTCCACACCAAGGTACTTCGTGCGGTGTACCCTCACGCCCGCATTCATGGGGTGGACACTTCCGCAGCCGAGCGAGCTCCTGGCGTGGTGGCGGTGCTCACAGCCAGTGACGTGCCCGGCAGGAATCGGTTTGGCATCATTCGCAAGGATCAACCAATCTTTGCAGAGGACCGTGTGCGCTATCTGGGCGAGGTAGTCGCTGCGGTGTACGCGGAGAGCGAGGCGCAGGCCGAGAGAGCCCTCTCGCTCATCCAGGTCGAGTACGAACCTCTGCCAGTGATCGAGAGTCCGCAGCAGGCGCTGGATGAGGGCGCGACTATCATCCACGAAGACGAAGGCTCTAACCTGACCTGCTATATTCCTATCCGAAAAGGAGATGTCGACAAGGGCTTTAGCGAGGCGGATGTGATCGTTGAGGGCGAGTATACCACCCCGACGGTCGAGCACGCCTACCTGGAGCCTGAAGCAGGACTAGCTATACCTGGCGAGGATGGTCGGGTCACCGTTCACGTGGGCAGTCAGAGCTCCATCCACGATCAGGAAGACATCGCCGCCGCGCTCGATCTACCGTTGGAAAAAGTCCGCGTGGTCCATATGCCGATGGGGGGCGCATTTGGAGGTAAGGAAGATATCACCGTCCAGATAATCGCGGCACTGGGAGCTGTCAAGACCGGGCGACCGGTCAGGTTCGTGTGGACGCGGCGGGAATCGCTTCTTGCTTCTGGCAAACGCCATGCCGAATGGCTCCGTTATCGCACAGGTGCGACCCGTGATGGAAAGCTGATCGCCGCCGAGGTGGAGATATACGGTGACGGTGGTGCGTACGCCTCGGCCACCGACGCCGTGCTCTTTCGATCTGCTTCCTTTTCGTGCGGACCCTACTACGTCCCCAACGTCAAGGTGGACGTGTATGGCGCTTTCACCAATAATCCGCACGGCAGCGCGTTTCGTGGTTTTGGCAATCCTCAGGCAACCTTTGCCGCTGAGATCCAGATGGACCTGTTGGCCGAGGCGCTTGGAATGGATCCCGTCGAATTCCGGCTAAAGAACATCCTCGATCCAGGAGATGCGACCATAACTGGCCATGTGCTACAGCATAGCATAGGCGCGCGGGCCACGCTGGAGGCAGTACGCGACGTGGTGGCCGAATCGGGCGTACCGGAACCACCACCGGGCAAGCGAGTCGGGGTAGGGTTTGCATCATCGTACAAGAATGTCGGACTGGGATCGGGAATGGAGGATGGCGCAGGGGCGCATCTGTCGCTGCAGCCCGACGGCAGCATCCTGCTCCGTGAGGGGGCTATGGATCTGGGGCAGGGCTCGGACACCGTGATGGTGCAGATCGCTGCTCAGACGCTCGGCGTGCCCTTCAACCGCATTTTGCTACACGTAGGAGATACCGCCGAGGATCCATCAGGCTGGATGACGACTGCCTCCCGACAGACTTTTGTGAGTGGCAACGCAGTGTATCGCGCCGCGATGGGACTGCGGGGCGACCTCTGCGCGGCCGTCGCCCAAGAGATCGGTACAAGTGGAGATAAAGTGGAACTGACCAACGGGGTCTTTTGCCTCGTTGACGGGAAAAAAGTCATCGGTACCCTCGATGAACTGGCCGCCAGGCTCGCGGCCGAGGACAGGGTGCTCGAGCGCGGGGCATTCTACGTTGCCCCACAGACCTACCCTGTACCAGAGCGCGCCGACCCAATACCTGGCCAGGATCCTGCACTGACCCGGCTCCATTTTGCTTACTCGTTCGCTGCCCAAGCGGCTATCGTGGCTGTAGATGAACAGACCCACGAGGTTGAGGTGTTAAAGGTCATATCCGCTTCTGATGTGGGCGAACCCATAAACCCCCAGGGTATCGTGGGCCAGATCGAAGGGGGTATCGTGATGGGAATGGGCTATGGTCTGAGTGAGGAATTCCGTCTTGAAGCTGGTCGTCCTGTCACCGACCAGTATGCCAAACTCGGTCTAAAGCGTATCACCGATATGCCAGACATGGTAGCTATCAGCGTGTCCGACCCACACCCCGAGGGGCCATATGGCGCCAAGGGTATGGGTGAACTGCCAATGTCTCCCACGGCTGCCGCCATTGCCAATGCGGTTTTCGATGCCGTGGGTGTACGGATCCATAGCCTGCCCATCACTCCTGAAAAGATCGCAGCGGCTCGTGGGAAGGGGGAGGCGTAAGGCGGATCGGTATGAAAGAACAGAAACAGGAGGTACTCGTGCAACCAAGCGATATCAATCTCAAGGTGGAATTTCTGGGTCACACGCTGCGTAATCCCTTGGCCCTAACTGAAGGTCCTGCAACGGGCAGCGCAGAGCGAATTCGCCGTGCCTCTGACCACAGTATTGGCGTGATGTTCACCAAGGGCATCCGCCCCCAGCCAGCCACCTCTCCCAACCCGTTCATTGCCAAGACAGGGCGTAGTAGCCTGATGAACGCGGATTGGTCGGACGTCGGCTTCGAGCAATGGCTGGAGGAGATCGAATCCCTCCGTGATCGGGATTTTATGTTAGTGACTAGCATCGCCAAGAACTATGTCACACCCCAGGTAGCGGCCGACATGGCTGTGGAGATCGCCAAGAGGGAACCCGATGCCATCTCCCTGGTGGATTACGATCCTGATGATCTGATCCAGGCCGTCAGGCTGACCCGTCCCCAGATCAAACTTCCGTTGATGGTCAAGCTCTGCCCCTTTATGCCACGCCTTGAGGAGGTGCTCAAGGCCCTGGTCGAAGCAGGCATCGACGGTGTTGCTGCCATGGATTCTATTGGTCCGGTCCTCGCAGTGGACGTTTCGACCGGTCTGCCCAGTATGGGCAGTGAGGATGGTAGCGGATACCTATCGGGTGAAGCCATCAAGCCGGTTATGATCAAGTACGTGTACGAGATTTCCCGTTTTGTGGATCTGCCGGTGGTGGGCGTTGGCGGTGTGAACAAGGCGGAGGACGTGGTAGAGGCAACGATGGTTGGCGCGACGGTGGTAGGCATGGTGGCCGCTCCGCTACTCCGAGGACTGCAAGTCTTTGATCGAGTAGAGGAGCAACTGCGCCACTACCTCGCCGGTCGAGGGGTGGCCGATATCAATACCTTGCGCGGCTTCACCCACCGTAAGCTGGCAGAGATGGAGATGCGTTACGATGCTCGGGCCGTGATTGACCCCGAGAAATGCACCAATTGCGGTTTGTGTGTCCGAGTGTGTTTCAAGCAGGCTCCTATCGAAGCTGAAGCAAGCACCCGGATTCAGCACGAACGCTGTGTCGGCTGTGGGCTTTGCGTGAGCGTTTGTCCGCAAAATGCCATCATCGTAGAGTGACCATAGACCGGAGACCTGGAACGTGGACATTGTCGTCAAGGGCGGAACGCTGGTTTTGGGAGAGGGCGTATTCCCGGCCGATGTGGGCATCATTGGGGAGAAGGTTGCGATGATCGGGCAGTCGCTCGATTCCCCTGAGGTGATCGACGCCCACGGCTGTCTGGTGTTGCCGGGTGGAATCGACCCTCATACCCATCTGGCCCTGACTCTGGGACCTGACCTAGCCGTGAGTGACGACTTTGGATCCGGTACCATCGCCGCCGCCTGCGGGGGCACGACTACCATCATCAACTATGCCGAGCAATGTGGCTACTCTAGTCTAACCGAGGCTCTAGACGCGTGGCTGACTCGGGCGGAAGGGCGTGCTGTCACTGACTATGGCTTTCATATGTTGATCAATGACCCACGTCCAGATGTGATCGAGGAAATGGAGTCAGTGGTTGAACGCGGCGTCACCAGCTTCAAGGTGCTACTGGCTTACAAGGGCATCGTCATGTTGGACGACGCGCAGTTGTTCCGTGTACTTGAGCGAGCCAGAGACCTTGGTGCGCTGGTCAATGTCCACGCCGAAAACGGCCATCTGATCGATGAGTTGGTCGCCGCCTGCCGAGCAACTGGGCAGATCGAGCCGCGCTATCACGCGCTCACGAGGCCGGTGGTTGCGGAGGCCGAGGCCACCGCTCGAGCACTGGCTCTGGCTGAAGCGGCGGTCGCACCCATATACATCGTCCACGTTACGTGTGCACGTGCGTTGGATGCTCTGCGACGGGCTCAGATCCGGGGACAGGTGGCCTACGGGGAGACCTGTCCCCAATATCTTTTGCTGGATGCGAGGGTGTATGAGAGCGAGGATTTTGACACTGCTGCGGGGTATGTGCTCTCCCCTCCGCTGCGGGAGCGCAGCGATCAGTCGGCGCTCTGGACAGCACTGAGCACAGGAACGATTCAGACCGTCGGTACCGATCATTGTCCCTTTACACGAGTGCAAAAGGCACGTGGACGGGATGATTTCACACAGATTCCCAGTGGCATACCCGGGATCGAGACGCGGATGAGCCTTCTGTATCACTATGGTGTGAGGCAAGGACATCTTTCCCTGTCTGATTGGGTAAAACTGACATCCACTAATCCATCCCGCCTGTTTGGCCTTTACCCACGGAAAGGAACCCTGATCCCAGGCAGTGATGCCGATGTGGTTGTTTTTGATCCGAACAGGAGCCAGGCTTTGGACAGCGAGTCCCTCCATATGAATACCGACATCTCCCCATATGCAGGATGGGAGGTGCTCGGCTGGCCGCGCCATGTTCTTCGGCGGGGGCGCCTCCTGGTTCAAGATGGCAGCTTTGTTGGTGAACACGGCACCGGTGAGTTTCTCCCCCGCCAGCCCTTTGCTTCGATCTGAACCACGACCTTCTTGGACGTTCGCTGCAGATCAATTTCCCGTGACTGCGTCCACCTGGACGGATGGACGGCGGTATGCTTCTGGGTGCACGAAATACCCGGGATATTCCCATCTTTGACGACTTTGATCAGCTATGCTATACTGCCCGCTGCGGCAAAAGCCACGGATAGAGATCAATGAACCAGCCTGTACTAGTGCTCAATGGTAGCTATGAGCCGATCAACATCTGCAACACGAAACGGGCTATGGGACTTGTCCTGGCGGGCAAGGCTACAGTGCTGGAGAACGGTCGGGGAGTCATTCGCACCATATCTCGCGTCTATGAGCGTCCGTCGGTAATTCGTCTGGTGTATGTGGTGCGCAGACCCCGACCCCGTGTGCGGCTCAGCAAGCGAGAGATCCTGCGTCGGGACGGGTATCGCTGTCAATACTGCGGACAGGTGAGCAGTCACCTGACGATTGATCACGTTGTGCCTCGTTTCCGAGGGGGACAGCATTCTTGGACCAACCTGGTGGCGGCTTGCCCGCAGTGCAACCGGCGGAAGGGTGGCCGGAGCTTGTCAGAGGCGCGGATGCAGTTGCTGAGTCGGCCTTGTGAGCCACGGCCCACGGCGCAATATCTCTATGGGCGCTACACGGCAGGCAATGGTGTGTGGGCAAAGTACCTGGAGGGTTGGTAGAAGCAGCACAGGAGGCTGGCGCGGGGACTGGGACAGCTCCAGTCGTTTATCCGCTATCTGCGTGAAACGTGACGCGTGAAACGTGATAGCTTGTTGAAATGGACTCGTCACGTTTCACGCTTTATGTTTCACGTTTGTATTTGAGGTGTGGATTGCCGACCAGGTGCCCTGGCCGCAGTCCCAACGGAGGAGAACACGAATTGAGTAGACCATTCAACTATGGAGGGCAGGCCGTGATCGAGGGCGTGATGATGCGGGGGTCGCAGACGATGGCCATCGCACTGCGCCATCCTGACGGTCATATCGTCGTGGAGACAGAAGCTCTCAACGAGGCCCTCTACCGCGGACCGATCAGCCGCATACCCTTGTTGCGTGGACTGGTGATGTTGTGGGACGCGCTCGGCCTGGGTACTAGGGCTCTTATGATGTCAGCCGATGTAGCGGCGGGTGAGGAGGTCTCGATATCGGGCCCAGTCACTTGGGTGACCACCTTGCTGGGGCTCGGCCTGGGCGTCGGGTTGTTTATGGTACTGCCCTCATTCTTGGTGGGTCTGCTCGAGAACTATATCGCATCCGATGTGCTAAGCAGTCTTGTGGAAGGGGTCGTTCGGCTCTGTTTGGTCGTCGGCTACATCTGGGCCGTTGGGTATATGCCTGACATACAGCGGGTGTTCGCCTATCACGGCGCGGAACACAAGACGATCAATGCCTATGAATCGGGCGCAGCCCTGTCCGTGGACGATGTGCGCCGGTTCTCGACGGCTCATACTCGCTGTGGCACTGCGTTTCTCTTGACACTGGTCGTTCTGACCGTCCTGATATTCGCCCCCTTCGATCAACCATCGCTGGTGTGGCGGATGCTGAGTCGGATTGTCCTGCTCCCGGTTATCGCCGGCATATCCTACGAAATCCTGCGCCTCACAGCCCGCCTGGCCGACCGACCTTGGATGCGAGCGCTGATCGCACCTAACCTGGCGCTTCAGCGTTTGACGACCCGCGAACCGGATGACGAGATGTTGGAAGTAGCCATCGCCGCTCTGAAGGCTGTACTGGCCGACGAGGGGATCATCTCTGGAACCACCCAGGACGCGGGGGGCGGCCAAGAGATAGCAGCCTGATGAGTGGTCTGGAGGGTGACGTCCTAGTCGCGATGCGGCAGCGTCGCAGCGTCCGCAGTTACCAGGATCTCCCCGTGGAGCCCGCGCTGTGCGAGCACCTGCTTGCTTTTCCCAAGACAGTTGATCACCTTAGCAACTTCCCGCCACGCATCGCGTTGATCAGCGGGAGTGAACAGACCCAGCAGGTCCTCACCTATATGGTTGGCTCCTATGGATTGGTGAACAATGCGCCTCATCTATTGGTGGGCATTGTTCCAGAGGAAAACGACGCGGCTCTGCTCGACCTGGGCTACGTGCTGGAGCAGGTTGTGTTGAGGGCTACTCAACTCGGGTTGGGGACTTGTTGGGTAACCGGATCCTACGACGCCCAGCGGGCAGGGAACAGCGTTGGACTGGAAGCAGGAGAGAAAGCAGCGGCCGTCTGCGCCCTTGGCCATCCCGCTCAAGACCGCTGGGGCCGTTTCCACAGCCGCATCATACGTCGAGTGGCCACCGGGCACCGGCGTAAGCCGCTGCGGGACGTTGTCTTTTCCGAAAAATGGGGGGAACCGTGGTTTCCCAGCGACGCTGACTCTACCCTGGCTACCATCCTGGCGCATGCCTGCTTGGCCCCCTCAGCTCACAATCGCCAGCCCTGGCGTTTTATCGTTAGGTTGGATCGGCTCGTTCTGGCGACGGTGCGGCCCGCGCCCATAGATGGCGGTATCGTGATGGCCCATCTCACGCTGGCTTCTACTGCACTGAAGGGCAGAGGGCAGTGGGAGGTACGACTGGGAGACGACGATCTGAGGAAGACGTATGGATTGCCACAAGGTGTGACCTACGTGGCAGCCTTTATCCCAGCGAGACCGAGGGTGAGGATGTCTGGTCAGAAGGAAACGGCAAAGTGAAGGCAAAGGTTGTGCCGCTCTCAGACGAGTCTTCCACCCAGATACATCCGCCGTGTGCCTCAACAACCATTTTGCAGAAAGCCAGGCCCAATCCACTGCCACGTCCCTGCTGCTCACCGGTGACAAACTTTTGAAACAGCCGCTCCTGAAGCTTAGGTGGGATACCCGTACCGGTATCGCTGACAGACACGAGGGCTCTACCCAGATCCTCAGCCTGGAGTTTGCCTTCCACCCGGATCACACCGCCGGACGGCGTGAATTTGATGGCATTGCCGACCAGGTTTTGCAGCACCCGCTCGATCAATCTCGCATCTACCCAGACCGGAGGTAGGTTGGTCTCCACGCCGCTCTCCAGACGGATGTCTTTCTCTGCTGCAAGCGGGCGCTGCAGGTCTAGCACTCCGGACACCGTATCGGACAGTGGCGCCAAGGTACGATTGAGCGGCATCTGCCGGGCTTCCAACCTGCTGATTTCTAGTATTGACTGAACCAACTGAAGCATTCCCTCTGTGTTGTCCTGGGTGATCGTCCACAACTGGCGATCGGTGGGGGAAAGCGTATCACCAAGAGAATCGGAGAGAAATGACAGTGCCCCATAGATCACGGTGAGTGGATTGCGCAGATCATGCACCATTGCGTGGACCAGATCCTCGCGCATTCTTTCCAACAACCGTTCCTCGGTCACGTCGCGCAGGACAAGCAACCTACCCAGTGGTGTCGCGCCAGCCATCACAGGTAGGTTAAGCAGGTGAATTGCATGGGGCGGGACCTCGCACTCATTTTCACCCGGTGAATCGTCCCCTGCCCGAGTCCGCTCCATCTCGGCCTGGATCACACTCACGGCGCGTGGTGCTTGGTGCGTTAGAACGCTCAAGGCATCCTGTATCGGGCGGTTGATCCACTCATCCGGCTGGTCGGACAGACGTAGGAGCTTGATGGCAGGCGCGTTCACGACCAGCATATGCTGGTCTGCTCCGATAAGGATGATGCCATCCCGACTCGATTCAATCAGGGCCTGCAGGCGGCTGCGTTGGTCTGCGATGGCCTGGAATAGCTGGGCGTTGGTCACGGCTGTGGCGATCTGCCGCCCAATAGTCGTTTGCAGCACCTCGTCCTTGGAAGAGATATCGCGTGGTTGAAAAGCAAATAGGCTCATAGCGCCCAGAGAACGCTCGCGGTGCCACAATGACATAGAAGAGCAGGCACGTATGCCCAGATCGCTCAATTCACCCAAGGTCTGTCTCACTGCTGGCCCAAGTTCATCTGCCTCCAGTATCTCTCGTTTGATGTCGCCGAGGGCAAAGGCCTCGCCCCGGTCGTGGACGTACGCGCACAGAGTCCCTTCCGGGCCCTCCTGGTGCAGCCGCTCCGACATAGCTTGTGGCAGTCCGTGCTCAGCCGCCACGTACAACCGCTCATTTGTCGGATCAACCAAGCTGATCAGGCCAGCGTCAAAGTCCAGTGATTCGAGTGCCGCATCCAAGGTCTCGGAGAGCACGTCCTCCAATACCAGCGACTGGCTGGTTGCGCGCGCCACAGTGTACAATGTGCTCAGATCTGCCGCATACTGGCGTATCTCTGCGTAAAGCCCGGCGTTGTCCAATGCTAGAGCAATTGCCTCCGCCAGGGATCGAGCCAAGAGGACATCATCAGCATTAAAAGCCGCCAATCGATCACTGGTCACGTCGAGCACACCCAGCAACCGCTCGCCACGTTGTATGGGAACCGCCAGTTCACTGTGAAAGCCAACATCGGTGTTGTCGTATGCTATATAGTCTGGGTCGCTATCCACATTGGACGCATACTGCATCTCGGCGGTCCGATAGGCTCGCCCGGTGATACCTTGACCCAGGGGAATACATAGCCCCTCTGCGCCAGATAGCGCACCTGCCCCAGCTTGAACCGTCAGACCGTTCGATGGATCACGCGGCAGAAAGACGGCAACGCCAGGCCAATTGGTCAACCGAGCGACTGTCTCAACGGCCACGTGAGCGATTGTCTCTGGGTCAAGATGCTGCCCGACCGTACGGAGTGCTTCGTAGAGGGTGGTCTGATGGTCGGCCAGCCGACGTTGCTCATCGTACATCTGGGCGTTCCGCATAGCCAACACCGTCTGGTCGACCGACGACTGTATCAGGTAAGCGTGTTCGGTGTTAAAGTAATTCGGTTCCGAATGGTGTAGGTTGATCGCGCCTAGGACCGCCGACCCGCTCACGATTGGGATAGATAGAGCCGAGCGTACCTTGTTTGGTGCGTCGGGTAAACTGGTCCAACGCTCATCCTGAGATGTGTCGTGAATCAAGGCCGGCTGACGGTGTTGAACGACCCAATTGGCCAAACCCTCTTCTATCTCACTCCCGACAATCCTCGTCCCCTGCGTCGGAGTGGCCTCGTCTCGGGTCGAAGCGGTGTGGGTCACGACACCGGTCCCATCCACCAGCACCACATTGCCGTGCTCGGCGCCGGTTAGGGTCGTGGCCATGTTTATGGCACCCTGTAGAGTGGCTTCCAGGGACGTATGTTTGGCGGTGGCACGGGCCATAGCCACCAGGCTCTCAAACAGTCGCTTCTGAGCCATCAAGTCGGCCGCGGCCTGTTTACGCTCCGTAATGTCGTGAATCGTGATCAGTCGCCCGCTCAGGTGATCACGCTGGTCATAGAGCGCCGAGACTTTTACATCGTAGCGCCGTCCGGCCCTTCCTGTTCCCACGACTATCTCGTCGTGCGTCTCCTCTGTGCCCTCGTAACGCATAAACCCGTCCAGTCTGCTGTCTCTCAGCCGGGTGACTGGGTGTCCGACCAACTCTGATGCTGAAAGGCCAACAATGTCCTCCGCGGCCGGATTGACGTCTATGATGTGCTCTTGCAGATCCAGTATGATCACCCCGTCACTCATACTGTCCACGACGGCACTGCGTGCCACCGACACGATGTCGAACAACCGGGAGAGAAAGGCGAATGGCTTTGCCGGAGCAGTCCAACGGCGTTTCCACGCGTACAGGGCCAGCCCGCTAGAGACCACTGTGGTTCCTAGGAGCAGAAACAATAGAAGGATGTAGTGATCATTCACGTCACTGGATCTCTTGGTGAGTACTTGCTTCGGCCCTATTCAGCAGAATGAGGATACCCAATCTCCAAAAGCTCTGCCCATCACGCAAGAACAGTCTATCGCCTTGGCATGGGTATTATACGCAAATTCCTAAAAAGCGCGAGACGCGATCACTGAGGGCCGGCTGTGTCTAGGAAACCTCGATCCCCTCACCCTCTGCCACCTCACCAACGACCCAACAGGGATGGTCGACCTCGGTGAACAGATCAAGGAGTGCATCGAGCTTTGTTGGGGAAACGGCAGCCAGGAGACCTCCCGAAGTCTCGGGCGTAAAGAGCAAAAGCTGCATCTCCTTGGAGAGACCAGGTCCAAAGTCCACGTGCGGTTCGTAGGCCCGCTGGTTGTTGTGGGAACCGCCAGGGAAGAGATTGTCGTCGGCATACGCCACAGCACCGGTGACAAAGGGAAGTGCGTCAAAGAAGAACCGCAACCGCACGCCGCCCTTGTGCGCCATCTCGGAGGCGTGGCCCAGCAGGGCAAAGCCTGTGATGTCGGTGCACGCGTTCGCTCCAATCTGGCCGATGAGGCGCGCCCCTTCCCGATTGAGCCGCTTCATACACTCCACCGCCTCGGCCACGTGCGCTGGATCGGCCACCTCGCCTTTGAGGGCCGTGGTGACCATGCCTACACCCAACGGCTTGGTCAGGACGAGGGCATCGCCCGGCCGCGCGCCACCCTTGGTCCACACCCGGTCTGGATGAACCAGCCCCATCACCGCCAGGCCATAGGTCGGTTCTTTGGCATCGATGGTGTGCCCGCCGGCCAGTACCCCACCCGCCTCGGCGATCTTTTCTGCGCCGCCGCGCAGGATCTCCCCCGCGACCTCCGCAGGCAGATCGGGCGGGAAGCCGCATACGTTGAGCGCTAGCGTTACCTCGCCACCCATGGCATAGACATCGCTCATAGCGTTGGCGGCTGCGATGGCACCATAGTCGTACGGATCGTCTACCACAGGGGTGAAGAAATCGACTGTCTGGACGACGGCGACCTGGTCATTGATCCTGTAGACGGCAGCATCGTCGCTGACCTCCAGGCCGACAAGCAGGTTGGGATACCGCTCGGCGGTGAACATTCCCTCCAGTGGGCGCAAGACTTGCGCCAGGGCCTCGGGCCCTTTCTTGGCCGCTCAACCGGCGGCGCTGGCCAGCGCCGTCAGACGGATCTTTTTCTTCTCTAACGCCATATCATCACCTCTATCGTACCCCGAACTAGAACCCGGGCTTGTCAGAAACCCTGGTTTCCCATCTCACAAACTCATTATCTTCCCCGCCCCTAACTATAGCTCACCACTACTCTTCACCTGGCGGAGCCCAGCGGATGATTGGCCTGGAGATGGTCGGTCAACAGGTTTCTGGTCGCCAACGCCTCATTCAAATCGTCCAGCTCGATCGTCCACCAGCCGCACTGCGTGGTCATTAGGCGGTCAACGATCGGTCCGAGGAGGATCATATCCTGTGGGGGGTAATGCCGGTCCGTCTCCCGCTCGTACATGTGCGCCTCCCTCAGCCGATCAGCAAAGATCTCGACGAAATCGAGTGGTGTCAACTCGCCGTCTTGGACGCGCTGGCAGGAGACAGCATGCCCGACATCCAGGGTGATCATAGCGCCGGATTCACGCGCCCACTTGACGACGGTCTCAGGATCGCTGGTAGGACCCCGGCGCAGATTCTCCAGACAGACGGTGATGCCCAGGTCGCGCGCATGCCGGACCAGCCGCGAGAGATTCGTCAAGGCCCGGCCGGGATCGAGCGGAATCTCTGGATTGAGGCCGATGTGGAAGGTAATGACCTGCTCTCCTCGGCCCTGCATCGCCTCCAAGGCCGACAGATGAGCGTGGACGGCCCGCTCGGCGGTGGCCGCGTCAGCGTGCCCAAACTCGTGGCGTGGAAAGAATCCATGATATCGTACAGCGACGCCCGCTTCGAGAAAGGGATCTATGTGCGTAGGAAGCCGATCGAACGCCCGCGGATTAGGCGAATACTCCACCGCAAACCCATGCTCCATTATCCACTCGAACCGATCAGGATATGTATGCCAATGAGCGGAAAGCGCGATTGTTGGAGCAGACATGCTATTATAGCTCGTGAACCCCTTCTATCTGCACCCTGGCCGCTTCTAGCGCCTGAAGCGCCGTCTCCTGGTCGGCCTGGTCAATACGGATGCACACGCCACAGTCAGAGCTAAGGTGGCGGGGGACGGGAATCAGTTTGCAGGCGATCCCCGCCTTCTGCAGGACCTTTTCGGCCCGCAGCGCGTAGCTGGTTGAGTAGACCAGAAAAACAGCGTACTGGCTGCCGCTCATCTGGCCTCCTGAGCAAGTTGGCGCACAGCGCCTAGGGCCGTCTCTACCTCACCCAAGGTGCTAAAAGCCCCCAGTCCGAAACGCACCGTGCCGACCGGGAACGTGCCAAGCGTTCTGTGAGCCGCCGGTGCGCAGTGTAGCCCCACGCGGCACATTATACCATACTCGTCGTCCAGCCGTAGCCCTGCCTCTGAAGGTGGCATATTTTCGATGTTGAATGAAACCGTCGCCGTCTGTAGCTCCGCATCTAGCGCCCCGTAGACGGCCACGCCAGGAATCACCCTCAGTCCCTCGATCAGCGCGTGAGTCAGCGTTACCTCGTGGGCGCGGATCGCCTCCACGCCCCGTTCCAGCACCCAGCGTACGTCCACCTGCAATCCGGCCATTCCCACGACGTTGGGCGTACCGCTCTCGCGCATATCGGGCAAAAAGTCGGGCTGCCTCTCGTGCTCCGAGTGGCTGCCTGTGCCGCCGCGCACCTGCGGTTCGAACTGCGTCTCGTCCACCCGCTCGCCCACGATCAGGCCCCCGGTGCCCATCGGGCCGCCCAGCGACTTGTGACCGGTGAAACCCAGACCGCTTCCAAAAAGTTCCCCATTGCCTCGGCCACGCCAGGCGGCTTGGGCCAGGAGGTGGCCGCGTTGTCAAAGTAGATCATAGGCCCTCGCGTTTTCTGGTAGACCCGGGACGCGGCGTGGGCAACAAAAAACCGCCGCCAGCACACGCCAGCGGCGGCAGTCTTCCCACGCGGGAAACCACGTCTGAACTCAGGGGGCGGTCATACCACCGCCCCCTGACGTGTGCAGGTCGGCCTGCGGACGCCAACCGGCGTCCCAGGCACCATCTCAGGTAAGGCGGTGATAGAGCACTATTGTTTCTCCCATGGTCTTGTTTGGTGGCGGGGAATTCTAGCACGGAAGGCAATTGGGTGCAAGATGGTTTGACAGCCCATACCCTCTGTGTTATACTCTCGCCACAATCGCATACTGCACCAGCAGGGGTACCCCAAAGCCCGGATGCGAGGGGTACAAAGGGGGAAGCCGGTGGTGCGTGCTACGCACGCAGAGTCCGGCGCTGTCCCGCAACTGTAGGAACGCGGATAACGCGCGTTCAAGCCAGGATACCCGCCCCTGCTGACGCACACAACAACCTTCGCGGAAAGGGGGTGGCGTATGAAGGGTCACCGAGTAGGACCAGCTCTTCCCCAAGAGACGTGAGGGGGAGGGCTTTTTGTTTTTGGATCACCCCTCTTACCACTGAGTGGGAGGAGGGGCGTCCACCTATGACCTGTTCACTATCCTACTACACGAAAGGGGAAGAATGAAGCAACACAAGTTTATCATAAGCATCGCGCTGGGCGCTCTGTTGACCGTCGGCCTGCTTATGGCACTGGTCCTTCACGCTGCTCCGGCGCAGGCCCAGCGTGTCTTGGCTCCTGAGAACCCCACGATTGACAACAGTGATGCCATCAGCCAGGCTCTGACCTACGTCCGCACGCAGCAGCAGCCTGACGGTGGCATAGATGCCTTTGGTATGGGCTATGGTTCAAACGAGGGTGGCACCGTTCTCACGACGTTGGCATTGGCCGCTGCAGGCCATCCAATGAGTTGGATGACACACATCACCACCGGTAAGACGACGGTGGATTATCTGGCAGCACACGCTATCGGCTACACCCACCAAACCACCCACACAACAAGTGCGTATCTGTTCCCGCAACAGGCGGGTCATTTGTTGGCCGCGGTTGCTGGAGCGAACGAGGACCCGACCAACTTTGGAGGGATGGACCTGATCGCCCAACTGAACGACACCTATCAACCTGCGACAGGTGCATACAGCACGACGGCTCGCGAAGGTTTCTACACCGGCGAAGCCGAAGATGATAATCAGGCCATGGCGATCTTGGGATTGGTCGCCGCTGGACAGCAGGTGCCGGTGACGGCGACCAACTACCTAATAGACCAGCAGGCCGCTGACGGTAGCTGGGGCCTGGGTGACCCTGACACTACCGCACAAGCAGTCATGGCACTCATTGGCAGCGGCAACGTTGAGCCCACCGACGCTGCGATCCAAAAGGCGCTCGGTTTTTTCCACGATACCCAGTTGCCCAGTGGAGGATGGCGCCCTTGGTGGGACACTGATCCGGCCAACGCCGATAGCACTGGGTGGGTCATTCAGGCCCTGGTCGCAGCGGGTTATACGCCAGCGACGGAGAGTTGGGCACATTTACATAACACCCCTCACACCGCTTTGCTTGACCTTCAAAAACCCGACGGGCGCATCGGAGGGATATATGCCAATGCCTATAGTACCAGCGAGGCCGTGTTTGGCCTGACCGAGCAACCGTTGTTCTTTCTGGGCCGGGAGCATCGCGCCCTGCGCGCCCTCACTTGGATGGGGGCCCTTCAGGACGTGGATGGTGCCTGGCCCACCCCCTTTGGACACCCTGCTGGCCCGACATGCGACGCGGTGTTGGCGTACGCAGCGGCGGGGTATGATCCCTACACGGTCAAGGCTCCCGGCAGCGTCACCTCAGCGATGGACTATCTCTCAAACACAGCCATTTCTTTTGTGAGTCTAGACCCATCCTCGGCAGGCAAGTTAGCAATAGCGGTCGAAGCTGCGGGTGGCGATGCAGATAACTTTGGCGGCGTGAACATCGTCCACGTACTCACCAGCACTTGGTACAGCCCCACCACAGGGGCTTTCGGTGATGCCGCTAACTCCTGGTACCAGGCGTTCGGCGTAATGGGGCTGGCAGCCGCGGGCGAAACCATCCCCATCAGTGCCACCCAGACGATTCTAGATCTACAAAACCCAGATGGCAGTTGGGTGGATGCGTGGGGATTCGACAGGCCGGGGAGCACAGGCCTGGCACTGCAAGCTCTGGTTGCGGCTGGCGTGCCTATGACCGATACCAGCATCGTCAGCGGAACACAGGCCCTACGCAACGAGCAGAACACCCAAGGGAGCTGGAGCGCCTTTGGAAGTCCCAGCGTCAACTCCACGGCCCTGGCTATGCAGGGTCTGCTAGCAGCCGGTGAGGACTTGACCGATATGAAATGGTGGAAAGGTGGCCATAGCCCGTACGATGCGCTGGCCGACCTCCAAAAGTCGGATGGCCCTTTCACCTTTATGCTCGGAGACGATTTCTTCTCGACTCGGCAGGCAGTGCCAGCGCAACTGGGAGTACATTACCCCTTTTCACATCCACTAAAGCCGTTCGCGCCCGTCAATCGCGGTCCCGATCCTGACCGTTTGGTTGCTGCGCCTCCCAGAGTGGTGTCGGGCAACAGCCTGGACGTGGTTGTTCCCTTTGGTAGCGACGCTGACATCAATGGGGAGGTCATCCTGAACTGGCGGATAAAGGGTGGCGACTGGGAGACTCCCACACTGCATAAAGCTGAAGGTTACTACACAGCCACGATCGAGGTGGCGCCATCGGCCGGCTATGAGCTACAGGCCCTGTTCACCGATGTGGAGGATGGCGTCCAATATGAAAACACGGTCACTACTGACACCGTCACACTACAACCCGAAGCCGACATGCGGGTGACCAAGACCCATATCCCTGACCCGGTGGCGCCCGGCGAGCGCTTGACTTATGTCCTGACGGCCCTCAACGCCGGACCATCGGAGGCTCAGCGCGTACTCGTCACCGACACGCTCCCGGTTGAGGTGTTCTCACCACCCATGGCCACCCTCGTCCTGCCTACGCCACCTGGCACTGTCTATGTACCAGGCACTGCCTCTATGCCAGCTAAGGTGTGGTGGGATTTGGGCACACTGGCTCCCGGTGCAACGGAGATATTGACGGTGGTTGTCGAGGTCCAGGATTGGGTAACCAAGACCTTTACCAACACGGTCGTCGTAACCGCCAACACCTATGACCCTTATCTCGAAAACAACACCTACAAGGATCCCACCATCGTGGCTGACCGTGTTTACTTGCCACTCATCTTGAAGAGTCCCTAGGGTTTGAGAGATCCGGTTCCGGCGGGGTCGATGACCTCGCCGGAACCACCTACTTTGCGGAGGTAGGATGATGAGGGAGTGGAAGATTGGTATCATTGCCGTAATACTGGCTGTATTGGCGCTCCAGGTCAGCGGCGACGCTGGAATCGGCCTGCTTAACGCACGCGCGCAGACGCCTAACCGCGCCGGCCTGGTCGTCCGCTTTGGCGACGGTTCCTTCATCACCCACTGCGTCGAATTCGGCGAATCACAGATCAGCGGCTATGACGTGCTGATGCGCTCAGGCCTGAACGCCGTGGCTGCTTTCAATTCCGGTCAGGGAGCGGCGGTCTGCGCCATCGAGGGCACAGGCTGTCCAGTCGAGAGTTGCCTGACATGCGATACTCCCAACTACTGGTCCTATTGGCGTTTTGTGGAAGGGGCATGGGTCTACTCCCCGGTGGGCGCCAGCGCTCATACTGTCTACAATGGTGACGTCGAAGGTTGGAGCTGGGGAGCCGGTGACCCGCCGCCAGAGGTCCCGTTCCATCAGATCTGTGCCTCACCACCGCCAGCGTCCACCGACACGCCGGCGCCTCCCACCGATACACCTCTACCCCCGACTAACACGCCTGTACCTCCCACCGATACACCTCTGCCCCCGACTGACACACCTGCACCTCCCACCGACACGCCATCACCTGGGGAAGCCGCCACGTCACCACCGCCATCCCCTGAGGCCTGGTTCCGGGTAGATGCCAATCCAATCCCCGCTGGGGCGTGTATAACCCTGCGCTGGAACACCTCCAACGCTGTGGAGATCTACCTGGATGGAGAGCGTGTGAGTGCCGACGGCAGTCGTGATGTATGCCCGAGCGCGTCGCAGGAGTACAAGCTGCGGGTCGTGGGTGGGGCAGAGGAGCAGACGTACAACCTCGTGGTGGGTGTGAGCGGCGCTGCGTCGGCAGCGGTGCTGACCCCGCCGCCCACCGCCATCCCACCCGCGTCGCCGCCCTCCACATCACAGCCTGCGGCCCAAGTTTCTCAGCCCTCCACCGCCACGCCCCAGGCCGATGCGGCCCTGGCTCCGCCGCCCTCTCTTACCCCTCAGCCGACCACCGCCGCTCAACCATCCTCCACGCCCGCCCAAGCGGCTGAACTGCTCCCAACTCCCTCTCCACACCCTAGCTCTCGGCCGATGGTGGCGTCCGCCGATCCTGCCGCCAGTGTCGTGCAGCCAGCGACCGGGGACCAGGAACCAGTATCCAGAGATCAAGGTTCCGTCTCTCCCCTGGTTCCGATCGGTTACATCGCCTTCAGCTCCATCGCGGGAGGATTGTTGGGGTGGCTGGTCTTTATCATGACCCGCCGGAAATGAACATGCGTCGAGCCACCAGTGGCCTCATCTATGCCCTCAGCGGAGCTATTGGCGTTCTTGCCTTCGCCTATCCCTTCTTCCTCGCAGGGCAAGCAAACGGGCCCATCGGCATCGCCCACGGCCAGGACGCAGCACTGGTGACCACGGCGCTGGTAGGACTGTCGCTGGTCGCACTGCTGGTGGAACTGCAGGGCCAGGCGATCAGTGCCAAGACGGTCGCCGTGCTGGGTGTGATGGTCGCCACCACCAGCGTGCTGCGTTTCATCGAGGTCGCCATTCCTATGCCGGGCGGTTTTTCCCCTATCTTTGCACCTATCATCCTGTCTAGCTATGTCTTTGGCGGGCGCTTTGGCTTCCTGATGGGCACCTTTACGTTGCTCGTCTCCGCATTGATCACCGGTGGCGTGGGACCCTGGCTCCCTTACCAGATGTTCACTGCAGGCTGGATCGGTATGACAGCCGGCTGGCTCTCACGTCTCTCGTTTTCCGTCTCACGCTTCGGGTCTCGCGGATCAGACAATGCGCAACTTGCAGCACCCACCGGCCCGCTCGCCGTCCCCGTCCTCTCCCTCTTTGGTTTCGCCTGGGGTCTGCTCTATGGGGTGATCATCAACCTCTACTTTTGGCCCTTTGCAATGGGGCCGGTCGAGCAAGCGTGGACTCCTGGTCTGGGCCTGAGGGAGGTATTGGTCCGTTATGCCACGTTCTACGCAGCCACCTCCCTTGGGTGGGATCTGATACGGGCGCTGGGAAACGCGGCACTGATCCTGCTGCTGGGCGTGCCGACGGTGCGGGCGCTCGCCCGATTCCAGCGCCGTTTCCACCACGAGGTCCGTTCGGCCAATGCTTGATGCACGCGTCTGGTGTCTGTGGGCATTGACGACTCTGGTGACGGCCTCGTCCACCCGCAACCCTCTTTACGTCTTTCTCCTATTGCTGGTTGTGATGGTGGTGGATGGTACCTGCGCACCGGCCCAGGGACGGCGGACCATTGTGCCACCGCTCCGCTTCGCGGCCGTAGCGGTCCCGCTGGCCATTCTATTTAGCGGGCTGACCGCGCACCTGGGGGATACGGTCCTCTTCCATATTCGCCTACCTGATTGGCTCCCGCTGCTAAGCGGTCCGGTGACGCTAGAGTCGCTTGTCTTTGGCGCGACGAACGGCCTCACGCTGACGATCATATTTAGCGGCTTTGCCACCTTCAACCAGGTGACACCGGTGCGAGATTTGGTGCGCCTCGCGCCCCGCGCTTTCCACGAGGCTGGCATCGTGCTGTCCATCGCCCTCACCTTTATTCCCCAGACGACCCGCAGTCTGAACCGCATTCGGGAGGCTCAGGCGGTGCGCGGTCACCGGGTGCGCGGCCTGCGCGACTGGCTGCCCATCGTCGTGCCGCTGCTGATAAGCGGGTTGGAACGCTCGATGGGCCTGGCCGAGTCGATGGTCGCCCGCGGTTACGGGGCCGTCTCGGATCGAGGACAGGCACCGCGTATCCAAAGGCTGCTGGCGTTGGGGCTGTTCATGCTGCTGGGAGGATGGCTGGTGTTCTTGTTCTTGCCATCGTGGAAGGGGATCGCCGTGGGCACAATGATCCTGGGAGCTGGGCTTGTCGTCGGCGTGGTGTGGCTGGCTGGCCGAACCGTCTCTCACACGTCCTACCGGGCGCGCCTTTGGACTGCCCGTGATACCCTGGTCGCATTGGGATGCGGGCTGACGCTGGCTGCAGTGCTGTTGCCGTTGCCCGTGGTGAACCGGGCGACGCTCACCTATTCACCCTATCCTCGCCTGGCGTTCCCTGTCTTTGATCCGTTCATCGGATTGGGACTGCTGGGGCTGCTCGTGCCAGCGGTGGTCGCCACCGTGGGCCAAACGGATCAAGCAAGATCTTTGCAAGCAAAAGAATGATCACCTTTGACCATCTCACCTACACCTACCCCGGCGCTTCCGGCCCTGCCTTGACCGATGTGACGTTGCACATCGCCGAGGGAGAGTTTGTCCTCGTGGTCGGGCCGTCCGGTGCAGGCAAGTCCACGTTGCTGCGCTGCCTCAATGGGCTGGTGCCCCATTTCACCGGAGGTGCATTGAGCGGGCGCGTCGCCGTCGCCGGGCACGACACAGTCAAAGAAGGGCCACAGGTGCTCAGCCGTATTGTGGGCTTTGTTTTCCAAGATCCCGAGGCGCAGTTTGTAGTAGACAGGGTCGAGGATGAGATCGCCTTTGCATTGGAGAACGCCGCCATTCCGCGCGCCGAGATGCGGGTGCGTGTTGCTGAGGTGCTGGACTTGCTGGAGCTGTCTCCCCTACGCGACCGCCCACTGGAGACGCTGTCCGGTGGTGAAAAACAGCGCGTCGCCATCGCCGCCGCCCTCGCGCTCCGCCCCCGTATCCTCGTGCTCGACGAGCCGACCTCGCAACTGGATCCCCAGTCGGCCCAGGAGGTGCTGGACGCTCTGGTGCGCCTAAACTGTGAGTTGGGATTGACGATCATCCTGGCCGAACACCGGCTAGAGCGAGTCCTGGCCCACATCGGCCACTTGGTATATCTGCCCGACTCCGACGAGCCGGTGTTGAGCGGCCCACCGCGCCAGGTTTTGCGCCAGATGGGTCTGACCCCGCCGCTGATCACGTTGGGTAAAGCGCTGGAGTGGGAGCCAATACCGTTGACGATTGAGGAGGGGCGGGCATATGCCAAAGAGATCTTGGGGGACTCCATGCCACAGGTCACGAGTCCCAGCCCGAAACCCGAAACCTCAGAACCTGAGACGATTCTTGAGGTAAGTGAGCTCTCTTTCAACTACAACGGGGCCTCTGCTCTGAACAGCGTCGGGCTCACTGTGGGTGCAGGCGAGCTGGTAGCGCTGATGGGGCGAAATGGATCAGGTAAGACCACGTTGCTCAAGTGCATCGTTGGACTGCTGCGGTCACAGCGGGGAGAAATCGCGCTGGAGGGAGAGTCGCTCGTCGGGCAGGAGACAGCCGACATCTGCCGCAGCATCGGCTATCTACCTCAGGAACCGGACACGCTGCTCTTTGCCGACACCGTGGCCGACGAACTGGCGGTCACCCTGCGCAATCATAGCCTCCTGGGCAGTCCCCCTCTCCCGCCGGCCGATCTACTAGCCCGCCTGGGACTGGACGGCGTGACCACATCCTATCCCCGGGATCTGAGCGTCGGCCAGCGGCAGCGGGTGGCACTGGGTGCGGTGACCGTCACCCATCCCCGCCTTCTGCTTCTCGACGAGCCTACACGGGGGATGGACTATCCGTCCAAACGGGAGCTGGTGCATCTGCTGCGCGAGTGGCAGGCCGAGGGGGCTGGTGTGCTGCTCGTGACGCACGATGTCGAGCTGGTCGCGCAAGCCGCTGATCGGGTCGTTGTGCTCGACCAGGGTGAGGTTGTCGCCAACGGTTCCCCGGCAGACGTATTGCCTGCTTCATCCTTCCTTGCTCCGCAGGTAACGCAGGTTTTCCCTGGCACCGGGTGGCTGACCGTCGAGGATGTACTGTCTGCGCTGAATGCGCGGGCGCATCAGCAGGGTTGAGCAACTACCCTCTTGGCGTCCCTTGTGGTATCATGGGTGGGATATGATCAAAGAGCCTCAACTCCAAGACACCTCGCTCAAGTCCTCTGTTTCTAGGTTCTGCTCTCGCCCCGTTCGCAGACTTCGAGCCGTGGGGGCTGTCCTTCTGGCCAGTCTCGTCCTGACGCTCGTTATGGGCGGGATGTCGGTCAGTGCCACCATCATTCTCCCTGAGACCGTCTCATACGAAAATGCCATCGCCGATATCATCTCCCGGGTCACGACCTCGACGCTGGTGTATGAGTTGGCCGGATTGACGGGCGAACGACCGGTCGTCGTGGCGGGATCTCCCTACACCATCGCTACGCGCCACTCTTTCCAGACCCAGGCAATCTCGATGGCGACCCGCTACGCGTACGAGCAGTTTGAGGGATTCGGTTTGGTCGTCACGTATCACAACTATAT
The DNA here is from genome assembly GCA_964444825.1 of uncultured Anaerolineales bacterium. Taxonomy (GTDB): domain Bacteria; phylum Chloroflexota; class Anaerolineae; order B4-G1; family B4-G1; genus CAYUIS01. The sequence continues at coordinate 26,767 of CAYUIS010000005.1, read as the reverse complement.
CTATAGCGGTCGCCAGTTGCGTAACGTGATAGCGGAGAAACCCGGCATAGCGGACCCCGACGAGGTTCTACTGATCACCGCCCATATGGACAGCATGCCTTCTGGTCTCCTCGCCCCTGGCGCTGATGACAACGGTTCCGGCTCCGTCGCCGTCCTGGTGGCTGCCCGGCTGTTGGCACCCTATCACTTTACCCACACGATCCGCTTTGTCCTGTTCACGGGTGAGGAACAGGGGCTGCGCGGTAGCGCTGCCTACGCCGCCGATCGGAAAGCGCTGGGGGAGGAAATTCGGGGCGTGGTCAATCTGGACATGATCGGCTACAATTCCGACGAACAGCCGATCATCGACCTGTACGCCCACAGCGACATCACCGATTCCCTGGCGTTGACCCGTATCTTTTCCGACGTCGTCGGCCTATACGAACTCAACTTGGTTCCTAATCGTTTTGATTCCACCGGGAGCTTTCCCATCCAGAATAGCGATCAGTGGAGCTTTCTCCAGCAGGGCTACCCGGCCTTTCTGGCCATCGAGGATATGGGTGATTTTACCCCCTATTACCATACGGTCGATGACAGGCTCTCGACCCTCAACCTGGACTATTATGCCGACTTTACCCGGGCCGCCATCGCCACCATTGCCCATTTGGGTCAATTGCGGCCCACCGGTCAACTATCCGGCACGGTCTCTGCGCTGGACACAGGCTATCGCCTCCTCGCCACTGTTGATGTGGTTATGTCAAGTCGCGACTATACCTTCACCACGTCTACCGGGCCTGACGGGATCTATTCCCTGTTCCTTCCGTTCGGCAGCTACACCTTGACCGTGGGGACACCCGCTCAGCCCTATTATCCTGCCACCATCACCCATGTAGTCGTTCTTACCAATACCGTCACCGTGCAGGATGTTCGACTGCAACCGCACTTGCGCGTGTATTTGCCCTTGATTCTCCTCGACCGCGAGATGAGCGGTACGTGGGCTCCTTGATGTTAGCCTGCCTTGGTTTGATTATGGGGGACGTGGAGGCTTGAATGCACCTAAAGGTTCACAGTATTCCGATGGGCGCGCTCAGTCTTCCTGTAGGCATGGCCCGCGCGTATCTGATCGAGAGTGACGCCGGGATGGTGCTCGTGGATGCTGGAATGCCGCACTCGGAGGGCAGCGTGATGCGGCGTCTGCGGGCGCTGGGGCGGGATGATCTGCGCCTCATCTTTGTCACGCATGCCCACGTCGATCACTATGGCAGTGCCGCTGTCCTGCGCCGGATCACGGGGGCTCGCATTGCCATTCACCGCGCCGATGCCGACGCCATGAGCCGGGGCGAGACCCCTATTCGCTCGGCGCAGGGTCGAGGCCGGGTGCTAATGGCCGTGCGGCCTGTGATCGAGCCCGTCATGCGCGCCGAGCCGACGCCACCTGACATCCTCCTCAAGGATGGCGACAATCTACGTGCCTATGGCGTTGGGTGTGACGCCGTGGTGATCCATACCCCGGGACACACGCCTGGGTCCTGTTGTCTCCTGGTTGAGGGGAGACTTGCGTTTGCCGGCGACCTGCTATCTACGACGTTCCGACCCAGGGTGCAGTCCTTCTTTGCCTGCGATTGGTCTCGCATTCCGGAGAGTCTCGCGCGTCTTCAGGATCTCAATCCCGAGACCGTCTACGCCGGCCACGGCCACCGCCCCTTGACCTCGGAGGACCTACAGTCGCTGACGGCGACGGAAGCCCAATACACCGCCGCGCCCGATTAAGTCGGGCAAGGCGTGATCGATCAGGTTGGAGGACACCGTCGTCTTCTCAAGTGTGTTTCCCCAGTAGATCCGATTCAGGATATCCATACATCCTCTCTTTGTTTCGTGATGATGTGCTCAATATAACTGCTTTGGTGGGCTCTGTCAAATTGAACTGTCTTTTCCCGCTCTTGCCCCCAGAACGTAGCTGTGCTAGAATGAAGGTAGGATTAGGTTTCGGGCGGGGAAACCTACCCCACACCGCTTGAGGTCTGCACGACCACAGGGCAGTGCGTTCCCCTCCCACCAAGCCTTCTGCGAGGAGACGAACCATGCACATCGACTTCACCCTGATCGACGCCGAGGAATTTGAATTGCTCTGCGAAGACCTGCTGCAAGCTATGGGTTTCTCCATCGAGGCCAAGGTCGCGCGTGGTCCGGATCTGGGAAAGGATATCATTGCCAGCCACAGAACGGCCGATCGCGCGGGCTTTTCCGAGATGCATCACTACCTGATTGAGTGCAAGCACTATGCCAAGAGTGGCAAGTCGGTGCGGGAAAAAGACCTTGGTAGCCCTATCGCACGTATGGGCACCCACGATTGCGACCGTTATGTCCTTATCACCAGCACCGTCCCCAGCGAACAAGCGCGCAAGCAACTGACCAGCATCCCCAGCACGGTGCCCCACTACCAGGCCACGACGTGGTCGAAGGGTGACCTAGCGCGCTTGCTGGACGAGCATCCCGAGGTGCGGGAGCGCTATTTCCCATCTCCCCCCCCGAAGGCTTCTACCCCTGCTGGCACCCTGGCAGAGACGGTCGAGGAGTTGCTTATCGCTATGGGTTTTCTGTGTCAGGAGCGGGAAGCATCGGCTGACCGCGTGCGCCTGACCTGTACGCGAAAAGGTACGTTTACTCCCCCTGTGATTGTGGTATGTAAAGAGGGCGCGGTGGAGCGTGGCGACGTGGAGACGCTGCTCGCCGAGACAAAGTCGCAGGGCTTTGGCGGAGGTGTGCTGGTGACCCATACCCGTGTCTCGCCTGCCGCACGGGAGTATGCCACCAAGACTGACGGCACGATACAGACCTTTACGCTGAACGAGTTCTATCGTGAGTTGATTGACTTTGAGTCCTACGTACGTGAGCTGGTGGGTGATTACAAACGGAGTGAACTCTGGAGCTATTACATAGATCTGGGGTGCCGGAGTGGCGATGGCAGTATCTACAAACCGATGGACGAATACGTGGACGATTGGCTGAATGACCCTGCCCGTAACCACATCTCCATCCTGGGCGACTATGGGACTGGCAAGACCTCCTTCTGCCGCCAATACGCGGCCAGACTGGGACGCCGCTGGCTGGCTGATCCTGACCGGCATCGTATCCCTATCCTCATCTCGCTGCGCGATTACGCCAAGGCGATGAACCTGGAACAGCTCATCACCGACTTTTTGGTAAATCGCTATTCCATTCAAGCTGGCTACGAGGCTTTTTCTCGTTTTAATGGAGCCGGCAAACTGGTTCTCCTGTTCGATGGTTTCGATGAGATGGCGCACAAGGTGGATGATCAGACCACGGTCAACAATTTTGAGGAGCTGGCCCGGACAGCGGAGGCGAACAGCAAGGTGATACTCACCTGCCGCACACCCTACTTTAGAACCAGCGAAGAGGCCGAGAGGCTGCTTTCACACCGGGAGCAGCAAATGCTGGGCGGGACCCAGGGGGTGCCGGAGCAAGTGGCCATTGACTTGACCGGCCGGCCCAACTTTGAGATTGTGCACCTCCTGCCTTTCGACCGCGATGACATCCAGGCTATGCTCCGGGCGCGCTACCCTCACAAATGGCGGCAGTACTGGCGCGAGATTGAGGACACCTATAACCTGGCAGAACTGGCGCAGCGACCGGTGCTCCTGGACATGATCGCTCGTTCTCTGCCTGAACTCAAGCCCCGGTATGCGATCAACGCGGCACGGCTATACGAGGCCTACACCGATCTGTGGTTACAGCGCGACGAGGAGAAGGGCCGTACGTTGATCACCCGTGAGGACAAGCGGTTGTTCATGCAGGAACTGGCGATGGAGATGCAGCGCCGAGATGAGGCGAACATTCACTTTGCGCGGCTGCCGGAGCGGGTACGCGAGTACTTTAGCCTGAGCAGAGCCCACGACGTGGATTACTTTGACCACGACATTCGCACCTGTTCTTTCCTAAATCGGGACAACGTGGGGAACTATCACTTTGTGCACAAGAGCTTTCAAGAGTTCTTTGTGGCTCAATGGCTGTCCCCCAGACTGCTGGATGGCAGCGCACCAGAGCTCCGCATCAACGAAGAGATCAGGGGGTTCGTGCACGGTCTGTTGACGTACGCTGACTGGCCTCCATCACCGCCGAGAGGGCTCAAGGTACCCGACGGGATGGTCTGGGTCCCGCCAGGTCCGTTTATTATGGGTTCAGAGGATGAGAACGGCACCTGGATAGTCAGACTCGAGTTGGGATTCTTTGTCGCTCGCCAGCCGGTGACCAACGCCGAGTTTGCACGGTTCGTGCAGGCTACGGGATACGTGACCACGGCGGAGAGGGAAGGCGGACTGAATCCCAGGACGCTCCGCCATACGATGGGTTTTAACTGGCGTAATCCAGATGGACCGCGCAGCAGCATCAAAGACCGCATGGATCATCCAGTTGTGCAGGTCAGTTGGCACGATGCTGAAGCGTACGCAGAGTGGGCAGGGGCAAGACTCCTCGCCGAGCACGAGTGGGAGAAGGCAGCCCGAGGGGTCGACGGCCGTATGTATCCCTGGGGAGACGATCTCGACCCGACAAAGTGCAACACGCAGGAAAGTGGTATCGGGACCACGACCCCCGTGGGCCGGTATTCACCGGATGGCGATAGCCCTTGCGGGTGCGCCGATATGGCCGGCAACGTGTGGGAGTGGACGACGAGCGAGTGGCGGTCGGAGCATGAGCGTGGGGTGCTGCAGGGCAGCTCCTCCAGCAACTCGGTTGACAGCGCCAACGCGGCAGGCCGCATCAGGATTGGTCTGAACCATCGTAATAGGGACGTCGGCTTTCGGATAGGGTTGACCGCCCTTCCACTACCGTGAGTGTTCACTACCGTGAGTGCTTGCCCAATGACGCGATCATCGGACGCTCAACTCGCCGAGCTACATACTGAGATGCGCACCTGCCGTCGCTGTTTGGAGGCAGGATACCCGATCGCCCCGGGCGCGGTGTTCTCAGGCCCTTCCACCGCCGAGGTGATGATCGTGGGCCAAGCCCCCGGCATCACAGAGACGCAGGTGGGCCGCCCTTTCAACGGCCCCTCCGGTCGCCGCCTTTTCCAGTGGTTGGCCCAGGCTGGTTGGAACGAGGAGGAGTTCCGCGCCACCCAGTACATGAGCGCTGTGACCAAGTGCTATCCCGGCAAGTCCTCTGGCGGCAAAGGAGATCGAGCGCCCACGCGGGGCGAGCAAAAACTGTGTGCTCCCTTTCTGGAACGGGAGCTGGCGATTGTGCGCCCGCAGATCGTCGTCCCCGTAGGTGGGCTGGCGGTGCGCCGTTTTCTTGGATCGGTGAAACTGGCGCACGTGGTTGGGCAGGCCATGCGGTCCGACCACGAACAGCACGAAACCAGAAAAGGCTATTGGATTGTTCCTCTGCCTCACCCTAGCGGGGCCAGCTTGTGGCTCAATCGGGCTAAGAACCGCGAGCGGGTGGACCAAGCACTGGTCCACTTGGAGCGTCTGTATCGGCAGTTGAGGACATTGCGAGAGCAAGACCCCTAGCACCTATGGGCCCGCCCCGTCTCCTGCCTATTCGCCTTCCTTGAACTTTTCCACCTGATACGTGAAGACATCCAGCCCTGGGTGACGGTAGGCGCTAGCGGGAAGGTGGGCTTTTTGGCACAGAAACTCCAAGAACTGCCTGGGGTCCGATATCTTTTCCCACACCTGTGGTAGAAACGTGGCCCGCTTCCAGCCACTCTCGATGACCACCCCATCCACTCCGGGGCGCAGCTTGGTCATCAGATCGTCGGCCCCATCGTAGGCCAGCGGTTGGGGGGCGCTCAACACCGAAACCTCGACGCGCAGGTCTTGCAGTTCGTCAGGACTCACCGGCGGGAAACGAGGATCGTGGAACGCGGCTGAGATCGCATTTTCTCGCACGTCCTCCGCCAGGGGACGCCGGCCCTCCAACGAGCCGATGCAGCCCCGCAACTCTCCACGTTTGGTCAGCGTGACGAAACTGGCCCCGACATGCTGTAGGGTTTCCGTGAGTGCGTTCAAGTCAATTGGCGGGATCTCCTGGTGGTGAACCGAGCGCACGATCGCGTCCCGGGCCATCGTCAGCAGTTCCTCTCGTTCCTGCGGTGTGAGGGACATGATGCGGGAATCCTTTCTACAAGCGTTCAAGGAACGCTGCGTTTTTTGCCCCCGACCTTGTGTGAACGATTCAATCCGTGTACGCCACCGAAGCGTAGCCCACCACCTGCCGTTTATCGCCCGCCGTGTCGCCGGATGTGCGGTAATCCAGCAGATGAGGGGTCCACTTTTTGCGACCTGCAATTCCCATCAGTGTTGCCACGGGTGCTTGGCCGCAAGCCTCGCCCCTCAGCACGCCCTTCGTGTCGTTGTTCAGCAGCGCATCCAACAGCCTCTGATCCAGCCGTTGAGCCTCATCGTAAGGATGGAAATGACTCAGGTCATTCGAGATCACGATCAGGTCGCCCTCGTCAACGTGATCAGCCAATTCAGTGGCCACCTCCTCGGGGTCAACTTCGCCGAACAGCATGGGCACCAGGTCAAAGTTCGTCAAAGTCATCTGGAGGAATGGCACCTCTACCTCAAGGCAGTGCTCAAGCTCGTGAGCTTTGGGGGTGCGGGTGTAGAGGGGAGAACGGGCGAGCAGGTCTGCGACCCGGTCAACCGCGATGGGGACGTCGCCCAGCGGGGTGCGGAAGGCGGAATAGTCTCCCAGGGCCACCCCACGGAAGCGGACACGGTGGGCAGGGCCAAGGAGGAATACGGTCCATTCTTTCTCAGGCAGAGCTTCCAGCGCCTTGAACGCATAGCCAGCGGTGCGGCCGGAATAGATGTAACCAGCGTGAGGGGCGATGACTGCGCGAACGGTTCCTAGATCTTTGGGCAGCGTCGCTTCGTCTATGTACTCCCGGATCACCCGCCGTATCGTATCAGCGTCCCGGGGATAGAACTGCCCCGCGACGGCTGGTCGGCGGACTGTCAGATCAGACATCAGGCACCTCCCATCTCAATCACTCGATCAACAGTCAGATCAAGGCCAACGCACCAAGGTCAACAGATAAGCAGAAAGAGCGGGTCGCCGTCGTTTGACGGTTGCCGTCACCCGGCCGATCAAGACCACACACCGGCGATGGAGTGACCGCACTGGAAACACGTCCCACGTTCGCGCCACAGCTCCCTCACATTGTACCAATGACGTTCGATCAGCTTCTGGCCGCACTCTGGGCAATAGGTGCTCTCGCGGTCCGCGTCCATCACGTTGCCTACGTAGACGTATCTCAGTCCAGCCTGTACGCCGATCTCGTAAGCCCTGGCCAGCGCCTTCTGCGATGTGCGTGGTCGGTCCAGCATCTCGTAATCTGGATGAAAGGCGCTAACATGCCAGACCAGATCCGGATCCACTTGCGCCAGCCATTCAGCCATAGCCCGCAGTTCGTCCTCGGAGTCGTTGAGTCCGGGGATCAACAGCGTGGTGACCTCGATCCAGATGTCGGTCTCACGCGCAATGTGAGCGATGTTGCGCTTGACCGGCTCCAGCCGCGCCTGGCACTGCTCGTGGTAGAATTGTTCGGTGAAGGCCTTGAGATCTATGTTGATGCCATCCAGGTAAGGCTCGATTTTATCGAGCACAAGCTGTGACATGTAGCCGTTGGACACGTAGACGTTCTTGATCCCGTGTTGATGAGCCAGTTTTGCGGTGTCGTAAGTGTACTCGAAAAAGACGGTCGGCTCATTGTAGGTGTACGCAATCATCGGGATGTGCTCTCTGACACATGTATTGACCAGTGTCTCGGGCATCGCCCGCCGTCCGATATCGTCCTGTTCGTCGTTCAAGTCTCGGGCCTGCGACATTTGCCAATTCTGGCAGAAGGGGCAGCGGAAATTGCAGCCGTACGTGCCGATAGATAGGATGTTGCCCCGAGGTATAAAGTGAAACAGGGGTTTCTTCTCGATGGGATCCACGTGGACCGCGACAGCCTCGCCGTATACGACCAGGTAGAGGGTGCCGTCGATATTCCGGCGCACGCCGCATTTTCCAAATCCGTCCGGCTTGATGGCGCAAAAGTGCTCGCAGACCTGGCATTGGACCCCACTGTCTGAGAGCTGTTTGACGAGGTATGCTTCCTTACGCACGTCCATTCCCCCCAAAGTGTATTCCCCGCCCATCGGAGACCGTTAGCCGCGTGTATCTAGCAGAGTACACGACGCACCTATCCTCCCCGTTTTACACACCACTGCCAAACAGGACCATCCCTGGGCTGGTGCTATCCAGCATCGAATGCACCAACCGGTCGGCGATGACAAAGGACCACGCCAGCCCACGACCTCCGAATCCCACCGCAAAATACACCTGGGGCAGTTTGGGCAGTCGGCCTACCAGCGGCAGGCCATCGGGAGTGAATCCCATCACGCCAGACCAGCGGTCGGCGCTGTGCATCTCGGCAGTGACATCTGGGAAATGACGTTGAGCGAAACGGAGTAGTCCATCGTGTACCGCATCGTCCGGCTCGTCGTCCGGCTCAGTTTCCTGGCCTATCCTCCCCTGCGCTTTCAGGTTGGCAGTGCGTGGGCGTTGCGAACTGCCCAGAAACAGCCGCCGATCGGGCAATTGGCGACAGTAGGCGTAGCCGTCGTCGGCCCAGCACGGCTGTTCGAGGATTACTTGATCCAGGGGCGAGGTCGCAAGGATGAGGCTGCGGACGGGGGCGATCTTGTCGGTGAAATAAAAGTCGAACAAGGGTGCGTATCCGTTGATCGCCAAGACGACAGCGCCGCAGAGCACGGTGCGGCGGTGCGCCCAGACACGGACGCCATCCCCCTCTCTCTCGACGCTGTAGACCTCGGTGCCCTCGTGGACAGTGATGTCATTGGTGGACAGCAGAGCCTGGGTCAGTCCAGCAGCATCCACAGTCGCATCGTCGGGGTAGCGCAGAGCACCGCGGAAACCACGCCCTATGGGGTCCTGGGGATGGAACTGGACGTCAAAGCCGTCCTCCTCCAGCAAGGCCGCCGATTCCGCCAGCGCTTGCACCTCGGCAGCATCCACGGCCAGGGCCAGGCTGCCAGTCCGCTCCACCGGCAGCGCTAACTGTTCGGCAGTCTCGATCAGCCGTTCCCGGCCTTCGACGGTCAACGCCCAGACCTCGCGTGCCGTTTCCCTGCCATATCCAGCGACGGCCCAGCTATAGTGACCGGCCAGACCCGTCAGCACCATGCCGGCGCACCGTCCCGTCGCGCCGCTCGCCACGCTACAAGCCTCCAATACCGCGGTATCGAACCCCGCGCGGCTCAGGCCTGCAGCCACCGCTGCCCCCACTAGACCCGCCCCGACGACGACCACGTCGCAGGCGTCAACCCGTTTGTCTCCCTGCCATGCCCACATTGCCTTCTCCTTGTTTTGCATCCCAATTGTACTCGGAACTGGGTTTCTGCGCCACTGCGCTCAGGACGTGATAGCTGTTGTCAGAATAGGCAGTGGTGGCATCTCCAAAGACCTCACGGATCGTATCGGTATATGCCAAGAAGCGGTTAGCAACGAGAAAGAGCCTCCCCCCGGGGGAGAGAACCTGCGCGGCGTCGCGCACAAACTGACGCGCCACTGCATACTCCACGCCAGTATCCTGATGGAAAGGCGGATTGGTGATGACGACGTCGAATCGGCGATCAAGGACAGCGGAACCACAGTCTCCGAGCAGCACGATACTGTTGGTGACCCCGTTCGCCTCCAACGTCCGGCGGGCCGATTCGCAGGCGCGCACGTCGGCATCTGTCAGCACAACCTGGCCCTTGTTCGCCCGCCGAGCAGCCGCCAGCCCGGCCAGCCCAGTCCCACATCCCAGGTCGAGCACATGATCGGAGGGACGGATCTCTATCGTTTCCACGAGGGCTGCCGTGCCCTCGTCCAGCCGATCCCAGGCGAAGACGCCCGATTTGCTTACCAGTATTGCCTCGGCGCCGTCCACGGCGACGGTGCGCGTGACATAACTATCCGTGAGCGCGGGCAGGTACAGATCCGCAGGCCTGACCGCCATCGCCACGTGATAGCCCTTCTTCTGCCGCACCACGCCGCATTGCCCAAACAGCTCGCGCGTATACGCGATTGCGCCCTTGACCCCGGCGCGCTTGTGAGCGACACAGTAAAAGCGGCCACCGGGCCGCAACACACGGGCCGCGCCTTGGATGAGGGCCTCTTGCACAGCGCGTCCGCGCGCAAGATGGCTTAGCACTAGATCAAACGAAGCTGGCGCCTGGCCATCCACGCCATCTGCCAGTCGTACGTCCGCATTGGTGAGGTTGTTGGCGACCAGCGTGCGCTCAGCACAGGCCGTTGCCGCCACGTTGCAGTCCACCAGCGTGACCTGACCTTGGGAGGCCAGACGGGCTGCCACCGCGCCGATAACGCCCGTCCCACAGCCCAAGTCCAGCACTGCATCCTGGGGATCCACATCGACCACCTCGAGCAGCGCCGCTGTGCCCGGATCAAGGCGGTTCCACGCCCAGACGCCCGGTTTGCCGACGATGATGTGCTCGGCACCGTGAATCTCGACCGTGAACTTGCGGAATGTGTAATAGTCGGCCATGTCAGGCCAATTCCTCATGGCTGCTTTTCGAGCAGAATGATAAAACTAGTACTCGTAGCAACTGCCGCCGATGAATTCCCGCAGGAGCGAGCCAGGCGGTATGGCAGAGTCATCATCAACCGGGGTGATGGCTCTCAGGAGATCGTGCACCCGCTCGGCGCGCATAAGGGCATCCTCTCGGAGCGGATCGCCCTCATACGCCTTCACCCATTCCTCGAATAGATGGAACAACCTGGCCCGCATAATGGGGAGTTCGTACGGTAGACCGCTGTTCACGACATAGTCTGTCGAGTTGATGTAGGGGATGATGTTGCGCATTTCGCTGGCGCGGACATAGTGCCAATGCTCCAGCGTCTGGCGCCGGTCGTAGGCCCGGTGGACGGCATCCCGCTCCATACGACGCATCAACCTCAGGTCGGTCCAGCGCACATACTTCCCATCCGGGCCTTTCATCTGCAGCAAGGGCTCGATGTACAGCTTGAACTTGAGTTCGTCGTCGATCGACTGGGTCATGTCTGGGAACAGGCCGTGCAGGCTATCGATCAGAATGACGTCATTTTTGCCAATTTGCATCGGGGTCTGAGCGTCGTGACGTTTGCCGGCCTTGAAATCGTAGAAGGGAGTCAGCACCTGCTCCCCGGTGACCAAACGCGCCAGGTGCTCGTTGATGAGCCCCAGATCGAGGGCTTGTGGTGTCTCAAAGTCATAGTCGCCGAACTCGTCCTGTGGGTGGAGCTCCAGGTCGAAAAAGTAATTGTCCACGGTGAGTGGCACCAGGCTGAGGTCCATCTTTTTCAGCAGGTGGGCGAGCTTGGTAGTTGTGGTCGTCTTGCCCGAAGATGAGGGCCCGGCGATGATGACGATCTTGACGCTATCCCGCCGCTCCCGAATAATCTCTGATGCAGTCGTGATATCTTCGTTGTAGGCGCGGTCGGTCTCGCGCACGATCTCCGGGAACCCCCCGCGTCCGACGCGGGCGTTCAACCGTTCGTAGGTGTGGAGATTGTGATCCACGGCCCAATCTAGAACCTCCCAGATCTTGCGCCAAGGGATATTATCGTAGGAACGGGTCAAACGCCTGGCCCGCTCTTTGCGATGCCTGGCCCGCTCGTCACGGTAGAGAATATACGCCTTGGCCATCTCGACGTAATCGTTCCTGATCAGCACCCTCTCGACCACGTCCTGGATCTCTTCGATAGCCGGGATGTGGCCTGGCGCAGTGCTCTCCTCCAATATGGCTACGGTCTGATCGGACATCTCCTCCGCGATAGCCCGATCACGACCTCCGACGGCTACCTCCGCCCGGTAGATGGCGTTGGTGATGCGCTCTTGGTTGAAGGGCACGATTGCTCCGGTTCGCTTGACCACGTGCTTGATGGTTGTCATCTTGATTCCCCCTATGTTCGCGTCGCTCCGGCGTCGTGGATCAACGATGGCGTCGCTGGCACGCCATCAGATTCCCGGTTGCTTCCCTCGCTTTTGAGGGAACACCGCAGGGCTATTCGTATTTTATCACAGTCAGGAGCAGAGCGTCAAGACGCCTGCTCTCCGGAGGAGTGCTCTCCAGTAGGATTATGACACAGATGTTCCAGGTTGTCAATTTAAAATTGACGTTGGGATTTCGGATATGGCTTTCGGAGAAGATGATTGTGGTGTGTGTAAAGGAGTAGTACAGTCCTAACCGTACGAGGTATTGTTATCCTGTGCGATTGCGGTATAATGTGGCCCGAGGTCAACACTATGTCAACGATCTTTCCGTTTACGGCAATTGTAGGACAGGAGCGTATGAAACGCGCTCTGATACTTAACGCCATCCATCCCCAGATCGGTGGCGTGCTCATTCGGGGCGAGCGCGGCACGGCCAAGTCGACCGCCGCCCGGGCGCTGGCTGCGCTGCTGCCCGAGATTGAGGTGGTTGCCGATTGTTCCTTCAGTTGCGATCCCGACCAGCCCGCGGCGTGGTGCACCGAGTGCCACGAGCGGAATGGCAGCGATGGCGACCTGCCCCGTGCCCGCCGCCGCACCCGATTCGTCGATCTGCCGGTCAGCGCGACCGAGGATCGCGTCGTGGGCACCCTGGATATCGAGCGTGCCATCCAGAAGGGAGAACGGCACTTTGAGCCGGGGGTCCTCGCTGCTGCCAACCGAGGCGTCCTTTACGTGGATGAGGTCAATCTGCTCGACGACCACGTCGTTGATCTGCTGCTGGATGCGGCAGCCATGGGAGTCAACGTGGTGGAGCGGGAGAGCATCTCTTTCAGCCATCCCGCTCGTTTTATACTCGTGGGTACCATGAATCCGGAGGAAGGAGATCTTCGGCCCCAGCTCCTCGACCGTTTTGCCCTGTGTGTGGATATCCAGGGTATCCGCGACCCCGTCGCCAGGGTGGCCATAATGGATCACAATCTGGCGTACGAGGCTGACCCGGAGGGCTTTTGTGCCGAATGGTCCCCCAGGGAGCAGGCGCTTTCGCAGGAAATCGCGCGCGCCCGTGATCTCATCGATCAGGTCAGGTTTTCCCAGTCGGATCTGGCCACCATCGCCACGATGATGAGCGAGTTGGGGGTAGATGGCCACCGCGCCGATTTGGTGGTGCTCAAAGCCGCGCGCGCCCAGGCTGCTTTTGAGGGACGTACCCGTTTGACCGACCACGATATCCTGCTGGCGGCCGAGTTGGCGCTTCCTCACCGGTTAAAGCGGCATCCGTTGCAGGAAGCAGAGGTCACCATGGGCGATCTCTCGGATCGGCTGACCGAGGCCCGCGCCCAAAACCCGGTTGAGGCAGAGGTGGCTGAGGAGGGTGAGGCAGCCGCCGATCCCGCAGGTAAAAAAAAAGCGCATTTGGGGAGATCGGTGACGAGGACGCTCCCGAGCGAGCCGAGCTAAGCCGGGAACCGGTTCTGCAGACTGTCCCTCAGTGGCCGTCGGAGGGCACGTGGTGGGATTACGGCGAGGAGGCCGGGGTCGGTGAGACGTTTATGCCGCGGCGACTCGACACGCCCCTCGATCGACTGACGCGCTCCAGCGGCGGCCGCCGCAGCCAGACCCGCACGGAGCGCAAGCGCGGGCGATACGTTCAGTCCCGTCCAACCCCTGGTGACGCCACCGATCTAGCTTTTGACGCCACGTTCCGTGCGGCTGCGCCATACCAGAACGAGCGACGGAGCGAGGACGGCCCCGCCCTGGCGTTGCGCCCGGTCGACTATCGGCGCAAGGTGCGCGTCAGACGTGCTGCCAACCTGGTGCTTTTTGTCGTGGACGCCTCCTGGTCGATGGCGGTGGCGGAGCGGATGGAGGCGACGAAGGGGGCTGTCATGTCGCTGCTGACGGATGCCTATCAGCAGCGTGACCGGGTGGGCCTAGTTGTCTTTCAGAAGAACGCCGCTCAGGCCGTGCTAACGCCCACCAGCAGTGTTGAGCTGGCGCGGCGGGCTCTGGTGGACATCCCTGTCGGCGGCAAGACCCCTCTGTCGGCAGGGCTACATACCGCCTTTGAGGTCATCACCCGAGAGTTGCGTCAGCATCCTGACCTGATGCCCCTGATGGTGCTGCTCACCGATGGGGCGGGCAACGTCTCGATGGCAAACCTGCCTCCCCAGGAAGAGGCGTACCGCATCGCCGAGTTGTTTCCCCAGAACCACATTCGTTCGCTGGTGATCAACATGGAGCACGAGGCCTTTGACCAGGGCCTGGCCCAGGCGTTGGCCGATCATCTTGAGGCCCCCTGCTACACGCTAGCGGAACTGAAGGCCGAAGCACTGCTTCGAACGGTGCGTGAGGAGCTGGCGGAGCAGACGGGTTAGCGCGTACGCGCGCCTACTTGGAAATCGGCGTTTACTTATTCCGGAGAGACGTCTGTGGCCTCTAGTCCCTTGGGGCCTTGTTCGACGGCGAACTCGACCCGCTGGCCCTCGTTGAGCGTCCGGAAACCCTCACTCTGGATGGCGGTGTGGTGAACAAACACCTCCCCGCCTTGGTCGCGGACGATAAATCCATAGCCTTTCTGGTTGCTGAACCACTTGACGGTTCCCATTTCCCGTTCGCTCATCTGTTTGTACTCCTAAACACGTGATTCCAGTAGAACACCGTAGGCTTGCGGTACGCACTTTGTTATCTGCCCCTTTGAAACTGCGGGGCAACTTTATCACGCCTCCCCCCAAACGTCAAGTGACAACCCGATCCGATAAATATCTGTCTCACGGCTTGGCAGACCACGCGTCGTCGTGTATAATCGCCCCACATGCGTATTTCCGTCGTCGCCACGGTGCTGAACGAGGCCAACACCCTGCCCCATCTGCTGGATAGCCTGGCTGCTCAGACTCGCCTGCCGGATGAGGTGATTATGTGTGACGGTGGCTCGACCGACGCTACGCTATCGGTGCTGGAGACCTATCAAGCCGCTCATCACCTGCCTCTCCGTTTTTTCCAGCGACCGGGGGGCAACATCTCGCAGGGGCGCAACGCAGCTATCGAGGCCGCGACAGGGGACGTCATCGCGGTGACCGACGCAGGGGTGCGCCTCAGCCAACACTGGTTGGAAAAGATCACTGCGCCGTTTGCTGAAGCACGCACCGAGGCGGTTGCTGGCTTTTTTGTCCCCGACCCGCAGACCGCCTTTGAAACGGCGATGGGCGCGACGGTGCTTCCAGCGTTGCGGGAGATCGATCCAACGCGGTTTCTTCCCTCCAGTCGCTCGGTCGCCTTTCGCAAGCGCGCCTGGGCGGAGGTGGGAGGATACCCAGAGTGGCTCGATTACTGTGAAGATCTGATCTTTGACTTGCGAATACGGAATCGATACGGACCGTTTTTCTTTGTCCCTCAGGCGACTGTTCATTTCCGGCCCCGTTCCAGCCTGCGTGCCTTTTTCGTCCAATACTATCGCTACGCGCGGGGTGACGGTAAAGCAGATCTATGGCGCGAGCGGCATCTCATTCGCTACTTGACCTACCTGGTCGCCGCACCCCTCGTCGCCGTTGCCGGGATGACGTTGAACCCACGGTGGTGGGCGTTGTTCCTCCTCTCCATACCGGGGATGTTCTGGACTGGGTGGCGCCGGCTCGCGGATTTGTGGCAGAGGTTGAGCTTGGGGCAAAAGGCCCAGGCGCTGATGTGGGTGCCCGTCATCCGAGTCACCGGCGACCTGGCCAAAATGATCGGCTATCCCGTCGGTTTACGGTGGCGCTGGTCGTACCGGGCCCAGGCGCCCGATTGGCGCCAGCCATAAGCCGAGTGGGGGGACAAGGATGGGGACGGTGGCACCATACACGATTTCACCGCAGAAGCGGGCCCGCATGCTGGCCCTGCTGGCGATGGCTTGGGACGGCCAGTGGTTTCTCAAGGTGCACGACGCGTACGGCTGGACAGCAGCCGCAGAGTTGAACGCGCGGGTCCGAGCCGCGTTTGGGCGCATCGAGATGAGAAGGATGTTGCGCGCCCTGGGCAAGCAGGCCGCCGACGATTTCGAGGATGCAGCTCGGATCATCCATACTTACTTTCAAGAGGTACTGGCCGCCGGATTTGAGGCCGAGTTTGCTGTTGAAAACGACCGGATGGAGATCACGGTCACGCGCTGTGCCGCCCACCTGGGTTCGCAGCGGGCGGGGTTGGAACGGCACGATCAATCGTGCATTGCCTGCCCGGGTTTGTGGCAAGTTTACTGTGAGGTATTGCTGCCAGACACCCCAATTGAAGTTGAGGTGCAGGAACAGATGGGACATGATGCTCCAAGGTGTCTTTTTGTGATCTATAGGAGGAGCCGTGATGACAGAGGATAAATCAAAGCCCTCGATTTTCAATCCTGAAGGGATTCGCAGCCTACTGGAAGAAGGTGGTGGGAAAGACCTCAACGACGACGAGCGGGCGCTAGTGCTGGCGCTGGTTGCGATAGAGACGGAGACCGGCAGAACCCTGAGTGAGCAGGAATTGGCCGCCGTGGAAAAGTTAAAGTCCCAAGTAGAGAGCTACGACCCCGAAGCACTCATCCGAGCGGTCAAGCACATTGTCACAAGCCAAGCCCGGGACGGCGAGGCGCAGGAGTGGCCAGAACTGAAGGAAGAGCGCCGGAAGCACCGCTCGTCGGAGGAATAAGTACCTATCCTAAAGTGGTCCCACCTGCTAGTGCTCGGTTCCAGACTCGAGCAAAGCCCGCGCCGCGCCGGGAAATACCTCCCGCGCCTGTCCGCCTGACGGCTGAGGTCCTACCACCCCGTGACGTTCCAGGATGTCCATCAGCCGCGCCCCTCGTGTGTAGCCGATGCGCAGTTTACGCTGCAGGAGCGAGATGGAGGCCCGTTGTTCCCGCAGCACCAGGTCGATCACTTGGGGTACTAGATCGTCCTCAAACTCTAGCGTTTTCCTGGCCTCACGCATCTCGTCCCACAGCGGCTGCTGCACGGACTTTTCCGCCGGTATGGCCCCCGGCCTGCCCTGCTCCTTCCAGTAGTGCACCAGCCGGCGCAGTTCCTCATCGGAGACAAATGCGCCCTGCAACCGCAGAGGCTTGGATACGTCGGGCGGCAGGAACAACATATCGCCCTGGCCTAGCAGTTGTTCAGCCCCTGGCATATCCAGGATGACGCGCGAATCCACCTGCGAGGCTACGTTGAAGGCGATGCGCGCCGGAAAGTTGGCCTTGATCAGTCCCGTGACCACGTCCACACTGGGGCGTTGGGTAGCGACGACCAGGTGAATGCCTGTGGCTCGTGCCATCTGCGCGATACGGCACAGAGAGCGCTCCGTCTCTTGCGGGGCCATCATCATCAGATCGGCCAACTCGTCGATGACGACCACGATGTATGGCAGGGTCCTGGCGCCTGTGTTTGGTGCGACGCGTTCGTTAAAATCGCGGATATTGGTAGCTCCTGTGTCGGCCAATAACCGGTAGCGTCCGTCCATCTCCCGCAATATCCATTGGAGCGCGCTCGTCACCCGCTCCATCTCCACCACCACCTTTGACAGCAGGTGGGGAATGCCCTCGTATCCTATCAGCTCTACCCGCTTGGGGTCCACCATGAGGAATTTCAGTTCAGTCGGCGTGTTCTGCAAGAGCAGCGCGGTGATCATCGCGTTGATGCAGACCGACTTGCCCGAGCCGGTCGTTCCGGCGATGAGCAGGTGAGGCATAGCTGTCAGATCGGCGACGACCGGAACACCGGAGACGTTCTGACCCAGGCTTAGCCGTAGCCGAGAATCAACCGCCTCATACTGCTCCGACTCGATGGTATCCCGCAACGCGACCAAGGAAACCTGGGGGTTGGGGACCTCGATGCCGATCAACCCTTTGCCGGGGATGGGAGCCTCGATACGGAGTGTCTTGGCCTCCAGCGCCAGCGCCAGGTCGTTGGCCAAGGCTCTGATGCGGCTGACCTTGACCTTGGTCTCCGCGCCGTTATGGTTGGTGAGCACTCGCGGTTCGATGGCGAACTGGGTGACGACCGGCCCGGGGTTGGTCTCCCGCACCCATACCGGTGCGCCCAGACTGTCCAACGTCGTCTCGATGGTCCGGGCCTGCTGGCGCAATATCTCTGCGCCAATATCTTGATCGGTGCCAGGGTTCAGAATGTCGTCAAGATCGGGGATCTGCCAAAACTGGTCGGTACCGGAAAGGGGTGATTGCCCCGAGCCGGCCGAGGTGGCGACGGCGGCAGCCGGGGGTGGCGAGGCCACTACCGGTCTCGGTTCATCGAAACGCTGACGCCCTGCAGCGCGGTCCCGCGCTGCGGTGCGTCTCCTGGGTGCCGTCCCCTTCGATCCTAGTGCCTGTGTGAGCCGGCTGGAGCGGTACGCCTCCAGCAGGCGCTCCCCTGCGTCCACGCCGTCCTGTATAGAGATCCCAAACGTAAGCCCGGCGACGATCAGCCACCACACGAGCATCACGATACCCGTCCCCACGCCGCCCAATCCGTGCAAGAGCTGCCAGCTCAACTCCGCGCCCAGGTACCCGCCACCGTGGCCTGCCTCGGCCGTGGCCCCGAGATCACCGTCGAACATCGCCGGGGCTGCCAGCAAGTGGCACGTGGTCAGCAGGGCCACGTAGCCCAGCAGCACGCCACCAATCTGCTGTGGGGTCGGCCGGGGCGCCCGCTCGCCAAAATCGCGCAGGACGAGCCACAACCCCACGCCACCCACAAGGATGGGCGTCAGGTAGGCCCCCCAGCCAAACGTCCGCCGCAGCAGCCCTAACCACCCGCCGGTTATCAGTCCCCGCTCTGAGCTAATGAAGCTGAGGATCGTAAAGCCGGCCAGGGCCAGCAGCACGTAGCCCAGGATGTCGAGCTGCTGATCGGGGGTCAGGTTGATCTGTGGCAGCGAAGGGGTCTGGCGGCGCGAGCGGCTACTTTGACGCCCGCGCGAACGGCTGCTTGGTCGTTTTGTCGATCCTCTCTTTGT
The DNA here is from genome assembly GCA_964444825.1 of uncultured Anaerolineales bacterium. Taxonomy (GTDB): domain Bacteria; phylum Chloroflexota; class Anaerolineae; order B4-G1; family B4-G1; genus CAYUIS01. The sequence continues at coordinate 7,809 of CAYUIS010000005.1, read as the reverse complement.
CATCTCCGTCTGTCTGTAACTTGGCTGGCAGCACCTCGGCTGAGTGGTACAAGCATCGGCGCTTGTGGCTAGTACGTGACTACACGCTCCAGCCCCTTGGCCTGTGCCACCCAATCGCTGACCTGGGATAGAGCTGGTGTCCTTCGGACGAGCTTTTTCTCCGCGTTGACCTGCTGCATTTTCTGATACAAGTTCTCAGGATTACGCTGCGCCAATTCAGGAACGGTGTCGACCCCCGCTTCTTCCAGCAGGTCGGAGTACTCCTCCCCGACACCCACGATGCGGAAGAGGTCGGCGTGGTTGACCCACTCCAGGATCAGTTTCCCGCTGATCCCGGTCTTCTCGGCGATGTCCTGGCGGCCCTTGGGTGTCGAGCCCTGGCTGAGCAACGCGTCTGTTGAGCCAACCCCTGCCGCGCGTAATTGCTGGGCGTAGACGTCCCCAATGCCCTCAATCGTCTCTAGCTTTGCCATCCATTTCCTCCTTGATTGTGACTGTCTTTTGCCGGGTGCTGCCAGCCGACTGCACCTTGTATATGTCGGTGGGCTCGAGCGTATGATGATACCGCAGGTCCGACCGAGACGACTCTTGCCTCTATCTCACGATTATAACACAGGTCCTGGCAACGCGCACCCTCACGCCTGGGATCGGGTGGACTTCAATTTGGGGGCAACTTTGAACACCGCTCGAAGCTCCCGTCCTCGGGGGCGTCTGCGGCATATCTTGACCTGGCCTCGACGTCCCCGAGGACGGGGACTGGGAGCATTGAAGAACAAGTTGCCCCAGGATTGAAATGCACCCCCTGAGATCTACCCTACCAGGGCCTGCTTGATCGCTTCGGCCACAGAGCGTACCGGGGTGACAACGATATCCTCGGGGGTTGGCTCGGCGTCGCGCCGCACCGACCTGGGCACCAGGCAACGACGGAACCCCAGCCGGGCCGCCTCCCTCAGCCGGGCCGCCTGCTGCCCCACCGCCCGCACCTCGCCGGAGAGCCCCACCTCGCCGATCAGCGCCAGGTCGGCTGCTACGGGCCGGTCGCGCACGCTTGAGGCGATGGCTACCGCCACGGCCAGGTCTGCCGCTGGCTCCCCCACCTGCAGGCCGCCGATCACGTTGGCAAAGACGTCCTGGTCGTAGAGCCGCAACCCTACGCGGCGGCTGAGCACGGCGACGATCAGTAGCAGGCGGTTAAAGTCCACACCGTTGGCCGTGCGGCGTGGGTGGCCAAAGCTGGAGTGGCTGGCCAGGGCCTGAATCTCGACCAAGAGCGGGCGCGTGCCCTCCATCGTCACCGCGATGGCCGACCCGGGCGCGTTGACCATTCGCTCGGCCAGAAAGACCTCCGACGGATTGGATACCTCGACCATGCCCTGCTCCCGCATCTCAAACACCCCTACCTCAGAGGTGGCGCCAAAGCGGTTCTTGACCGAGCGCAGCAGGCGGTAGGTGTGGAAGCGGTCCCCCTCCAGATATAGCACCGTGTCCACGATGTGCTCCAACACTTTCGGCCCGGCGATGGCGCCCTCCTTGGTGACGTGGCCTACCAGAAAGACCGACACACCTTCAGCCTTGGCCCACCATTGGAAGCGGGAGGCCGCCTGGCGCACCTGGCTGATCGAGCCGGCAGCCGACGTCAGTTCCTCCGAATAGACCGTCTGTACCGAGTCCACGATCATCGCCGCTGGCTGAACCTGCTCGCCGTGGCGCAGGATCGTCCCCAGGTGGGTTTCTGTGACGATGAACAGGTTGTCATCGCCGATGGAGAGCCGGTCGGCCCGCATCTTGATCTGGCGAGCCGACTCTTCGCCCGAGACGTACAAGACCGGCTTGCCGGTCGACTCGGCCAGCATCCCCGCTGCCTGCAGGAGAAGCGTGCTCTTGCCGATGCCCGGATCGCCGCCGACGAGAATCAGCGAGCCAGGCACGACGCCCCCTCCCAGCACCCGCGCGAACTCTTTCAGGGGAAGCGGCAGCCGTTCCAAACCCGCGGTATCGATCTCGCTCAGGCGGCGAGGCTCGCTCCCAGGGCCCAGTGGCACGCCGGACGCAGCAGCCGTCGGCTGCTCCATCACCTCGACCATCGTGCCCCACTCGCCGCAGCCCGGGCAGCGGCCCATCTCCCGGGGCGTGGTGCGCCCGCAGCTCTGACAGACCCACTGTGTGTGTGTTTTGGCCATTCTGCCTCCTCGGTTGGCCGTTGGCGGTTGATGTCTCGCATATTGTACCAGAACGTATGTTCGGGCGCAAGTGGCAAGAGGACAAAACTTGCGTCGCTTGGCAGGCTATGCTACAATCACCCTACACCTTGCCCGCAGTAAGCCTGTGGAAGAGGGCACTTTTTTTTCATCGCTGACCATTCCCACAACTCTCTCCTCGGGGGCGAAAGACACCCCCGGAGACGGGGGTGCGAGCGAAGGAGACGGGGGTGCGAGCGAAGGAGACGGGGGTGCGAGCGAAGGAGACGGGGGTGCGAGCGAAGAAGACGGAGGTAAGACGAGATGCATAGACCTGCATGGGCACCGGAGGGTGTCCTCCTGGATAGACCCAGCCCCGCGCGCATATACGATTACAACCTGGGCGGCTATCACAATTTCGAGTCCGACCGTTTGGTGGCCGATCAGTTCAACCAGGTCCTTCCCGACATGCCCCTGAACTCGCGCGTTCTGCGGGCGTTTCTGCGTCGTGTGGTCGGTTTTCTCATCGACGAGGGTATCGACCAGTTTCTTGATCTGGGTTCCGGCATACCGACCGTTGGTAACGTCCACGAGGCTGCCCAGCAGGCCAACCCGAGCGCCCGCGTCGTCTACGTGGACATCGATCCGGTCGCCGTGGCGCACAGCAAGGCGATCCTGGCGGACAATCCCCACGCCGATGCCATCCAGGCCGATCTCGCCGAAGCCGACGGTATCCTGGCCCATCCGGCAGTCGGGTCCCTACTCGACTTTGGACGGCCCATAGGCATCCTGATCCTGGGTGCGACGCATTTTGTCGTCGAGGACGAGAGGATATACGCTGCCGTCCGCACCTTCCGCGAGGCGGCGGCGCCGGGGAGTTATATGGCCATATCGCAGATGTCCCTCGAAGAGGTCGCCCCTGAGATCGGCGAGACACTGCGTCAGATCAGTGCTCGCTCGCAGATTCCCACGAAAATGCGCTCCTACGCCGAGACCGAACGGTTCTTTGATGGACTTGCCTTGGTCGAGCCTGGCCTGGTGAAACTCCCACTGTGGCGGCCGGAGGGAGCGGATGATCTGCTACACGGCCATCCGGAACGGGTTCTGGGTTGGGGAGGGGTCGGGCGCAAACCCTAGCCAGGCCTTGGGCCTTTGGCTGCCTCACCGTGTGCGCGCTGGTGTGATACGGAGGGCAAGATGAAAGTTGTAGGCCAGTCACGAGTTGAGCAGATCCACCGTGACCGTCGTGAAAACATCGCCGAGAGCTGGTACCAGGCTCTCGCGACCATACCTACCTTTGTTCCCCTCAAAGCGACGCAAATACGCCAAAGCCTGATCGAGTTGACCGATCAGCTTCTCGCCCTCCTGTTCGCGGAATCGATCGCGCCCGACGAAACGCAAGCGATCGGTGTGGCTCTGGTGGAGCTGCACTACACCCAACCTGAAGCCCTGAGCCTGACGTTGCAGGTCCTGGCCGACCAACTCGTCCAGGGGCTGGACCCGGCCCAGGTGGTCGCGCTGCAACCCCGCCTGGCGGGGCTGTTGGCGGAGGTCGCCGCCGGGTTCCTGCGACGCACTCGGGAGACCATCCTGGCCGAGCAAGGCCAGATCCACGGTGCGCTGCTCGATCAGCTTCGGACGAGCGAGGCTGAACTGCGCGAGGCTCGGGACTCGCTAGAGGTGCAGGTCGCGCAAAGAACGGCCGAACTGACGAGCACCAACCAGGCCCTGCGGAACGAGGTCGCCGAGCGCAAGCGGACGGAGGAGGCGCTGCGCCGCCGCACGCGGGAATTGGAATCCCTGCGCTATACAGGGCTGGAGCTGACCACCAACCTTGATCTCGAGGAGGTCCTCCGATCGGTCGTCTCCCGGGCAATGGATCTTTTAGATGGGGTCGCCAGCGGCGTCTCCCTCTACGATGCCGAGCAGAACGTGCTGAGGGCTGCTGTTAGTGATGGTTGGGCCGTTATACCCCTCGGGGCCACGTTTCAGCGGGGGGAGGACCTCTCGGGCATGATATGGGAGACCGGCGAAGCGCTGGTGTTGGACGATTACCAGAACCCTGTAGAGTTGTCGGCTCCTTCGGAGGCACCCCCGCGCGTGTCGGTTCTGGGCGTTCCCATCATCTGGGATCAGGGCCGCCAAGAAGAATTCCTGGGGACGCTGGTCGTCAAGGCCGATCCGGACCGTGTGTTTTCTCCCTCCGACGTCGATCTGCTCGGCCAGTTTGCTACTCAGGCTGCCATCGCTATCCGAAACGCGCAGTTGTACGAGAGATCGGAGGCGAGTGAGAGACGATACCGGGGGCTGTTTGAGGATGTGCCTGTTGGCCTCCACCGCACCACGCCTGATGGTCGGATCACGGTCGCTAACGCGGCCATGGTGCGCATATTGAGATATCCCAGCCGCGAGGCGCTGATGGCCGCCAACGTGGCGGAGATGTATGTGAACCCCCAGGACCGCGACCGCTGGCTGGCCCTGCTGGAGGAGCAGGACGTCGTGAGCGGGATAGAGCTGGAGGTGAAACGGTACGACAGTTCAACCGGCTGGGTCCGGTCCAGCTTTAGCGCGGTCCGCGATGCCGACGCTCAGGTGATGTACTATGAGGGCAGCTCGCAGGACATCACCGAGCACAAGTGGGCGCTGGAGGCCCTGCGGGAGAGCGAGGAAAGCTACCGCCGTCTGGCGGACAATATCAACGACGTCGTGTTCACCGCCGATCTGGTCGGTAACCTGCGCTACCTCAACGCCGCCGTTCGGAGCTTTACCGGCTGGGAGCCTGGGGAGATGCTCGGGCACCACTTTGTTGAATACGTGCACCCTGGCGATGTGGCTCCTCTGTCATCAGAGATCGAGCGTGCCCTGGCCGGAGAACCTCTAGAGACCATCCCAGGGATTGACCCCCAGACCGAGTGCCGGGTGGTCCGCCGGGACGGCGAGGTGATATGGGTCGCTACCCGGGCTACCGCCGTGAAGGACGTTCAGGGCAAGATCGTCGGCTTTAACGGCGTGGTGCGGGACATCACCGAGCGGAAGCGGGCCGAGGAAGCGCTGCATAAAGCCTACGACGAACTGGATCTGCGGGTACAGGAACGGACCGCCGAGCTCGTCCAGGCTAACGTCGCGCTGGAGGGCGAAATCGCCCGGCGGGAGCGCGCGCAGCAGGGGCTCCAGGAGAGCGAGGAGCGATACCGCTCGCTGTTTGAAAAAGCCCCCATGAGCGTCGCCGTTGTCGATTCGGAGGCGAACGTTCTGGCGTTTAACGACGCGATGCTCACAGGATATACCCGTGACGAGCTCGTCGCTATGAAAGACCCTACCCGGATATACTATGATCCAGACGAGAGAGCCGAGATGTGGTCTATCGTCCGGGAGCAGGGTTTCGTACACCAGCACGAAGTGCGCCTCACCCGTCGGGATGGGACCTTCCTTAATGCCCTCGTCAGCATCGTGCCCATCGTGTGGGAAGGGCGGCCCTGTTGGCAGGTGATGACGGTCGACATCTCGGAACTCAAGCAGGCGCAGGCCAGGCTGCAGCAGCACGCCCACCGCCTGGCGATCCTGCACGAGATCGACGCGGCCATCCTCAGCGCCCAGTCGGTGCCCGAGACGAGCGAGGCCGTGCTGGGGCGCATTCAGCGCCTGCTGCTCTGCCGGCGGGCCAGCGTGGCGCTGTTTGAGCAGGATGGATCCGAGGGGCATTTGATCGCCGCCGTCGGGAAGGGCCGGGAGCGGGTTGGGGAGGGGGGGCGTTTCCCCCTGGACGCCGGGTTGATACGCCAGCTTGGTCAAGGTGAGGTCTTGGTCACAGCGGATTCCCCTGCCCCCCTCCGGGAATCCCCGATCTGTCGGGCGTTGCTGGCCGAGGGGCTGTGCGCCTGCACCTGCGTCCCCCTGGTTTCCCGGGACGAGTTGATCGGCTCGCTGAACCTGGCGATGGACGAAGCAACGCTGCTGACGGCCGAACACCTCACCATCGTCCGGGAGATAGCCGACTCCCTGGCCACCGCCATCCAGCACGCCCGCCTGCTCCAGTCCCTCGCGGATCAGCGCCAGCACCTGCGCGATCTGGGGGCTCGTCTGGCCGAGGTTGAGGAGGCCGAGCGGAAGCGGCTGGCGCAGGATCTGCACAACATGGTCGGCCAGAACCTGACGGCGTTGAGCCTCAGCCTCAGCCTGATCCAGTCCCAGATCCCCGAGCAGGCACCGCCCTCCGTAGACGCGACCCTGCAGGATTCCCTGGGACTGGTGAAGGAGGCGACCGACCGCATCCGGCTCGTCATGGCGGAACTGCGTCCCCCCGTGCTGGACGACTATGGCCTGCTCCCGGCGCTAGATTGGTACGCCAAGCGGGTTGGGCCCCGGATGGGGGCCAGCATCAGTGTGACGGGCGAGGAACCCACGCCCCGCCTGCCTCTTCGAACGGAGACCGCGTTGTTCCGCATCGCCCAGGAGGCGCTGACCAACGTCACCAAACACGCGCAGGCCACCCATGTCGAGGTGACGGTGAGCAGCACTGACTCTCACGTGTCCCTCGTCATCGCCGACGATGGGGTGGGATTCGATCCGGCGCAACCGCGAGTTCGCGACGATCATGGAGGATGGGGGATGATCAACATGGTGGAGCGGGCCGAGGCGCTGGGCGGAAGTTGTGTGATCGATTCCGTGCCTCACGAGGGCACCTGGGTGACTGTGGAGGTGGCGCGATGACGATCACCGTTTTTCTGGCCGACGATCACGCCGTGGTCCGGGACGGTCTGCGGGCATTGCTGGACGCGCAGGAGGACATCCACGTCGTCGGCGACGCCGGGGATGGGCTCGAGGCAGCGCGCCAGGTGGAGGAACTACGGCCCGATGTTGTGATCATGGACGTTTCCATGCCAGGGCTGAGCGGCATCGACGCCGCGCGGCGGATACACACCACCTGCCCGGCGGTGCGCGTCATCATGCTCTCTATGCACGATACGACCGAGCACGTCTTTCGCGCCTTAAAGGCCGGGGCCCAGGGCTATGTTCTGAAGGAATCGGCCGGCGCCGAGGTGATCGAGGCGGTGCGCACCATCCACGAGGGCCACCGCTACCTGAGCCAGAAGATCACGGACCAGTTGGTCAACGACTATGTCGAACAGCGAAGGGCCGTCGGCTTCCCAGATCCCCTGACGACGCTCGCTCCCCGGGAGTTGGAGGTGCTGCGCCTCGTCGTCGAGGGCCACTCCAGCACCCAGATCGCGGCGCGCCTGGCCCTCTCGGCAAAGACGATCGACACATACCGCGCGCGCATCATGCGCAAACTGGGCATCAAGACCGTGACCGATCTGACAAAGTTCGCCGTCTTACACGGGTTGATCTCGCTGGAATGAGGATCTGTCGCCCGAGCCCCATTTAGCGCAAAGGCGCAGAGGCGGGGTTTGGTTTTTCTGGTAGGGATGTCTAGATCTCCCCTACCTGGTGATTGCGTCCATTTAACGCAAAGGCGCAGAGGCGGGGTTTGGTTTCTCTGGTAGGGATGTCCAGATCACCCTACATGGCCATGTCTAGATCTCCCTACATGGCCATGTCTAGATCTCCCTACAGGCCATGTCTAGATCTCCCTACAGGCCATGTTTAGAACTCCCTACACGGCCATGTCTAG